>JASLKL010000009.1 GCA_030747605.1 Verrucomicrobiota bacterium | reverse complement strand
AACACGAAGACAATTAACCTTAGACCGATAAACCTCAGGGCAACCCCCAACTAAACCAAGCTCTTTAAGTCGTTTCTTCAAAAAAGCCCAAGACTCCAGTCCTGTTTCTCTGGAGCAACACTTAGGGTTGCTTTGATCCGCACAGAGAAAAATATGACGTTTGAAATCACCCAACCCAAGGGCTAAAGAAACTTCTTTCAGATTCTCATCAACCACAACTATTGAATCGCCTTTAACTCTCGAACCCAGATATTGCGATATCGAACCGGGTTGCCATGATCCTGTAACTGAATATGACCTGGACCATGTTCTCGATAAGGCTGGGTTTTTTTGTGACCTAAAATGCCCGGTATCTCAACACCATGTTGGGTAACTACCCCATTATGCAACACTGTGATCTTAGCTTTTTTCAAGAGCTTACCATCTTTAAATTCTGGCATCTCAAAAATAATATCATACGCCTGCCATTCTCCTGGAGGGCGAGTAACATTAACACGCGGAGGCCGAAATCCATACAGTGAGCTAGCTTGACCGTCAGGATAAGTAAGATTGTCGTAATTATCCTGTACTTGCACCTCATACAGACCAGCCAGAAAAACACCAGAATTCCCCCTGCCTTGACTACTACCTTTAACTTCAGAAGGCGCCGCCCACTCAATGTGGAGTTGCACACTACCAAACTTTTGCTTTGACCGAATAGTACCCGATTTCTTCATGCACTCGAAATAACCATCGCCTAAAACCCATTTTGGAGCGCCTCCCTTATTATTCTCCCATGCATCAAGATTGGATCCATCAAAAAGTACAATCGCATCCGAAGGAGGCGTCCCAGGATTGTTTCTCGGAGAAATAGTTCCGGGATCAATCTGATGCGGCTGAGGACGGAATGGGTCATGCACCACCCAAGGAGTACCAGGGATCTTTGGTGTATTAGTGTAACCAAAACGAACACCCTGCAACGACTCGAGTTTTATTACTCGATAATTGCCCATACCGTCAGCGCGACTATTTGTTGAAATTCCACACTTATATGAGACCAATCCAACGATGTCGGACTTACCAAGTCGAAGCCATTTGTCTGTATTTCGATACTCGTAAATAAAAAATGCCCCATCGAAACCAACCCTTAAATCAACTTTGCCATCAACTTCAACTTGTCCAATTGATGATTGATTGCCATCTCTGCTGCGAATAGCATAAATAGTCCCATCACTCCGAAAAACACTAACAAAGCTATCAGTTTTGGAACTCAAGAAAATTCCACCAGATCCCTTAACGGTAACCTCCTGAACAACTCCTTGAACTAATTCTCCAAAATCACGAGATCGCACCTCCCAACCGTCTCCAATATCTCTATAATTACTCCAACCTTCCTTAGAAAAATTGGCATCCTCAAAGATAACCTCATCTGCCGCTTTGCCTGAAAAAAGGCCTAAACCTAGTGCAGTTACTAGTAAAATCTCTTTTTTATTCATTGATAATATAAAACAGGACGTATTCTTAGCTGCTCTACAAAGCAGACTCCACAACAAAAAATTGATAATATAGAGGAAAATGGCTTGATTCAATGATATCATTTGAATACTTTTCCCGGCCTTTTCGGGGGGAAAGGGATGATAACAGATGCAAAGCAAACCAAAATCAATCAAAACACGCAAAGCGGTAGCAAAGCGTTTTAAAATTACCGGTTCGGGTAAAATTGTACGTAGCCGCCCGGGAAAGCGACATCTGTTAGCTAGCAAAAATGCTAAACGTCGTCGTAAATTGGGGACTTCTGCTTTAGTTGACAAGACGGACTACTCCCGAGTATTGGAAAATCTCCCGTTTTCCCACTGATTACTGTTTTATATTCTAGATAAATGAGAGCCACAAACGCAGCCGCATCCCGCAAACGTCGCAAACGCACACTAGAGGCCGCTAAAGGATTTCGGCTTCGCCGATCCAAACTCTATCGTTATGCCAAGGATGCCCTCGAACATGGTCAACAATACGCCTATCGAGACCGAAAAAATAAGAAGCGCACATTTCGTGGCCTTTGGAACCTTCGAATCAACGCTGCAGCACGCGAAGCTGGTATAACTTACAGTAGATTCATAGAAGGACTCAAAGCGGCCAAAGTCGATGTCAACCGAAAGGTGTTGGCCGATTTAGCAGCAACTGATTCAACTGCATTCGGGGAACTAGTAAATACCGCTAAGAGCGCACTAGAAGCCAAAGGCTAAACAACAAGCAAGTTTGACTTTTTCTTCGAGCGACCTTAAATGGTCGCTCGTTTTTTATTTATTTAAATGGCATTCACCGACCAAATTGAGCCTATTAAGGCTGCTGCGCTCGAAGCCCTACAGACTGCCGAAAGCTTGAATAATTTGGAAGATGTCCGAATTCAATACTTCGGAACCAATGGGCAGTTCACTGCTTTACTAAAACAAATGGGCAGCCTCTCAAAAGAGGAACGACCCGCTGCAGGCAAAGCCATCAATTTAGTTAAGTCAGAACTGACCAAAACACTAAATCAACGCCGAGAAGAATTAGAAGCAGCAGCAGATTCCCCAAAGCAAGCTACTGATTTCACCTCCCCAGGGCGCCGACGACCTCTCGGCAAAAAGCATCCACTCACTAAAGTAACAGCGGATATTGTTAAAAGCTTTCGGAAAATTGGTTTTGCGGTCGCTGATGGACCAGAAATCGAGTCTGAATACTATTGCTTTGATGCATTAAACACTCCAGCCGATCACCCCGCACGAGATACTCAGGATACATTTTACATTAATACTAAAGATCGCCCATTACTCCGTACTCACACTTCGTCAGTACAAATTCGAGCAATGGAGAAAATGCCTCCCCCTATAAGAATCATCGTACCTGGGCGCGTTTATCGACGAGATACGGCTGATGCTACTCATAACCCGACATTCCATCAAATCGAAGGCCTATATATCGACAAAAACGTGACAGTAAGCGACTTGAAAGGCACCGTAGAATTTGTATTCAAGGAGCTACTAGGCAAAGAAGTAAAACTCCGCTTTCGACCACATTATTTTTCTTATACTGAACCAAGTTTGGAAATCGACTTTAGTAGCCCACTTGTTCGCAAAATGGGGAAAGAATGGCTCGAAATAGCAGGATGCGGCATGGTACACCCAAAAGTATTTGAAAATGTCGGATACGATCCGGAGGAATGGAGTGGTTGGGCATTTGGCTTTGGTATTGAACGTATTGCAATGATTCGTTATGGCATCAATGATATTCGACTCTTTTATGAAAACGATAAGCGATTCCTTGAACAATTCTAATATTCCTCTAATCACATTGTTTAATATCATAAAAAATAATCTATTTTGTCTGAATGCGCTTGATTGGTGATGCTTAATTGTTACTTTTTTCCACCTATTGCGGAATTCCAAGCAATAGAATTTAGTTTCCCAAACCAATACTGAAACGAAGTGAAAATATTCGCTGGTAATTCAAATCAACCCTTAGCTGATTCTATTTGTAACACAATAGGCATCGAGCCAGGAAAAATTATGCTCAAGGCCTTTCCAGACGGGGAAACATTTGCAAAAATTGAGGAGAATGTCCGTGGAGAGGACGTGTTCGTTTTACAGTCTTCCTGCCCCCCGACTAATCATCACCTGATGGAGCTATTCATTATTATTGATGCTCTGAGAAGGGCTAGTGCCGATCGAATTACTGCAGTTATGCCATTTTATGGATACGCTCGACAGGACAGAAAAGACCAACCTCGAGTCCCTATCTCAGCCAAATTGGTAGCCAACCTATTAGTAGCAGCTGGGGCAAATCGAATCCTAACCATGGATTTACACGCTCAGCAGATTCAGGGTTTTTTTGATATCCCCGTAGACCATCTCTATGCATCTCCTGTTATCTTTGACTATCTTAAGTACAGCAAACACAACGACTTAGTAGTTGTTAGTCCAGATGTAGGTGGATTGAAAATGGCACATGCATATTCTGAAATGCTTAATGCTGATTTGGCTATAGTAGCGAAGCGACGAACAAGCGCCACTGACACCGAATCAGTTGGTATTATTGGAGAAATTGAAGGAAAACGTGCCCTTTTAGTGGATGATATTACCGAAACAGCGGGCACCCTTGTCAACGCAGCTGCAATTCTAAAAGCTCAAGGAGCAGAGAGCATCCGAGCATGTGTTTCTCATGCAATTCTCAATGATTTAGGCATCGAACGCCTAAAAAATTCTTGTATTGACGAACTGATAACAACTGATACTGTGCCCCGCCCCGAAATTGAGGGGCTTAACGTGACAACACTGTCTGTTGCCAATTTACTAGGCGAAGCAATACAGAGAATTCACAATAACTCCTCAGTTAACTCACTGTTTCGGTTTAAGGGAGCACGCACCACCTGAGACTTTCCGGGAAACCTTTGTTGATTTTGTTTGTATAGTTATAAAATGAAAGCGATCTCTTTAGCCGCCAACGAGCGAGAATTAATTAAGACAACTGGAAGTAAAAAACTCCGTAATTCCGGTCGTATACCTGGCACTCTATACGGTAATGGAGACCCCTCAAATATTGAATTGGAATCCACCCAATTCGAGAAGGCTATCAAGTCAACTGAGGCAAAGAATTTTCTAGTAGAGCTGGATCTTAACGGCACTAAAAGTATGGCTTTGGTACAGGATTTACAGAAGCACCCTATTTCAAATCTATGTATTCATGCTGATTTTCGCCGCTTAACCGAGGATAGCGTTATAACAGCAAAAATACCCCTTCACACCACTGGCACACCAGAGGGAGTCAAAGTGGGTGGTATCTTGCAGACGATGTCGCATAATTTAACCCTTAGAGGCAAAGCGCTGGATATCCCTGAAAAAATTGAGATAGACACAAGCCACTTACAGGTTGGAGAAGGTATTCTTCTTAATTCAGTAACACTACCTGAAGGAGTCACCACCGTAGGCGACCCTAAGAGTCGAGTAGTCGCTGTAGCCGCTTCACGCATTACTGCTAAAGCCGAAGAAACCGAAGGAGAGAGCACCACGGAAGCTGCTGACAGTAAAGATGCTGCCTCCGAAGAAAATAAACCTGAAGAAAAGAAGGAAGATTGATTTTGTTCGAACAACGAATTAGATGATTCGTTTTGTTCTTTGAGATGGCCCATTTATGGAAGAAAATTTCCTTATTGTGGGATTAGGCAATCCTGGTAAGGAATATGCCAACACCCGACACAATATCGGGTTCATGACAATTGAACGTTTAGCCAAGCATTTTAGTTTTGATTGGCAGGTGAACAAAAAATTCACCACGCATTTGGCTAGAGGTGATCAGGATGGAAAAAGCATTCTCCTCACCAAGCCTCAAAAGTACATGAACCTGAGCGGAAAAACTGTAGCACCATTGGCTGGATATTATAAGATCCATGCCGAACGGGTTATGGTTGTAGTGGATGACTTGGACTTACCGTTAGGCTCGCTACGAATGAGACCTGACGGAGGAAACGGAGGTCACCGCGGACTTGAATCTATAAGTGAATGCTTAGGAACCTGCTCCTTTCCTAGATTAAGGATTGGAATCGGGCGTCCTGACCGCAAACAAGAAGTTTCAGGATTTGTACTAGGTCAGTTTAGTCAAGATGAAATGGATCGAGTAGAAACGGTAATTGAAACCGCCAGCAATCAGCTTAGTTGCTGGATAAACCAAGGCCTACAAATGGCCATGAATAATTACAACGGGGATCTTTTCCCCAACAAATAAAGAAGAAACAGATGACGAAATACGAAGGAACGATCATCCTTAAAGAAACGGGACGTGAAAACACCGTTGAGGAACTACAGAACCTAATCACAGCTGAAATTGACTCTAGCGGGGGCAAAGCTGGCGAGTTTAATGCAGATGGCCTTAAAGAGTTTTCCCGCGTAGCTAATCGAAAAAACCCAAATGGCTATTACATTGAGGTAGAATTCGAAGTTGTCCCAGAGAATACCGGAGATCTCAAAAAGCGATTACTAAAAATCAAAGATATCTTCAGAGTTTTCATCACTAAACAGGACTAAAGACAGTTGATTTTAATCCGCACACTGCATTAAGCTCTCCATATGGCCAGTTTTAATAAAGTTATACTCATGGGAAACCTTACAAGGGATCCAGAGTTACGCTATACCCCCAAAGGAACTGCTGTTGCAAAATTGGGGTTAGCTGTGAACCGTACCTGGCGAAACGCTGATGGACAACAGCAGGATGAAACCACGTTCGTGGATGTGGATGCTTTTGGCAAACAAGCAGAGACTCTAGGCCAATACATGCAAAAAGGGCGCCCTATATTAGTTGAAGGACGTCTTAAGCTAGACCAGTGGGAAGACAAGAACACAGGCCAAAACCGAAGTAAGCTTGGGGTAATTCTTGAGAAATTTTCTTTTGTCGGAGGAGGAGGACAAACTGGTGGTAGCGCAAACGCTCCTCAGTCATCCGCCCCGCCTCCAACTTCAGAAGTACCACCATTTGAAGATGGCCCATCGGACGACGATGTTCCATTTTAAATCAACTCATTAATAAACAAAATAAACATGGCAAAGACCAACGTAATTTTAATCAAAAACGTAGAAGGACTAGGTGCTGAATCTGATCAAGTCAATGTCGCTACTGGCTTCGCACGCAATTACCTACTCCCACAAGGCCTAGCTATTCCGCTTACACAAGGCAATGAACGCCACCTAGCAGCACTTCGCAAACAAAGGCAGGAACGGGAATTACAAGAAGCAAAAGATGCCAAGGAACTGGCAGCAGGCTTCAAACATTTAATGCTCATTATAAAAGCGAAGACAGGTGATAACGGAAAAATGTACGGATCTGTTACTCCATCAAATATCGTTGAGCAGCTTAAACAACAATTTGATGTTAAAATCGAACGAAAAAAACTTCATATCGAAGAGCCTATTCGCTCTATAGGTGATCACGATGTCGAAGTTCGTCTCCATTCTGATGTTAGCACAACTCTTAAAGTTAGAGTCGAAAGCAGTAACCCTCTTCCAGAAAGTCCTGCCAATGAAGTCAAGACAGAAGAGGGAAAAGAAAACGCAGCTTAGAAACTTATTTTATTATTATTTAAAGCAGGGCTCCCTACCCTGCTTTTTTTATGTCTAGCCTTAGAGAAATTAAGCATGCTTTTCGACAAGCTGTCGAAATTCATTAAACAAATTACTTGAATCGTGAGGCCCTGGGGAAGCTTCAGGATGATATTGAACGCAAAATACTGGTTTATTTTTATGCCGTAATCCCTCGACTGTTTGATCGTTAAGATTTATCCGATTCACAGTGACTTCACTCGGCAATGAATCTGCATCAACTGTAAATCCGTGGTTTTGCGAGGTGATTTCTACTCGTCCTGTATCCAAATCCTTTACTGGTTGATTAGCTCCACGGTGACCAAATTTCAGTTTACTAGTCTTCCCTCCCATAGCCAGACTAAGTATTTGGTGCCCCAAACAAATACCAAACGTAGGTAAACCTTTTTGAATCAATTCGGCAACCGCCTGCGCAGCGTAAGTCACCGCCGATGGATCACCTGGACCATTGGATAAAAAGACCCCAGCAGGCTTATGTTTTAAAGCTTCTTCAGACGAGGTGCTTGCAGGTAAAACTACCACCTTGAAACCGTGCTGCCTCAACATTCTTAAAATGTTGTATTTGATGCCAAAATCATAAGCAACAATTGGAATCTCTGCATCAGGCAAAACCTCCCGCTGGACACGCCCATCCAATTCAGTTGGGCCATAAGGCAATCGGAATGCTGGACTAATCTTATCCTCTTTATCCCATTCGAAAGCAGACTTGTGGGTCACCTCCTTCACAAAATCCACTCCAATCAACCCAGGCCAGTTCCTAGCTTTATCCAAAGCTTCTTCAGCAGAAACATCAGCACAGGCAGTCAAATATCCGTTCATAGCTCCTCGAACACGAAGCTTTTTTGTCAAGGCACGAGTATCTATGCCCTGTATTCCAGGAATACTATTGCTACTCATATACTCATGAAGTGAGCAGTCTGAGCGATAGTTACTTACAACAGGAGAAAGCTCGCGAACAACAAATCCACTGGCATGCGTTTGATACGACTCTACATCTTGATCATTAACACCATAATTACCAATTAACGGATAAGTCATAGTAACAATCTGCCCCTTGTAGGAAGGATCTGTGAGAATTTCCTGATAGCCCGTCATCGAAGTGTTAAAACACACCTCTCCCGCAACAGATGCAGTTGCTCCAAACGCTTGACCTTTGAATACAGTCCCATCCTCGAGCGCAAGTATAGCTTTAGGCCCCAATCCAGACATCGGGAAAGACACTAAATAGAGAACACCAAATCGGCAAGCGCGTTACACAAATGTGAACAACTTATAGCGCATCTTAAGCAGCATAAAAATTGTCTTTATACACCCGAAGTTTCTCAGCCAATTGATTCACATTTGTTCAAGTAACAAGACCGAATTAATTATATTATAACTAAGTGAACTTACTCTTCACATAACATAGAAAAAACCATCACCTCACCCCCCTCTCTCTAAGATGTAATAAAAAGCCTTAAAATAAGGATTTTAACCGACATAACCGTTGACACTAAAGTTGTCGCCGGTATGATTTCGCGCCCTTTTTTGGGGGATAAATGGCAAAACTCACCATCAACGATTTAGAACTACAGGGCAAGCACCTGCTCATTCGCGTAGACTACAATGTGCCCATGGCAGAACAGGGCGAAAAGATGGTTATAAATGATGACACACGTATTCAGGCAACACTGCCAACTCTTAAGACGGCAATCGATAAGGGTGCAAAAATTATTCTAACGGCCCATCTAGGTCGCCCCAAAGGTAAGAGAGTACCTTCTTTAAGCCTTCGCCCTATTGCCGAAAAGCTAACTGAAATCATTGGAAAAAATGTTAGTTTCTGTGATCAATGTGTTGGAGACACCGCAACCGAAGCAGTCAGCAAACTTAGAAATGGAGATCTACTGTTATTGGAGAATGTTCGCTATCATGCTGAAGAAGAAGCGAATGATTTAGGTTTTGCAAAACAGCTCGCTGCTCATGCCAATATTTATTTGAATGACGCTTTTGGAGCTGCACACCGAGCCCATGCTTCGACCACTGGTGTTGCTAGTGTTATAGCTTCACGTGGCGGCCAATGTGCTGCCGGACTATTAATGAATCGCGAATTACAGTTTCTTGGAGAAGAACTTGAATCTCCTCAAGGACCATTCGTGGTGATTCTTGGCGGAGCCAAAGTATCGGACAAGATAAAGGTGATCGATCGACTACTAGAAAAGGCTGACACTGTTTTGATAGGTGGAGCAATGGCTTATACTTTCAAGCTTGCTAAGGGGCTTAATGTTGGAAAATCGCTAGTTGAACGAGATAAAATTGACGTTGCACAAGCCGCGCTTGATAAGGCTAAAGAACGCAATGTACAGTTCCTTATACCAACAGATAATATCGTAGCGAAACCTATCGAGATTGATGGTAAATTTTCTTTTGGAGACCATCACGTAAACGATAATGAAAATATACCAGACGATATGGAAGGTGTTGATATTGGTCCTAAATCAATCGAGGTTTTCAGTAAGGTGATCAAAGAAGCAAAAACAATCTTATGGAATGGGCCTATGGGTATTTTCGAGGATCAACGCTTTTCGGAAGGAACATTCTCCGTAGCTCGTTCCGTTTGTGAATCAACTGCTTCTGGTGCGAAAAGCATTATTGGAGGAGGCGACAGTGTTAAGGCATTAAACAAAGCCGGCCTTG
The DNA here is from genome assembly GCA_030747605.1 of Verrucomicrobiota bacterium. Taxonomy (GTDB): domain Bacteria; phylum Verrucomicrobiota; class Verrucomicrobiia; order Limisphaerales; family UBA1096; genus UBA1096. Next base: position 24,477 of record JASLKL010000009.1, on the reverse strand, counting down.
GTGGTCAGGTCAGCTTCATGAGTACCGGAGGTGGAGCAAGCCTTGAATTTCTTGAAGGCAAGGAGCTTCCAGGTGTAGCAGCACTTTCCGAAAAATAATTTTTAGAATGGATAAAGAACGCAAACTAATCATCGCAGGTAACTGGAAGATGAACAAAACCGTGAGTGAGTCTATAGACTTAGCCAACGGATTGGTTCGGGAACTTAAAGATATCAAGGAGGTAGATATTGCTATCTGCCCACCTTTCACAGCATTAAGTGAAGTCTCCAAATCCATCATCGATTCGAACATTCGACTGGGTGCCCAAAACATGAGTCAAAATAATTACGGCGCGCACACAGGTGAAATTGCCGCTGGAATGCTGAAAGAGTTTTCTACGAAATATGTCATTCTCGGTCACTCCGAACGCCGCGAATATCAGCGTGAATCAAATGAACTAATCTCCGCCAAGTCTAAGACCGCACACGAAGCAGGCCTTAAACCAATCGTATGTGTTGGGGAACAGCTAGACGAACGCGAAGCAGGTAAAACCGAAGACATTGTGAATACTCAAATTCGAGGCAGCTTGGAGGGCTTGACCGAAGAGCAAATGCTCGGCACTGTTATCGCCTACGAGCCAGTTTGGGCTATTGGCACAGGAAAAACAGCTACTGCGGAGCAAGCACAGGAAGTTCATGCTTTCATTCGAAATTTATTATCGGAAATTTTTAATACCGAAACAGCTAGTACAGTTCGCATCCAATACGGCGGCAGCGTCAAACCTGATAATGCCAGAGAACTAATGAGCCAAAAGGATGTAGACGGCGCACTCGTAGGCGGCGCATCACTAGATTTGAGAAGCTTTTCTGAACTAATTAATAACTCTATTTAACTAACCTAAATCATGAATATCCTCATTACTCTTTTAACATGGATACTTGTCCTAAACTGTTTCTTTCTGGTCTTTCTAATTCTGATTCAACTACCTAAAAAAGAATCAGGGTCCGGCCTAGCTTTTGGTGGAGGAGCACTGGACATGGCACTGGGAGCAGGAGCAGGAAATATGCTCACCCGAATTACAAAATTTTCTGCTAGTTTATTCCTTGGACTTTGCATGGTGTTAGCCGTCATCAGCAACTCTGGCGGCAAGAACTTAGTTAGTGGCCGATTAGGAGCGCAATCAATTACCAGCACTAATAGCGTCAACGGTGCCAGCAGCACTATTATTCCTAATGCCACTATTACTGAACCTTCGAGCACAACCGAAACACCAACACCTTCAAATACCGCCGCAGATCCCGCACCTTCTGAAAAGCCGGTAGAAGGCGAAGGAAACAAATAAGCGGAGGTCTATTATGACTTTCAAAAGTGTTCCTGCACATTTTACGGGGACACTTTTTTTGTGCTTATTACTATTAACTCAATCCGGCTGCTTTCAGCAGCATAACAAGGCGGACTTCACAGTCATTAATGGCCCCGACCCTGAGGCACTGGACCCTGCAATCATAACCAGCCAAGCGGACGGCAGAATTGTCTCTGCGATGTTTGAAGGACTCACACGCTTTAACTCTGTAACAGCTCAAGCAGAACCTGCCTTAGCAAAAGACTGGAATATTTCAAACAAGGGAACCACTTACACTTTCAACCTTCGCGAAAACATCCGATGGTCAACTGGAGAGCCAATTACATCTCAGGATGTAGTATATTCCTGGAGGCGCGCCGTTAATCCTCTTACCGCTAGCGATTATGCAGGAATGCTTTTTTACATAAATAATGCTGAAGCAATAAACAGCGGGAAAATTAAAGATCTAACCCTCCTAGGGGTAACAGCTGTAGACGCAAAAACTGTTCGTGTAGAATTAACCGGCCCCACCCCATTCTTCCTCGAGTTGTGCGCATTCTGGACACTAGCCGTAGTCCCCGAAAAAACCATAGAGCAATACGGAGATCAATGGTGCTTTAGCAAACCACTTCCAGTTAGTGGTTCGCATAAGCTCGATTTTTGGAATGTTCGCGATCGCATTCGCCTAATTAAAAATGAAAATTATTGGGACGCATCGAATACTAAAAATAGCACAGTCGATTTTCTTCCCGTCGAATCCCCATCAACCGCAATAAACCTTTTTGAGGCAAATCAGGCTGATGTGATTTGGGATAAAAGCCTTATTCCATCAGAACTAATTGATGCACTTAGCACTAGGCCTACATTTCATAAATTCGATTTTTTAGGTAGCTACTTCTTACGATTTAACACGACACAGAAACCTCTAGACGATAGTCGCGTACGCAAGGCTTTATCCTTATCTATTAACAAGAGAAAGATAGTCGAAAAATACACTAAAGGTGGCGAGCGCATGGCTAACCACTTTGTCCCACCAGGAACAGGTAAATACATTTCTCCCACAGGCCAAAACCATGACATACAACTAGCAAAAGAGCTTATCGCCGAGGCCGGTTTTCCAGACGGAAAAGGCTTCCCTACTAATTTCGAATATCTATTTAACTCAAGTGAACTCAACCGTAATATTGCAGTTGAACTACAAAGGATGTGGAAAGAAAATCTGGGGATAAAAATTAAGCTTCGCCAAGCTGAAAACAAAGTTTACCTCGCGTCACAAAGTGCACTTGATTATCATATTTCCAGAAGCAGCTGGATTGGCGATTATAATGACCCAAACACATTCCTAGATATGTTCATGAGCCAAAACGGCAACAATAGGACTGGCTGGAAAAGTAACCAGTATGACCAAATTATTAGAACAGCAAATACGACTACCGATTCCATCAAACGATACGAACTTTTTCAAAAAGCAGAGAATATTTTGATAAACAAAGAATTGCCAATCTTCCCTTTATTCTTTTATGTAGGTATCAACATTTACCACCCGGATCGAATTGGCGGCATCTCCCCAAACATACTCGACATACACCCGATCAATGCTATTTATGCCAAATAAACTAGCCACAGGATAAAAAAAACACTTTTTCTGTTTTTAGCTCTTTCCTTTTGCCCTCATTTTTAAGACATTTGCCGCCCTTTTCGCCTGACAGCAAGTGTGTACACGAACGGACTAACCTATTTTCGCACTAAATACAGACAAGAAAGAGAACATCATGAGTGAACCAAAAGAAAATGCACCCTGGGTAACATTTCGCCCTGAGATTAAAGTATTGGACTGCACCGTCCGAGATGGCGGATTGATCAACGCACACCAATTTGAGGATAACTTTGTTAAAGCAGTATATGACACCTGTATTGAATCAGGAATCGACTATATGGAATTGGGATATAAGGCTTCTAAGGATCAATTTGTAAGAGCCGATTTTGGCGATTGGAAATTTTGTGACGAAGAGGACATTAGGCGTATTGTTGAGGAAAACGATAGTCCTCTGAAACTTACTGCCATGGCTGATGCAGGCAAAACAGATTATAAAACTGACATCCTACCTTTCGATCAAAGCGTGCTTAATTGCATCCGTGTAGCTACTTATGCACATCAAATTCCGACTGCGGTAGATATGATTAAGGACGCTCATGACAAAGGATACGAAACCTGTTGCAATATTATGGCTATTAGCACTGTGGCTGATTCCGAAATAGACAAAGCTTTGGAAACACTGGCTGAGACTCCAGTTGAGACAGTTGTAGTTGTCGATAGTTACGGCGCTCTTTATCACGAGCAGATTCGGGCATTAGTGAAAAAATATGTCGCAATGGCTAAAGCAACCGGCAAGGAAGTTGGAATACATACACACAACAATATGCAGTTAGCATTTGCAAATACCATTGAAGCAATAATTCAGGGCGCAAATCGTATCGATGCCACCATGTTAGGCCTTGGCCGAGGTGCCGGGAACTGCCCAATGGAACTGCTCTTAGGCTTTCTCAAAAACCCAAAATTCGACTTAAGGCCTATTTTCAAGTTACTACAAGATCACATAATGCCATTACGACGAACCAAAGAGTGGGGAGCGTTAGTACCATATGTGGTTACGGGTATTTTGAATCAGCATCCAAGAGCGGCAATGCGCATCCGCGACACAGAAGACAAAAATAAGTTCCTCGACTTCTACGACGCCTGCACAGCAGACGTTTAGAAGCACTTCAATATTCTCTATCAAAGATATTATACCGCTTTAAGCGGTGAAATTAATTTATTACCGTAATTAATACGAAAATTTATTAGGTTTCTGAATTATTATTAACAAAAAATATATATAAAACTTATTTTTCAACCCGTAAATAATTACGATTATGGCAATACTAGGAATGATACTAATGGCAGGAGGCTTCTGGCAGCAGTAATATTCAACATTCGAATATTAATCCATAATTTCAAAGAAAACATAGGATGGGGAATTGCTAGCCTTCTTCTTGGAATCTCAATGATTGTCTACGTTGCTATGAGATGGGATGTAGCTGGAAAAGATTTTTTAAAAATGCTTGAATCTATTTCTGTTGCCGTAATTGCAATGGTCATAACTGGAGCTGGGGCTGCTTCAGGAATGTAAATATAATATAATTTTATTATTTATACAAATATGAAAAATAGAGCTGATTGAGATCTTAATATGAAATTATTAAAGACTCATTCTGCTGTTGTTTTAATTAACGAAACGGCTGCTGATTCAACCCACTTCATCGGTTTATTTGGAAGCAGCCCGAGATAAAGCATTCCGGCAAAACAACAAATCAGTGCAAAACGAATTGGGACCACAACAAAAATAGGAGTTTTATCATCGGCTTTATGATTCCAAAAAATTGCTCGAACAATTCCAAAATAATAATAAATAGATATCACAACACCAAAGACTGCTACTGCGAGTAAAACAAAATAACCAGTGTTACCAAAGGCCTCAACAGCAACTGATTTAATCAATAAAAATTTACCAAAAAAACCTGCTAGTGGAGGTATGCCGGCTAGAGAGATTGCGGCTAAAGTCATTGCAGCAGCAAGAAAAGGCGAACGTTTGTTTAAGTTTTCCAAACAAGATATATCCTCCCCTTCGCCCTCTTTAGTAATTAAATTAATTATTAGAAATACAGTCATCAGTGCAAACAGGTAACCAGCTAAATAATAAAGAATTGCTGCTGTACCATCTTCAGACTGGGCAACAATGCCCATAAGCAAATATCCAGCATTTGCAATGCCCGAATATGCCAAAAGCCGCTTAAGGTTACGCTGTGGCAATGCACAAAGATTCCCATAAAGAATCGTTACAGCAGAAATGCCAATCAATAGAACTGTCCATTCCCGAGTTAAATCAGGAATAGTAAAAACAAGTAACCTAATCAAAAGAACAAAACCTGCAGCTTTTGATCCAAGCGACAAAAACGCCGTAGTAGGGGTAGGCGCCCCTTGATAAACATCCGGCGCCCAAACCTGGAATGGAAACGCAGAAATCTTAAATGCCAATCCTGCAAATAAAAATAACATGCCAAAAAGGAACACCTTACTGCCAAGTAATTCTGACTGCTTGGCGTTTATGTCTTCAAACTTCAAACTTCCAGCCTCCCCAAAAACAAGCGCAATTCCATATATCATAAAGGCAGAAGAAACCGCGCCAAGGATCAAGTACTTTACACCAGCTTCAAGAGATTGCAATCGATGTCGTTGGTAACTAACGAGAATGTAAAATGTAACTGTAATTAATTCGATTGAGACAAACAGCATACTAAAATCGTTCGCCGAAGCTGCAAACATCATCCCCGCTAATGCAAAAATAATAAATGCATAGTATTCTGAAATCCCAGATCGAATCCTGTCTGCAAAATCCACAGCGAATATTAACACGAATATTGCTGCTAATATAAAGAACCTCTTAAAAAATATAGCTAGACCATCAATTTTATAACGCGAGTTAAAAAATAAGTCTGTACTCTCGTTTATTAAACCAACATAACTATCACGCAGACTAAAAAGAAAAATCAGCCCAAGAGCTACTGCAGAGAGATGCCCAATAAGACGCCGTTTTGAAGGAGGCATTACTAGGTCGGCAATCAAGACAATTAAGCCCAGAGCTACAACCATCATTTCAAGCTGCACAAATTTTAATTGTTCACTCATAACGTATCATTTTGCCACTACACTCAACTGCTTAGCCTCATTTATTTCAGGCTTAACCAAATACACAATTTTTTTAACTTCTAATTCGATCCCTTTGGTCAGAAGACCAGGTGCGAAACCAAAAACTAAGAGTAATGCCAACAACAAACCGAATGCAGTTGTAGGCAAGGGGCTTGAATCTCTTGTCTTTTTCCAAACATCAGGTTGTGCACCGTGCAAAATATTGCGGATGGCCCTGAGCATATATAAACCACCTACCACTAGTGCACTCCAAGCCGCAATGACAGTTATTACTTTAAACCCCGCAGACCAAGCCGCAAAAAAGATAGTTATCTCTCCAGCAAAATTAGCAAACCCCGGAAGCCCGCACCCGGCCATCATTGCCATAAGCAAGGCAGTCCCAGCCAAAGGCATTTTACGAAGTAATCCCCCCATCTGAGACATATCAAGCGAACCATTTTGCTGATACAAATGCCCACTCACACCAAAAGCTAATGCAGCCAGTAATCCATGGGCAATCATGACTAGGACTGCACCCGTCAGTCCTATGATATTCAGGCTAGCAATTCCCAAAAATATAAAACCCATATGAGCAACACTTGAATTACCAATTAAAAGGTTTAAGTCTCTTTGCCTTACAGCCACCAAACCACAGAAAAGCAGATTAGCTAATGCCAGCCATGCAAGAATACCTAGCCAAAATTGAGCCCCAATTGGAGCCATAGGTATAGCAACACGAATTAAACCATATAGTCCAAATTTTTTAAGGACACCCGCATGTAACATAGCCGTCGCAGTCGGGGCAGTACCGTAACCGAGTGGAGCCCAAGTATGAAATGGCCAGAGTGAAACCAGAATTCCAAAACCAAACATTAAAAGAGGGAATATCCATTGCTGTGCAGACTCATTAATTGGCTGAGCCTTAACCTTAGCGATCAAATCAGGAATGCTAAATGAGTCAGCACCTGCCTGAACATAAACACCTATTAAACCAATTAAGGCAAGTAATGCCCCTAAACTCAGATACAATGTAATTTTGTAAGCAGCGTAATTCCGGTTCTGTCCCCTGCCCCAGACTCCTATCATTATAAAAGTTGGCACCAAGGCGAGTTCGTGGAAGAAATAAAAGAAAAACAAATCCATTGAAGCGAATGCCCCAAGAACACCACCTATCATAATGTTCAGCAAAATATAAAATTCCTTAAATCTATACGTAATATCATCAGCGCAACACACAGCAGCAAATGACACAACTGCACCCATAAAAATAATTCCAATGTTGATTCCATCTGCACCCAAATGGAAATTCAACCCGAGACTCTCAACCCAAACCCACTTTGTTTCAAATTGCAATCCACCATCAACTTGAAAAGTGCAAAAGGCCACCAATGAAAGTATCGCGGACAAGCCAGACACTCCTAAACTTACATTGCGAATGGCTTTAACCTGACTTCCAGGAATGAAGCTAATAACCAAACTTGCCAGTAATGGCAGTATCACTATGAAAAAGAGATAGTTCATTCTGTTCTAACTTAATGCAAAAATCAGTACCGCAACCAATCCCGCAGTAAACCAAAATGCATATGTCTGCAAATTTCCTGTTTGAGCCAATCTTAATAGGCGTCCGGCCAGTTCTGTTGAACCATGAACGCCTCGTACCAATAACCCGGAAATTATCCAACGATCAGCAATATCTGCGATCCTAGCCAAGTTCTCCTGCACATTTTCAATAAGCCATTGATACAATTCATCAAACCAAAACCGTTTATTCATCGCTTTAGCAACAATACCAAGTTTTGCTGGGAGCGGGTCTTTATCAACATTCTGATATAATGCTCTAGCCATTAGAGCTCCAAACACAACTGCAATCACAGATGCAAAAAGAATTATTGGATCTGGTTCATGCATATTAAAGTAACCTGCAAATACAGATGGCACAGCAAGAAATAAAAGAGGAAGAGTCATTACATTCGGACTCTCTTTCGCATGCATTGCATGTTCCGATCGAGCATCTCCAGTAAAAGCAACAATGAACAATCGAGTCATATAAAAAGTAGTTAATACGGCAACCACAACAGCAATTAAGAAAAGAGGCATACTCTCTTTAAAAGCTACAACCAAAATTGCCTCCTTACTAAAAAAGCCACTAAATAAAGGAACCCCACAAAGTGCCAATGTGCCGATTAGAAATGTCCAATATGTTTTTGGCATTCGAAAACGCAACCCACCCATTTTCCAGATGTCTTGTTCGTGATGACACGCATAAATAACTGAACCAGCTCCAAGAAATAACATAGCTTTAAAAAAAGCATGAGTAGTTAAATGAAACATAGCGGCATCGGTACCTGCCACTCCTGTGATTAAATAGTGATCATCTTGATCTCCTCCCAAACCAACCACCATCACCATATATCCCAGTTGAGACAGTGTGGAATAGGCGAGGATCCGTTTAATATCATCCTGCTGCACTGCCATCAGAGCAGCCATCAAAGCCGTCACTCCACCTATCCAAGCGATTACCTCCATGGCCCATGTGCCTTGAATAAGAAAAAACACACGACACAACATATATACACCAGCTGCAACCATAGTTGCTGCATGTATTAGCGCACTTACTGGAGTTGGGCCTTCCATAGCATCCGGCAACCAAACATGCAAAGGAGCCTGAGCTGACTTACCCATTGCACCACAAAAAATAAGAAAGCCTGCTAAGCCTGAAAGAATCAAAGCCCCTTCTTTTTGATCATTAAGCTGTAATTCAGAAAAGCTAACCGTCTGAAAAAGCATCCAAACCATTAGTATCCCTATCAAGAACCCAAAATCACCTACTCGATTTGTGAGGAATGCTTTCTTAGCTGCATCAGCAGCGCTTGGTTTTTCAAACCAAAAGCCAATAAGTAAATAACTCGAAACACCTACGAGTTCCCAAAAAATAAACATCATTACAAAATTATCCGCTAAGACAATTCCCAACATTGAAAATATGAACAAACTCAGAAATCCGAAATAACGAGAAAAATCTCTATCATCCTTCATGTAACCGAGCGAAAAGATATGTATTAAACTACCTATTCCAGTAACAACACAAAGCATCAGTTTACTTAATGTGTCGATTTGCAAACCAATATCAAATTTAAGACCTTCAATTGCCAACCAGTTAACACTTGTATGTAAAGTTTCTACGTTAGCAACCATAACCAATGACAACAAAAAGGAACCCGTTACTGCGCCAATGGAAAACCCGGCACTCACGGGCTTCGAACGAAAAGCACCAATACCAATCAGGCCCGAAGATATCAGGGGTAATAAAAGGATTAACCAAGCAGCTAGTTCCATATTATAATTTCATTGATGCCAAATCCTCCACTTCAGTGGTTTGACGTTTTCGGTACAAAGCAACAATCAATGCCAATCCCACAGCAACTTCAGCAGCAGCAACTGTGATAATAAAGAAAACCATAACCTGACCATCCAAATTACCATTGAACCTAGACATTGCCACCAATGCTACGTTTGCTGAATTGAGCATTAATTCTAAGGACATATAGATAATTAAAAGATTACGACGTACTATTACCCCAAGTAGGCCAATCGAAAATAGCGCTCCACTTACCAGTAAATAATGACTCAATGTCGGCTCAATCATTTTAACTCTTTTTTACTCAACAATATCACTCCTATCATTGCAACAAGAAGAAGAATAGAGACAATTTCAAACGGCAAAATAAAACCATTAACACTACTAAACAGTTCTTGGCCCAGAGCCTGAGTACTACCAACAGTAACAAAACTTTCTTTCTCTCCAATCGAACTAACTGATTCGAAATGTTCTGACCGAAAACCATCTATTTCAAAACTACCTAAATCCTTTTCGTACGTTGTTTCAAGTGAACTTTTATATACACCAAACAATGCAGCAACTGAAAGTAATCCCATGGTCAAACTTACTACACGTAACTTTCTACGGGCAGTTTCTTCCACATCTAACAACATAATAACAAACAAGAAGAGAACCATAACTGCTCCTGCGTAAACTAGAATTTGAACAGCCGCCAGAAAGTAGGCATTTAACAAAACAAACAACCCAGAAATGGAAATCATTGTGGTAACAAGAAACATCGCACTAGTGACCGGATTACGACTCAAAGGGTTCACGACTACTAACAATGCACTCAGCACTGCCAAGGCAGCAAATAGATTAAACAAGATCGTTTCCATTTATTATAACATTAGTGAAAGGCAGGCTGATCTTTTGCTTCTTGTGTTTTTTTCTCCCATTTTTTAATACCTTCAGTCACACCATCCTGTGTATGATGCGCATAAGCACGCTTGTCTTCCCCTCCAAGTGAAAGCAACTTTTCCTTATTAAATATCAATTCTTCTCGATTTTCACCAGTAATTGCATAGTCCTTAAGTAAATATATCGCCTCCTCAGGGCAAACTTCCTGACAAAAACCACAGTAGATACACCTGAGCATATTAATATCAAATTCCTTAGGCATCTTCTCCGCACCCTCTCTATCTGCTTCCCCACTCTGCCCAGGCGGTGTTATTCGAATGGCTTTAGGAGGGCAGACAAACTCGCAGAGCTGACAAGAAACACACTTGGTATTTGCGTCTTCATCTTTTACTAGATATGGAGCCCCCCTATAACCATCAGGTACAGGCCATTTCTCTTCAGGATACTGCATGGTCAACTTTGCAGAGTAGCTTGACTGTTTATCACCATAAACCTTTGAACGTTTCCATGAAAAAAAATGGCGTAAGGTCACCTTGAACCCATTCAATATTGACGGAATATAAAGCCGCTCGAACCATGTTAATTTTGCACGTTCTACTTTCATACCTTATTACTTATGCAGTCGCCCATAAAACAATTGCTGTCAGTATAATATTTGCCAAGCTCACAGGCAGAAATCGCTTCCAGCCAATGTTCATGAGTTGGTCGTACCTAAAACGAGGCAACATCCAACGAATCCAGATCATCAACACTAAGAACACAGCGATCTTCATTATGAACACTACCATATGCAAAACCCCCTGAATAATCCCGTCAGCCGGGGTGCTAAAATATCCATTAGGATCTAAAGTCGCTCCAAGAGGCAAGGTCCATCCACCACAAAATAACACTACCATTAGAGCAGACCCAGCGATCATAGCTGCATATTCACCCATAAAAAAAAGAGCAAACCGCATCGAGCTATATTCGGTATTATAACCCGCCACTAACTCTGTTTCAGACTCCGGCATGTCAAATGGTAATCGATTTGTTTCTGCAAAAATCGCAACCAAAAAGATACAGAAGGCGATTGGCTGTTTGAAGATCATCCAACTAAAAAAACTATCACTCTGATAGGCAATCACACTCGAAAGATTTAATAACCCAACTCCGTCCAAATATCCTTTCCATGTGCCCGTCAAATTACTCTGCCATGCAGAATCAGCTGCAAGCATAAAAACCGGAACTACTGCCATACCCATAGCAATCTCATAGGATATCATTTGAGCACTCGAACGAATACCTCCTAAAAAGGGATACTTTGAATTGGATGCATATCCAGCCAAAACGATTCCATACACCCCAAGCGATACAATTCCGAAGGTAAACAATATTCCCACGTTTAAATCAGCAATCACCATTTTTTGCGCTCCCAAGAAGGAGCCAAACGGAATAACAGCAAAGACGACAAACGATGGGATCATTGCTACAGCTGGAGCCAGCCAGAAAAAGATTCGCTTAACATAAGCAGGCGTAAAGTCTTCTTTCAAAAAAGATTTCAAACCGTCAGCCAGCGGCTGCCCCAAACCTAATAATTTAACTCTTGTAAACGGAATGCCGACACGATTCGGGCCGATCCTATCCTGTATTAATGCAGAAATACGACGCTCTGCCATTACAGAATAGGCAACCATTGGCATAATTACAGCGAAAACCCCCAACACCTTAACCAATACTATCAACCATGGATAACTGGAAAAAATTTCTGTTACAAAATTTAACATTATAATTCCACATCTAGACCATGATCACCTAATTTGGCCCAAGTTAATTCAGCATCCTTGAAAGCCTTAACTTCACCCGCCATATGATTAAACAAACCCTCAATCGTCTTAAAGCCATCTAGACCTGTAACATTATGCGCTAGCTCATGTAAAAACTCCCATTCCGACAATGCATCACCCGGCGGCTCCAAGGCTTTCATAAATTTTTGAACTCGGCCTTTGACATTTGTAAAGGTTCCTCTCTTTTCAGCATGAGCACATCCAGGCAATAAAAAATCTGCAATCTTAGTAGTTTCGTTAGGTAATATATCGCTTACGATCAATGTAACCTTCTCTAACAATTTAGCATCTATACCATGCTTCGTTACATCCTCACCAAAAACAATCAAAGTCTTCACTTTACCGGACTCAATTCCCTTTTTGATTATTGAAAGCTTTGAACCAACTCGCTTGCTAGTAACACCAATAAGTTGAGCCCCTGTCGTATTGGTATTGCGATCCTCAATCATCATAAGATGATCTGCCTTTCCTTTTCTTGGAATAGAATCCGTGATGGCATCAAAGTGTTTTGCAAGCTTACTCAGAAGATGTAATTCCTCATTCGTCTGACGAGCAGAAGCAACAATAGCTACTGAGCCCTTATCAGCATTCGACAAGTGATCTGAAATATTCTTTAACGCAATCGGCCAACTAGTTTTACCTTTCACATCTGTAATACTCGATAAACGATCTTCTCTGCCAATCCACTTATAATTTAATCGACCAGAATCGCACATCCAATGCCCATTAACTGCATCATTTTGACGTGGCTCATAGCGATACATTTTATTTTCTCTTGAACCTATCATCACATTGCAACCTGAACCGCAATCAGTGCATATGCTCTTGGTTTCCTTAAGGAACCAAACACGCATCTGAAAACGAAAATCGTCAGATGTCAGTGCTCCAACAGGGCATATATCAACAGTGTTGAGCGTGTAATTATTATTAAATGACTCACCTGGAAAAGTCGAAATTGTATTATAGCCACCACGGTTAACTATCCCTAGGGCATCATCACCTACAATATCTTTGGTAAAACGAATACAGCGAGTGCACAAAATGCACCGCTCTGCATCAAGAGTGATTCGAGGCCCAAGATCCACCGCCTTGGGCTTATGAACTTTAAACTCCTCAAACCCACTCTCGGCCTGACCATGATCATAAGAATACTCCTGCAACTTGCACTCACCAGCCTGATCACAAATCGAACAGTCTAAAGGATGGTTAATAAGTAACGACTCAAGAACTGACTCACGCATCTCTTTTGTCTCAGGGCTACTGGCATAAATCTCCATGTCAGGCACTATAGTCGTCGCACATCCAATCACCCCACGGGGAGTCTGAGGCTCATACGGCAATTGCATTGGGAAAATTTTTGTTGTGCCATCTTCATTTACTGGAGACTTGCCATCAGGACCAGGACGACCTGGTGACCCAACATGAACCAGACACATGCGACAATTGCCTACAACTGGCAATTTTGGATGATAGCAATAATGTGGGATCTCAATACCTGCAAGTTTGCATGCCTGCAAAACCGTGGTCGGCTCTAGATTCCCTTCCCAGTTGAGCATCATGCGTGGCACTTCAACAGATCGACCGTCCACTTTCACAGTAACGGTCTCAATAGATATATCCTTCGCTGCCATATTAATCCACTCCTCCCTTGTTTTCCTGCTTAGCAGAACGGGCTTCATCCGTAGCTCCACGTTCCTCAAATTTATCTCTGAACTTATCTACAAAACTCAATACAGGCCAAGCACAGGCTTCACCAAATGCACAAATCGTCCTTCCTTGAATGTTATGAGCAATGTGTTTCAAATAATCTGCATCTGCCTTACGAGCTTGCCCACTCCTCATCCGTTTAAGCGCCTTTGACATCCATAAAGAACCTTCGCGGCACGGTGTGCACTGCCCGCAACTTTCATGCGCATAAAAATCCGATAAATTTCCGAGTGCCTCAACTATATCAACGGAATCATCAATTACAATTATTGCACTCGATCCGGACATTGACCCACATTTCATCAACGTGTCAAAATCGTAAGGAATTTCTAACAAATCAATTTTCTTTTCGACGTCTTTCCCTGCCTTGTCTTTAGTTTTAATTTTGAAAGACTCTCCCTCACGAAATACTTTAGAAGATGAACCACCCGGTATAATTGCCTGAAGTTTGCGACCGTCAAGCATCCCCTGACCAAATTCTCTACCAAAAATCAAATCACCTAAAGTAGCTTTTCCTACTTCAATTTCATAATACCCTGGACGCTTCACCTGACCGCTTAAGCTAACAATTCTAGTACCCGTATTACCCGGGGTACCCAGAGCAGCATAAGCCTCACCACCCATTTCCATTACATGCCGCACATTACATAGAGTTTCCACATTATTAACGATGGTCGGACACATATAAAGACCTAGCACGGCCGGAAAGTAAGGTGGCTTAATACGTGGATAAGGACGCTTACCTTCCAAAGACTCAATCAGTCCGGTTTCCTCACCACAAATATAAGCTCCAGCTCCTCGGTGAACATGAATATCCAAATTAAATTTAGTCCCGCAAATCCCTTTACCCAAATATCCAGCTTTACGGGCTTCATTTATAGCTTGGTTTAGTATTTTTGCACCTTCGGGGAACTCGCCTCTAATATAGATATAAGCGAGATTAACATCATTGGCATAACAGGAAATCACCATGCCTTCGATAAGCTGATGAGGATCCTTGTATATAATCTGACGATCTTTAAATGTTCCTGGCTCAGATTCATCAGCATTACATATCAGATAGATCGGCTTACCAGAATTACGATTCACAAAGCTCCATTTCATGCCAGCCGAAAAACCTGCTCCACCTCGCCCTCTTAATCCGGATACAAGCACTTCCTTGCGAATAACTTCTTGAGGGGTGCTTACACCCTCCTTGGTTTTCTTAGCCTTGATTTTGAAAACCTTCTTCATGGTTTTATAGCCACCATGCTTTTGGTAACACTCTATACCATTTGTGTAACCCGTCTTATCGACGTGTTTCAAAACAAGTTTATATTCACTAGGCATCTGATTTCGCCTTGACTCTAAGTCTTAAATCTATCTCTATCGCGCAGCGCATTCTGCCGAATGGTGTAACGGTAGCACAGCGGTCTCTGACACCGTATGTCTAGGTTCGAATCCTAGTTCGGCAACCATCTTCATCCGTCGTATTCCTTTAAAATCTTTTCTACATCTTCACTCGAGACACCCTCATAAAAATCATCATTACACATAATCACGGGACCAGTTCCACAACTTGCTAGGCACTCGGCAAATTCCACCCCAAACTTTCCATCTCTTGTTCTCTGCAACCCCTCCCCCCCTTTATCAAGTCCCAGCTTTTCACAGATATGGCCATGCAACTTATGACTCCCCGCCAAGGCACAACTTAAGGTTCGACACACACGCACTACAGTTTTGCCAGGATCATGATCTCGAAGCATTGGATAAAACGTCACAAGCTCATGAATATTTATAGGTTTCAAATCCAATTTCTCTGCAGCCCAAAGCTCTGCATCCCTTGAAATATAACCAAACTCTTCTTGAATAGCATGTAGCACCATTAAGGAAGCACTACGTTTTTGCGGATAGCTCTTCACCAGCTTATCAACCTCACGCTCAAGTGTTTTGGAAGCTTCAAAGCTCATCTATCACATTCCCCCATCACAAAATCAAGAGAACCAAGTATAGCAACAATATCACTCATCATATGACCAGGTAACATATGACTTAGTATGCTTAGATTAACAAAAGAAGGTGCACGAATCTTCATGCGATGAGGCACGCCGCCGCCTTTACTAAAAATATAAAACCCGAGTTCTCCTTTTGGATTCTCGGCACCAAAATAAACTTCTCCAGCAGGAGCATTCTGCCCCTGAGTTACTAACATAAATTGATGGATCAATTCCTCCATACTAGAGAGTACTTTTTGTTTATGCGGCAGAACAATTTTCCCATCATCTAAATTTACTGGTCCATTTGGCAATTTAGCAATGCATTGATCAAGAATTCGCACACTCTGCCGCATCTCTTCCATTCGAATCAGATATCGGTCATAGCAATCACCAACCTCACCATAAGGAATATCAAAATCTAATTGATCATAAACTAAATAAGGATGAGCCTTACGAAGATCATACTCGATGTTGCTTCCTCGAAGGTTAGGGCCTGTTAACCCAAAGTCGATCGCTTCCTCACGCGTTATAATGCCCACACCCTTAGTGCGATCGATGAATATTTTGTTACGAGTCAGCAGCTTGTCCGCTTCTTCAATTGCCTCGCTCACCTCTTTGGTAAACTTACTTAATTCATCAGTCCAACCCTCGGGCAAGTCACGTGAAAGCCCTCCAATTCGTGTATATGTCGTAGTGAATCTAGCACCGGTAAGCGCTTCAATCAGATTGTAAACTTTTTCCCTCTCATTAAAAGTATGCAGAAAAACAGTGAGTGCTCCTACATCCATTGCAAAAGCCCCCAACCCTAGCAAATGAGCAGATACACGGGCCAACTCGCAACATATTACCCGTATATACTGACAACGCTCAGGAAGTTCATTATCAACACCAAGCAACTTCTCCACCGCAAGTGCATAAGCGACATTATTCGCTAAAGGAGCAAGGTAATCCAACCTATCAGTGTACGGAATAAATTGGTTGTAAGTCATATTCTCGGCAATCTTTTCATCGCCACGATGAAGATAACCAATTTCCGGATCAGCCTTAGAAATAATTTCTCCGTCAAGTTCTAAGGACAAACGCAAAACACCGTGTGTAGCAGGATGAGACGGCCCCATATTGAGGGTCATCTTTTCCCCCTGCAGATCCTGCAATTCATCAAGAGCCTCAGCTGAACGAATAGCAGATTCAGAAACTTCTATGTTCTTTACTTCTGGCAAAATAATTATTCTGGATTCCTCACTCGAGGCTCCCTGCCTGCTGAATCTTTGTTTCCTGGGGTTGTAACAAATGGACCCCCTTCAAGCGGAACAGGATCGGTAAAAGCCACATCCGGCATTTCACTAGGTTTACCCGCCAGAGGGAAATCCTTCCTCAAAGGGTGATATGGATAACCCTCCCACATCAAAATACGACGCATATCCGGATGCCCAACAAAATCTATTCCCATCATGTCGAACGCTTCACGCTCATGCCAATTGGCTGCACGCCAAACTGAAGTTACCGAAGGAAGCTTGGATTCCTCCTCACCGACACTAACTTTCAAACGGAGATGCTGAAAATATTTATAACTATATATATGATAGACGACAGTCCAGCGAGGCGCCTCGTCGTCGTTATCTATAGAACATAAATCAACTAGATAATCGAAATCTAATTGCTCTTTAGCATAACGACAAACTTCCAAAATCTGATTTGCATCTAAAACCTCAACTGTCAACTCACCTCGAAACTCAATCGCATCGGATATCATCTCTTTGAACTGACGTTGAATTTTTTTCGCTAGTTGCTTAGCTGTCATTTAAATCTCAAGACAAGACCAAACCTCGATCTCGCGCCGGTTTCTTATCTTTAATATGCGGCTCTTTTGAAATCTTACCCTGCAGCTTCATTAATGCTTCAAGTAGAGCCTCTGGACGCGGTGGGCACCCGCTAACATAAACATCTACTGGTAAAATTCGATCTACTCCTTGCAATGTAGCATAGCTGCGATACATGCCTCCACTCGAGGCACATGCTCCCATGGCAATAACCCACTTCGGTTCTGGCATCTGCTCATAAATACGCCGTACTGCGATAGCCATCTTATAAGTTACCGTGCCGGCCACGATCATCACATCAGATTGACGTGGCGAAAAACGCATTACTTCCGAACCAAATCTAGAAATATCATAGCGACTAGCGCCAACAGCCATCAGCTCAATCCCGCAACATGCCAACCCCATTGGCATTGGCCAAATTGAATTCTTCCTGAACCAGCTGATAGCGTTGTCGAGGCGAGTATGTACAACATTACCCTCGATTTTTGAATTATAACCGATTTCAGTTGCGTTCATAACAATAATTCACCTCTCCAACACAAAAGTACAACCCAACTGGATTACTTGAAAGCGATTTTGTGAAAAATTTCACAAAGTCGCATTTATGCAACAATAGGTGACAAAAACTAAGGAATTTAGAATTAAATCTATTCCTTCAATCGGAAAAAACGCGTTTGCTCAGTAAAATCGATTTTATTAATAAATTTCAATTTACCATCACTCCCATTAATTATTTTTATCTCATCCCAATTAATAAGATCTTCAGAAATCTCCAAAATATAGCTTTTTGCTGCTTTAGGCAAAAAACTGACCTCAATTTGATTTTCTGTAACGTTATAGATTAAATTTAATCTATTTTTTTGACTCGAATTAACGTTTATGGTTACTCGGTTGCCAGAAATGAGATAAGCCTGACCAAAAAGAGCAAAACTCAAATCTGAGCTAGAGCGACTAGCTTGATGCACTTCTGCAGCAATTACATTATTACCTTCAGACAAGAAACTACCGTCCAGCTCAAAGACAGCATAAGCTGTTTCATCAACAATTGAGCTCGAGGCCATAGTAGTATGCCTAGCTGTTTTGGATAAGTTTTTATCTCGATAAATCTCCCTCCCATTCAAGTAAATTGCGGCGGCATCATCTCTCAAAAGTTTAAAAATTACTTTGTCAATAAGTGCCTTATCAATAATTTGGAATGCTTGCCTAAAATAAGCAGTTACGTTTTTTCGATCAGGGTTAGTCCCAAAGCTAATTTCTGTAACCTCGTTACCATTGCCATACCCCAACAACCCTCGGCCACGAGGCCAGTCGCTATCGTCAAAGGAATTATTCAGCCAATTTCGATTAGGGGCAGTAGATTTATCGTAATAACTCCAATCGTCACCAACAGACACAATTGTTTTTTGCAATGCTCCACTATTATGTGTGTTTGCAGCGTCATCCAATCTATAGAGGAAGTAATCTACACCAATAAACCCTTTCTTCGGAAAATAAGAAAACGAACCATTAGTATTAAAGATTAAGTTTCCATGTGATGGCTGAGTCAATGGGATCGGATTAGTATCCTCAGTAATACTAACATCATTTGCTAAAACTCCTTCGTCTAGATTAGCAAGGTGTAACTCTTCATCCATTAAAATATTAAACTCATCCGGCCTGGCCACTAAGACCCCTTTAGCTAAAGTCGATGTCTTTTGAGTATCCTTCGACCATATGAGACCATTCACTCCATTAAGATAAAGTCTGTAATACAAGACTTCTCCTGCAGGTAACCCATCAACTAAATAACGATATTCCCCCTCAATATTTGGCTTAATCTGCTCATGTCGATCCCAGTTGTCCTTCTCAGGTCCTCCATCGGCTTTGCCCCAAACAAAATAAACGTCCACCTTTGAGCTACTCTTACTAAGGCGCCCATTTAGCATGATCGACTCAGCTGTTCGCTCGGAGGGCGGATCGCAAAACGGCATAACCAACTCTGAGTCCTTTTCAATTGAATAAACTAACTCAGATAAAATTAGCATGTCTGAGCTGGTAGTCCCAAAATTTAATCCATGTATTGATAAAACATTTTTCCCATTACGCAGGTGATTCTTATGAGACGAGATATCAAACGACTGAAACTCAAGCGCCAACTGATCATCATGCAACGCAGTTGCACCAGAATTCCATCTAGCATTTAACGGCGCATTAGCCGAGGCAACTCGATTGCCATTTAGATAAGCAATAAAACCATCATCAAATTTCATACGTAACATTAACTTATCAACCACTGCAGATTGATCCACATCAAATGAATATCGAAGATAAAGCGACTCGTTCTTGTCATACATTGTCGCCCTAAAGTTAAGCATGGAACTAATCAGGGACTGATAACCGGAACTGCGCTCATAACCGGCTCCATTACGACCTCGTTTCCAACGAGCATCATTAAATTCGATTTGCGTCCATTTTTCATCATTTTGACCACTATGTGGAACCCAGCCTCTAGCATAGCTTCTTGAATCCAGGTAAACATCTATCTGCCCTGATATGCTAATGGTTATAAAACCATTAGAACGTTGCCCAATAGCATCCTCAATCGTGTATTCGACAACACCTGATCCTGTGGCATTCTCCTTTGCCTTAAAACTAAGCAACCCATTGGGGTCATTACGACGGCGGCCATTTCTCACAATCGGAGATCGGTGCACAGTTAAGGCTCCAATGCTTGTGGCTTTGGATCGCGCACTTACCAATCTAAATCCATCAGGCAAAAAATCCTGTCCAATTTTTCCTTCACCACTAGTTCCCACAGCGATAACTGGCTCGGTCTTGTAAGAACCTCTCAAGCCTACAGCCCAATCGTTGACTAATGGATTGAAATGCAATGTTTCACCTGCACTAAGGGTAAAATGATCAGGCTCAGCTACTGGCAAATATTTGATGTAATTAATCTTTAAAGTCTGCCGTATATTCCCCGCCCTATACTGAATCCTATCACTGCCGTCGGCATCTGCATTCACTCGTATAATATAGACACCAGAGTCACTAGTGCTTTCATGCATTGTGGCCTGTTTTGGAAATCGCAACTGAGATATCACACCATCTCCAGGTAATTTAAGTGTCTTAGCCTGCCCTACTGCCAAATCCATCTCGTAGAAATCACTCCCGAGATCACCTACAACAACGGCCACATCGCCCTTGTGCAGCCATCCTCTTCCCGCATCACCCTGCACACTGTAACTAAACCACGCAGTCCCCTTGAAATCACTCGAAGGCTTAAAAACGACAAACTCATCCTCTAAAGAAACCGAACCTGCGTAGCGAGGCGTCACTTGCCCAACCTCTGCCAATGTTAGATTATTTTTCTGCCCTCGATAAACTTGCTTCATATCGTTGGACAGAATGTTGCACCTAATTTCCTCCCCCATAGCACACCAAACAACATCATCATTTGCAAATGGCATTTCGACTGGATTACGCATTATAGATGGACCACTTAAACGGCTGCTTGATTGACCGTGGATTTGTTTAGCCGCTGTGACTTGCTGCCCTTCGATATCTTTAAAAAACGTCCTAGTAGAGTTGTTATATTGAGCATTCATAACGCCTCCTAGTGAATGATCTGAGCCAAACATATGCCCCATTTCATGACTTGGAAGCGCCCAGCCAAACCCAGCTCTCAAAACTCCAACACCATTTCTAGTATGAATAGAATTTAAATAGGCAATCCCCAAGGTGCCTCCGCTTAAACCTGCACCAAATCTAATCGCAGCCGACTGACCGTAAGTTGATTCCGGCCGCCAACGCTGAATCCAGCTAGCAAACTCTTTTAAAGTTTCTCCATTATCATCGTACGGCACGTCTTCATAATCAGAAGAATCAGGTGTCAGAATCATTTCTTGCACCAACAATCTAATGCCTAACTGGTTTTCATAAATCGCCGCTACATTCGCCATCAATGCAAGATATTGACTAGTAATTTTAGTAAGATTATTTTTCGTATTTACACCAGTAGCTGACTTATCGAGCACCACGATAGTCGTTGCCACTTTCAACGAAGCCTCATATCGTGGTGGATTAGCTGGAGCATTCAATACTAACGTCTGCGCGCCAGTTACAGGATCGATGCCTGAACTGGCCAACATAGTAAACTCGTCGACTGGATCGATTGAGACCGATGAAGCCGAAGACCAATCTGGCAATACAATTTCCGAATCAAAAGACATAGTGTGAGACTGCCCGTTCCGAGGATCGCTAACACATATCAACTCTGTCTGACCAATCTCTCTATTTAATGCCAATAGTGACCGTCTATCAGTCCCCCGTAATTCAACTAATGAACCATCAGCCATGGTAATAATACCTGCTAGAGAATCTCCAACGAGAACCAACGAGGCTCTATGCACTTCTCCAATCTGACCTGCCGCCAGACCTTCAAACACACGGATTTTCGAATCGAGCAATGAAGTTCTTCCAATTGAAGTTTTATAATCTCGAGTAAAAAGAGGGAAATCACGAAAAGCAAAATCAAGAGGTTCTCGGCCTGCCAATTTTAACCGCAGCTTCTGACCCTTATCAATCGCTTTAACTAAACTACCAGACTCCACTCGAGAAGACTTTCTAAGCTTGAAATCCGAATTGCTTGCAAATTCACTTCGAACTGAAACAGGGGTTGAGGATTGATCCGTTCTTTGAACTAAGGTTGGCTTACCATTTGGATTTTTTTTAACTTCAAAACACACAAAACCGCCAAGACCAATTAGAACCAAGATAATTATCAACCCATTATTCAAGCTGCGTTTCATTTTCGCTTTCTCTTGTTTTCGGGCTGTCTTAATTTATTTTTTTTACTAGTGGAAAATCTTTGGCGAGAATTCTGCTTCGCCTTGGATTTAGCTTTGGATTTCCTCCCCTTAATCATGCGAAAATCAGCCTGCTTCTTATGCAAATTCACTTCATCGACCTGAACCTTCATCAAATAACCAGGTGATATCTCGTTACCATTCAACCGTCCCACTAATCTTCCACGTTCCGGCACATAGCGGTAATGGTCATCCGTCATACTAAAGCGTTTAACAAGCCCTTTTATACCAAGTTCGACTATATCAATCATCGCACCGATACTCCTCACTTCAGTAACTAGCCCCGAGTACGTTTCCGGATTTCCTCGATCAAGCTGACACTGTAGATGGGCAAGAAGCTTAACGAGTTTACTATCAAACTCTGCATCAGAAGAATTACGTTCAGTCAGAGAAATATGATCTGCAACCTCCTCAAGCAATGAATCTTGATGCTTCCTACTTTGATACACTACACGGTGCACAATTAGATCCGCATAGCGGCGAATAGGTGATGTGAAATGAACATAATCTTTTTTTGCCAAACCATAGTGCCCTACGGAATGTGTCGAGTAACAAGCACGCTTCATACAACGAAGATATCCAACTCGAAAAACATCCTCGAGCGGATGACCTTTCAGACTAGCCAAAAATTTTCCTGCCTGTTTTTGATCCGCAAGATTCCCCGCACGCAAGCCCATTAACATTGCCTGAGCACGAAGAGCATCTAGTTTTTCATGGTCTGGCGCCTCATGTATACGATGCAAAGCTTTTAACTTGCGTCGCTTAATCTCTTTCGCGACCGCCTCATTGGCCAGAAGCATAAACTCCTCAATCAGCTGGTGAGAAATATCATTCTCAACACGCCTAACCTCTTTCACCTTCCCTTTTGTATCCAGTAACACCTTGCGCTCAGGCATATCCAGATTAAGAGCACCAGATCGAAAACGAACCTGTCTTAGTTTCTGCGCAAGCCTATTAGCATAATGAATCATCCGCTCTTTATCATTCTTAGCTGGACGTTGCAGAATAGACAGCGCCTCCTCATATGCATAACGATGCTTAGAACAAATAACGGTTGAATGAAATCCAACCTTCTCAATCTTCCCGCTATCTGTAAGAATAAATTCAACACTACGAGCAAGCCTATCGACATTGGGCTTTAGAGAACACAATTCATTACTTAAAGCCTCCGGCAACATTGGAATAACCCTATCTATAAGATAGGTTGAATTGCCGCGACGCCGAGCCTCTTGATCCAAGGCGCTCTTGGGTGGAACATAGTGGGAGACGTCCGCAATATGCACCCACACCTTCCAACGCCGACCAACTATTCGCTGAACTGAAATCGCATCATCAAAATCACGAGCATCAATTGGATCGATCGTAACCACCATATCATCGCGACAATCCAAGCGCCCCTTCAAGTCGCGATCTACAACTTTCACTCCAAAACTTTTAGCTTCTGATAAAACCTTAGCTGGAAACTTTGAAGTTATCTCATATTGTCGGATGATAGACTCAACATCTACTCCTAACTTACCCGAACCTCCTAAAACCTCGACGAGCTTCCCTTCCGGCGCATTATGCCTCGAAGGCCACTCAGTAATTTCAACGACAACCTTGTCCCCTCGCCTGGCTTTGATTTTACCTTTTTGGCGAAAACTAGGCAGATAAATATCGTGAGATATACGAGGATCATTCGGAATAACAAACCAAAGCTGGCGAGATTTATCTAATGTCCCAACAACTTGCGTTCTCGCTCTCTCCAATATTTTAACGACTTTACCTCGCAGTCGTGACTTAAACCTGTCCGCCTTACCCACTGTTCGAAAAGCGGGTATTTTTCGATCAACTAGAACGAGTACTCGATCATTATGCATTGCTGTTGAAGCAGAATTCGGTGCAATCTCTATAGCTGACTTATCAACATCAGTAGTAATAACTCTACCTCCTCCACGCCGATTCATTATGATACGCCCCACCACATGATCTTCATCGTTGGGCAATGCAAATCGCTTGTCTGTTAATTTAACCACAC
>JASLKL010000099.1 GCA_030747605.1 Verrucomicrobiota bacterium | reverse complement strand
TTTTTGCATTATTTATATTTCTAGTATCCAAAATCACTAAAAGTGGAGGAGGGAGTGGGGGCGCATTTTCAGGTTGCGGAGGTTGTGGTGGAGGCGGAGGCTGCGGTGGAGGTGACTGATATCTTAAAAGACACAGCAGCAAGACGGATGAAGAATTCAAAGCTGAAAGGAAATGAAACACATACTAATCAAAATCGTAGCCGTCCTATTGCTGGGGTGTGGTGAGTCAGTTCCAGAGATTTCAATTCATGATGCAGCTGAACAAGGAAATATTAAAGCTGTTAAACAACACATTGCAGCCGGAGCTAATGTGAATAGATTTCTCGGGGGATGGAGTTGCTTGGATAGAGCTTCTCATAAGGGCTATATAGAAATTGCCCGACTCCTTATAGACAATGGAGCTAATGTTAATGCTAGAATTGAAGGGCTTTTCGACCACCCGGGTAAAAGTCCATTAGATTATTCTACTGAAAGTAAGCATAAAGAAATATCCAAACTTCTCCGCCAACACGGTGCAAAAACATCTGAAGAATTAGACGCTGAAAAAAAGTAAATGCGTGCTATTAAAATCTGTCTCGGAGCCTTTATCGGTTTTATTGTGGGAATTGTATGCTTCATAGCGCTAGGAAGTGTGCTTTCATCTTTTTCAATTCTAAAGCCTGCTGAGATATATCGTTATGCATCTCAAAAATCACTAATTGGATATTTTCTTTTGTTTTACCCTATTGCTTTTATGATTTTTGGCTCAGCTGTGGGAGGGTGCTTAACAGTATTTCTTACTAAGCGGAAATCTGATTGATTTATAAGTAAACACGGCGCAAAGACAGCAGAAAAATTAAAGGCTGAAGAGAAATGAAAAACCTCCTACTTACAATCAATGCAAAGTTTACTTACTGAGTCTAATTATTGGTTTTTAGGCAACCTCAATTATATAGATGCTCTACTAAGCCTTGAGATAACTGAAGGCATTGTTTCTTCCAGTAATAAAGATATAAAAATTGATGATTTAGGAACGATTGAAGATTGTAGCCCGATTGAGATCACTGATCAAAGTCGCCGTGTTCAAATAAAATTTTCCCATGTTTTAGCTTATCAATTAACTGATGAATCCTATTGGGCTAGTAAAAATTATAATGGCATTACAAAAAATATTTTATGTATGCACAACAACTCCGAATATCTTCAGTACGTCATGAAAAATAGTATTATTAAAGAATGTGTTGATAATCCAGTTAAGCATTATTCTTTGACTCTAGCTGACGACATCATTGATGTAATTACTACAAACGAGCCATCATTGAGATGGATATAATTAGTTATCTAACTATATTCTTAGTGAACTACTGAAGAATTAAAAGCTGGTCTAGAGACTAAGATGAAGGCCAACAAATAGAAAATTATGGGAGAGCTTCAATAGGAATTCCTTCGTTTCTCTTAACGTTTATCGCGTATGCCATTTTGAGTGGCTCGCTATTTCCAGCGATACCAGCAGGTTTAATATCATTAATTAGAATTCTTGCTCCAGCCCTTAGATCGAACAGAATCCTGTCATACCTAATTTTAAAATGATTAAGCATTTTTAAAGTATGCTCTTCGTGCCTGCTGTCTCTCGCTGTAGTTAATACTATCGTATCGTTAACAGGGATAGATTGGATAAACTCTAAACTCTTTTTTATAGGTTCTTCTGAGAGATGACTTTTATCCCTCATTGAGCCTATAGCTTCGTCTAATTGTTCATCGTTACGAGATTTTACAATTGTTCCATCGATGTCGATAAACCAAGTTTTGTTTAATGATTCCTGCTCCATTGTTAAATTTTGCACCCCGACTAGGACTCGAAAAAAGAACCGCCGCCTCCCCGAAACTCAGGAAAAAAGAACCTGAGAAAAAAGGAAGGCGACGATTGACGGAGCCGAGCCTGTGAAGGGCTTGGCTTTTTCCGATCAAAGGAAGAGTACCACCTCTTCCGAAAAGAAGCTTGAAGGATTCGGCTTGAGTTGGCGATCACCAAAAATCAGGAGCCAAGATATCTAAAGAAGCAAACAAAGCTTACCCCACCCTCTAAACATCAATCAAATCATCACAGAGTTAATTAAGCGTTTAGCAACTGTTTATCATCTAATCCAAACGGAAATAGACGCTAACAAAAGTGACCACTTACGATTAGGTGCTGAATAACCATACCGCTTTGACCATTAGTCGTTCTGGAGAGAGTTAATCTGCTTGAAAGTGGAGCCTCTTAGAATTAAAAAGCGATATGGACTTTATGGTTTTTTTGTTTTTATTGTGTTTCGGCAGTCCTTTTATTCTTCTTTTTTTTGCTACTTATATCAAAGGTTTAAAACCTGTTCTTGTTAGTAGAAAGTCACTTCATGGAGCATGCGAAAACGGAAACATTATTTTAGTCAAAAAACATTTAGATAATGAGGTAGGCATAAATATTTTGGTTAAAAAATACGGTTTCGCTCCATTACATTATGCAGCTCAAGGGGGTTATAAGGAAATTGTGGAACTACTTATAGAAAACACGTCGGCAAGACAGGTGCAGAATTAAGAGCTGAAGGGAAATGAAGCTATCCTAGCTAATTACGGCTTATGAATGTCGAAAGAGTAAAATATGTGATCTGGGCAAATGACATGGATCGTGCCTTAGATTTTTACGAGACTGTTTTTGATGGTGAAATAGTCAAACGCTCAGAGACCATTTCTGAAGTGGTGGTTGCAGGTGTTTCAATCGGAATCCACGGTGGAGGTGAAGGGAATGTAACTTGGACTGGAATGACCTTTCAGGTTGCTAATGTTGTTCAAGGAGCTTCAGAAGTGAAAGCCGCTGGAGGTCTACTTACCAAAGAGCCTCAAGAGGAAGACGGAGAACCCCCACATCTAGCAATGTGCCGTGATCCAGAAGGTAACGAATTTATGCTTACTCGAAAACGCAACTGACGAATTAAAAACTGAAGGGAGATGAAACAGATACTAATCACAATTGTAGCTGGGCTGTTGGTAGGTTGTTCAAGGAACGAAATCATAATTGCTAATAGCGGAACAAATGTTTGGGAGAAAGTTGAAATTACGGCAGGTGGACATAAATTTAACATCGACAAGCTAGAAGCTGGTAAATTTAGGCAATTTAGTTTTCGTTCAAAACAAGAAGGCGGCGGCTTGATTACAGCTGAGTTAAATGGGGGAAAGTTTGAAAAAAAGTTTGGATACTACACCCCAAATCTAACTAGCAAAGATGCCATAATACTTAATAACAATACTCATAACGACGTTGAAATTATTAATATGGAAGCCACTGTTCTGACAATTGATGAAGTAATTAATGAAAGAAGAAAGAACAAACATAGTTCTGCATTTAAAAATCTTAGAGTTCTTGGCGAAGAATTAAAAACTGAAAAGAAGTAACCAACGATAACTATTAATCCCAAGCGACTAGAGTGGGTGTTGAAAAATTAATATACCCCTTAAGTAAAATGAAACACGTACTAATCACAATCACAGCTGTGCTCATTGCAGGGTGTAGCAATTCATATCAGTCTACTCCTGCATCAGAAGCAAGTGCTGACAAAGCACTTAGTTGCTGCAACTCAATTCATGAAGCTACTTCAAAAGGAAACATTGAAGCTGTCCAGGCACATTTAGCTGCTGGTACAGATGTTAATGCAAAGGATAAAGATGGTTTGACTCCTTTGCATCTGGCAGAAACTAAGGAAATAGCCGAATTATTAATCGCCAAAGGTGCGGAATTAAATTCAGTTGATAATTTTTTCGATTTCACACCACTAGATTTTATGGAGGGAGAAGTTGATCAAGAAACAACCAATCTTCTACGCAAACACGGCGGCAAAACGAGCGCAGAACTAAAGACTAAAGAAAAATGAAATACTTAATCATCACAACAATACAGCCATGGTACTTGCGGCATATTAAGTGACAGTTTGCATGAGATGTAGAAATGGAAGTCAAAATTAGACAAGCCACTATCGATGATATCGAGCAAATCACGAAGCTGTTCGATGACTATAGGGTTTTTTTTCAACAGATTAGTGATTTGTCGACGTCAGAAGAGTTCCTTAGTAACCGTTTAAGGAATTCAGAGTCTATTATCTTTTGTGCATATACCGCAGATGGCCGGTGCCTAGGATTTGCACAGCTATACCCAAGCTTTTCATCGGTTTCAGCGAAACGAGTATGGATTCTAAATGATCTCTTCGTCTCTGAGACTGCTCGAGGAATGGGGATTGGAACAAAAATACTTAACGAAATCGCAGTATTTAGTGAAGAAACTCGAGCTAAGGCAATTTTAGTTGAGACAACAACGTGCAATACTGGTGCACAAAAACTATACGAATCCAAAGGCTATCAAAAAATGTCAAATCGCGTATTCTATGAGCGGACTAATAAGCACGCATGACATCTGAAGAATTGAAAACAAAAGAGAAATGAAAAATACAATCATTAAAGCAATCGTCGGACTTATTAGTTTTGGTTTTTCGACGATTGTTGTGCTTGGAGCTAATACCGAATTTAAACCTCTATTCGCTGAGGATTCACTTTTGGAATGGGAATCTTTCGGGCCAGCAAAGTGGACAGTAACAAATGGCACTCTAAGCACTGGACAGGACGGTGATCCCAAACGCTGGGGAATGCTGCAAAGCAAAAAACAATATCTTAACGTAGAATTAAAACTCGAATTTAAGATCGACGAACATGGGAAGTATAACAGCGGCGTTTACTTGAGACGACCGACAAATAGTAAAAAAGGCCGGGCATATCAGATAAACATTGGCCGCGGAGCTAGCGGCGAACCTGTTGGCCTGTATCTCAATAGTTGGCTTGCGAAAGGAGATGAACACGACAAAATACGTATCCCACTCAAGTGGAACTTGCTTCGCATTCGGATCGTCAAATCACAAATTCAAGTATGGCTTAACAAGAAAGAAATCGTTAATTTTAATCATGAAAATCCAAAACCGTATCTGCTTGAGCCGGGCGCCATTGCATTTCAAACCTATGGCGCTGAAGGTCATTCAGGCTGGGTAAAATTTCGCAACATCCAGCTCAAGAACTTGTCGAAACAATAGATAAATGAAAATAACAACAATCGCAATTGTGCCCGAAAACCGACCCTAACCAATTGAATAAACAAAAATTAAAAAGAAATGAAAAAACTCCTGCTATCATCGTGCCAAATAAAAAGTAGCTGGCACATCTTGCATACCGCCTCAATCACACTGTTCTTTATACTCAAACTTTCCTCAGTCATAATATTTGCTACAGAGCAACCAGCTAAAATCATTACAACCAAGAGCGATAAGCATCTTTTTATACTATCAGGACAATCCAACATGCAGGGGCATCGACCTGATGAAGCGTTCACCCCGACAATAAAAGCCGCCCTTGGCAATGAACGAGTAATCGTTGTGCAGGATGCTATGGGTGGTCAACCAATCCAACGTTGGTGGAAAGACTGGAAAACATCAGACGGCAAACAATCTGAGTGGAGAGGTGATCTCTACGACAGATTGATGTCAAAGGTTGAGCCAAAGATAAACGGACAACGACTAGCCTCAATAACTTTTATTTGGATGCAAGGGGAACGCGATGCAAAGATGCGTTTAGGTACAGTCTACGAAGCCAGCCTAAAAGGACTTTACATCCAGCTAAGTAATGATCTCAATCGTAAAGACGTTAACTTTGTGATTGGACGACTCAGCGACTTTGATCTAAATAATTCCCGCTACCCACACTGGACAATGATTCGTAAAGCGCAGGTAAAAGTAGCCGAATCTAACCCGAGATTTAGCTGGGTAAACACTGATGATCTTAACGATGGAGTTAACCGAAAAGGCAAAAAGATAAAAAACGACCTGCACTACTCCGCCGAAGGTTACAAGAAACTGGGAAAACGCTTTGCCGCACATGCTCTCAAGTTAATCAAGCATAGTGGCGGTAAGAAAAATGTTAATAAGTAAAAAAGACCGCCGCCTCCAAACTCAGAAAAAAACTGAGAAAAAGGAAGCGACGATCAAAATGGAAAGCCCAATGATGTGAAAGCACCAGACAATCCAGAAACAGGAAGTGAACCACCACTTCCTAAAATTATCATAATCGACAGCTCTAATATTGACGATTCTAATATAGTACGAATTTGAAAATTGATTGCATATTAATTTTGCTTACAAGCCTTGTCTGGAAGCAAAGTGATTTAAGAGCTAAAAATAAAATAAGCGGATGCCATTCTCAATTTTAGGCCTAGGTACCGTTGTGGTCGATCACCAGGTAAGATTACAATTCCTACCTGAACCCGATACAAAAGCAGAAATTATTTCAGACTCTTACCAAGTAGGAGGCCCCGTTCCTACAGCTTTGGCCTTGTTGTCTCTATTTGGAACCAAAACTAGCTTTATTGGCAGGTGGTCAACAGATGAACAGGGGCATATTATTAAATCGGATTTAAAGCAATCTGACATTGACACTCAATTTGCTGTTGTAAAACCCGAAGCTCGATCTGGATTTGCCCATGTATGGGTAGAGGCAGAAACAGGCCGTAGAAGTATTGCTGCTTACAGAGGAAGTCATGTAGTGCAACTAGAGGATCTCAAAGGAATTAATTGGACAGATTATCATGCGTTGCATTTGGATGGATGGTCGACACAAGCTGCAATAGTTGCTGCAAAAAAAATAAAAGCAGCGGGGGGACGAGTCTCTCTTGATTTGGGATCAAGGAAATCAGATTTGTCGGATTTACTTGGATCAGTTGATGCAGTCAACTGTCCCTTAAATTTAATAAAAAAACTTTATCCAAATGAAAATCTTGAGCAGGCCTCAATAAGATTAATCGACATGGGAGTTTCTGAATTAACTGTGACTAATGGTAAATTTGGGGCGTGGTTAATAGATGCAGATGGCATAAACTATCAAAAAGCATTTTCTGTAAAATCTATAGATACAAACGGCGCAGGGGATGTCTTCTGTGGAGCTATGATCTATGGTTCTATGATGGAATGGAAACCAGACCGTAGACTACGTTTTGCTGCAGCTGCAGCTGCAATAAAATGTTGTAATATCGGAAACCGGTCTGCGTTACCAAACTTGCAGCAGATAGAATCATTCCTTAGGCAAAAATCTTAAATCATCTCATTTTATCCCAGAAATAGTTTTGCAGACTAAATCCTCTATCCGACTAGGCTTGTGCTGCATTTTTCTTGATCAACCGATTAAGTTTCGCACCACTACAATCAAATCACTAAGCAGTATGAATCGCGATGACGCACTTTTAAAATTATCCGAAATCTGCTTAAACAATGCACAGGCATTATATAAATCATTAAAATTCTGCGCTGCCAACAACATCGGCTGTTTCCGAATTAACAGCCAAATACTACCAATTAAAACGCATTCAAAATTTGGTTATGATATTTCTGATATTCCTGATGGAGAAAATATTGTACGCCTATTCAAAGAATGCAGGCAGTACTCCAAAGATCAAGGTATACGAACAAGCTTACATCCAGACCAATTTGTTGTTATGAACTCACCTAATCCTGATGTAGTAAACCGGTCTATCGCCGAATTAGAATACCAGGCTCAAGTAGCTGATTGGGTTGGAGCTGACGTTGTAAATATTCATGGCGGAGGAGGATATGGAGATAAGCCTGAAGCCTTATCTAGATTTGCCCGAAATCTTAATCGGCTTTCGGCCCAAGTGCGAAAACGATTAACTCTTGAGAATGACGATACAACTTATACCCCTTCTGACTTATTGGCTCTATGCCAAACTGAAAATATTCCATTAGTTTACGATATTCATCATCACCGATGCAACCAGGACAATATGACAGGCCAAGAAGCCACTACAAAAGCAATAGAAACGTGGGACAGAGAACCTATGTTTCATATATCAAGTCCTCGACAAGGCTGGAGCGGACCAAAACCACGTCAACATCACGATTACATAGATTTGAAAGACTTCCCTGAATATTGGCTAAATTTAAAATTAACTGTCGAAGTTGAAGCGAAGGCTAAAGAAGTTGCAGTACTTAAACTACAGAACCAAATTTCGACATGTTTTCAATCATAAATGAAAAATAAGAAACATCTGACATTTATTACAACGGTAGTATTCTTTTCCCTTTATTTACCATCTATATCTGCCGAAAAATCACGCTACACCGAGCCTTATCCAGCTGCTAAATCAAAAAAAGGCCTTCAAGTCGAAATAGTCGAAGACGCCCTCTCCTTGGGGGTTAAACATGCCGCACTCAATTTTAATCTAAGTCAATTAATTGATCCCGATTGCAATCCTAATAATCCAATGTGGATAATCGATGGAAATAAATATTACTTCAAAAAATCCTACCTTAATAAAATTGATTCTCGCATAAAGGCACTATCTGAAAAAGGTGTTTTAGTTAATATAATCATCTTAGCAT
>JASLKL010000098.1 GCA_030747605.1 Verrucomicrobiota bacterium | reverse complement strand
GAATCTGTTTACTACGCGTCTCAGTCATGGCTTGCTGTAGCTGATCAATACCAGCCTCCAAATCGATCATTGCCGCAGCATCATGGACCGCCTCTGCTCCCATCTTTGCAATAAATGCATCTGGACCATAAGTATCACGAGCTTCACGGAATTCGGTCTCGGTAAGCAATTGATTCTTTTCCAGCGGCGTATCACCAGGATCAACTACAAGATAATCCTCATAATAAATTACCCTCTCTAGATTGCGTGCCGTTACATCCAAGACTAAACCTATACGCGAAGGCATACATTTGAAAAACCAAATGTGTGTCACTGGTACAGCCAATTCGATATGCCCCATACGTTCACGTCGAACACGCGCCTGAGTCACCTCTACACCACAACGATCACAGACCACTCCGCGATGCTTGATACGTTTATATTTACCACAAGAACACTCCCAGTCTTTGACAGGCCCAAAGATACGCTCACAAAAAAGGCCACCTTTCTCAGGCTTAAAAGTACGGTAGTTAATCGTCTCAGGATTTTTAACTTCACCTTTAGACCAAGACCGTATGGACTCCGGCGACGCAACTGCAATGGCAACGTGGTCCACGTGGTTCACTTTTTCGAGCCCAAGTAACTCGCGTGAAGATTCTACCCCCAGTAAATCGCTTGAAGATTCTGTATTAATCATTTTTTACTTCGTTTATGGTTTCCCGCTGACTCTTTACTATCCTAAAAATGCCTGAGGCAAAGCGCTCTCAGTCTTGGCCTGATGCACTGGATTATTGTAACCCACTGAAACATTTAGGCCAAGAGACTGCATTTCCTTGACCAAAACATTGAACGATTCCGGTATCCCAGCCTCGAGTGCATGGTCCCCTTTAACAATGCTTTCGTAAATTCGTGTTCGACCCTGAACATCATCGGATTTCACTGTTAATAATTCCTGTAACATATAAGCGGCGCCATAAGCTTCCATGGCCCACACTTCCATCTCTCCAAAACGCTGACCGCCATACTGCGCCTTACCGCCAAGCGGCTGTTGAGTAACGAGCGAATAAGGTCCCACTGCACGGGCATGAATCTTATCTGCCACCAAATGCCCAAGCTTAAGCATGTAAGTGTATCCGACGACGACCTCTTGATCGATTCTTTCACCAGTATGCCCATCATGAAGATAAGCCTTGCCGTGAGCCGGTAGTTTAGCCTCCTTAAGATAGTCCCTAATTCGGTCCTCTCCAATTCCATCAAATACAGGTGTCGCAATCTTAATACCTAGTTTCTCACAGGCCCAACCTAAATGCGTCTCAAACACCTGCCCCACGTTCATTCGGGAAGGCACTCCAAGTGGATTAAGGATAAGATCTACAGGTGATCCATCTTCTAGGAATGGCATATCTTCCTCAGGGATGATCTTAGCCACTACACCTTTATTTCCATGACGACCAGCCATCTTATCTCCAACTGACAATTTGCGCTTTGAAGCGATAAACACACGAACTGACTTAATAACTCCAGAATCAATTTCATCCCCAGCCGCAACTCGATTTGCCTGCTCTTTATGCTTAGACTTAAGATCATCAAACCGCTTTGTAAAACCACTAATTATCTCCAAAATCTTGTTTTTAATTGGAGAAGGATCGATCGAAATCCTATCATAAACCTGAGAAAGCTTGCGAAGTAATGTCTTTGTGATCTTTCGGTTTGCCGGAATGATAACCTCATCTGTATTTGAATTGGTAACATCCAAAGGAATCTTTTCACCTAACAATATGTTACTTAAATTCTCAGTTAACTGCTCATGAAGATCACTTAACTCTTTCTTGTACTCATCATCCAACTGCTTAGCTTGCTTCCTTGCCTCATTCTCTTTGGATTTAGCCCCTTTATCATTCTCTTTCTTTGCCGAGACCTTAACATCCATTACTTTACCGTAAACACCCGAAGGCACCTTGAGAGATGAATCCTTAACATCCGCAGCCTTCTCACCAAAAATAGCCCGTAACAATCGTTCCTCGGGAGCTAGCTCCGTCTCACTCTTGGGGGTAATCTTACCGACAAGTATATCTCCTGGTCGAACCTCAGCGCCTATCCGAACTACTCCATCTAAATCCAGATTCTTAAGAGTTTCTTCACCTAGATTAGGAATATCTCGTGTTATTTCCTCAGGACCAAGTTTAGTATCTCTAGCAGCCACTTCGTACTCAGCGATATGAATGGATGTATAAACATCATCCTTCACAATACGCTCACTAATACAAATAGCATCCTCAAAGTTATAGCCATTCCAAGGCATATACGCGACCAACACATTACGACCAAGTGAGATTTCACCATCTTTAGTACATGGTCCATCAGCAATCACATCGCCTTTCTTTATCTTGTCACCAGTATTAACAAGTGCCTTTTGATTGATACATGTCCCAGCGTTAGACCTATGATACTTCCTCATAGAATAAACCCAACACCCCTCGTCAGGACGATGCTTTATCTTCCTGCGACCTTCTGGAAGCGCTCCATTTTTGGTGATCACAACTCGATCGGCCGTTACTGATGCCACCACGCCATCTACTTCAGATGACACAACCGCGTGGGAATCTTTAGCCACTTTAGATTCCATTCCTGTGGCAACAAACGGAGACTCCGGCCTTAACAAAGGCACAGCTTGCCGCTGCATATTTGACCCCATCAAAGCACGATTCGCATCATCATGCTCTAAAAACGGGATCATGCTAGCAGCTACCGAAACTAACTGCTTTGGAGAGACGTCCATATAGTCAACCTTGTCTATCGAGCGGTCTATAAAATCACCACGGAATCTGCATGTTACCAAGTCTGTAGTAAAATTACCCTTCTCATCAATAGGCTGATTAGCTTGAGCAACATAGTATTTCTCCTCTAAGTCACCCGTCAGATAATCAACCTTAGAGGTTACTCTACCTTTAACCACTTTCCTATATGGACTTTCAATAAAACCAAAATCATTGACACGGGCAAAAGTGGCCAAACTTGCAATCAATCCAATATTCGGCCCCTCTGGGGTTTCAACTGGGCAAATACGACCATAGTGAGATGGATGCACATCTCGCACTTCGAATCCAGCTCTCTCGCGAGACAAACCACCAGGCCCGAGCGCTGAAAGCCTGCGCTTATGAGTCAACTCAGCCAAAGGATTTATTTGATCCATAAACTGAGATAATTGGCTTCGACCAAAGAAATCTCGCACCACAGCTGACAAAGCCTTCGGGTTAATCAACTTGGCAGGAGTCATGGTATCTAACTCTTGATCAAATAAAGTCATACGCTCTTTAACCAAGCGTTCGGTTCGAGCTAATCCTACTCGACATTGGTTCGCGAGAAGCTCACCCACAGTCCTCACACGGCGACTGCCTAAATGATCAATGTCATCAATCGTACCATCACCTAACTTGAGACGAAGCAAATACTTTGTAGCCTCAATCAAATCCTCCTTCATCAACGTGCGAGAACCGTCGTCACCTTTGAGGCCTAATTTCTGATTAATTTTGTATCTGCCAACACGACCAAGATCATAACGCTTAGCATCAAAAAACAGTCGTTTCACAAGAGCACGCGCATTGGCTGGCGTAGGGGGATCACCAGGCCGAAGACGTTTGTAGATTTCTTTCAGAGCCTCTTCTTCATTATGAGTAGGATCTTTCGCCATACAGCGAATAATCAATCCTTCGTCACTAGACACATCAACAATTTGAATTTTCTTCACACCCAATTCGCTAATGCGTTTTATAACTGCCTTGGATAGAGGCTCAAAAGCACGCGCAACAACGATACCCTTGGATGGCTCAACTAAGTCACTAATAAGCACATTATCCTCAAGGTTATCCATCTGCTCCGCCTTCTTAGTGGTAACCTCTTTAATATTGTAAAAAGTATTCAGCAAAGAAGCATCACTGCTAGTATCATCGCCTTCTAGAAAGTTGATCGCACGCAGGAAGGTGGTGATTAAGAACTTCCGACGACGCTTCTTTCTATCGAGATAGACATAAAGCATATCGCTTGTATCGAACTGCGCTTCAAACCATGAACCGCGATCAGGAATTATTCGAAATGAATTAAGAGTCTTCCCATTCGGATGCTTTGTTGCCTCAAAAGCCACGCCTGGGGACCGATGCAACTGGCTGACGATTACTCGCTCAGCACCATTAATAACAAAACTACCCTGTGGAGTAATGAGCGGAATCTCACCCATAAAAACACGCTCCTCCTTAGTGCCTTTTTCATCTTTCAGTTGAAAGATAACATGCAGTGGAGATCCATATGTCTGACCATCG
The DNA here is from genome assembly GCA_030747605.1 of Verrucomicrobiota bacterium. Lineage (GTDB taxonomy): Bacteria > Verrucomicrobiota > Verrucomicrobiia > Limisphaerales > UBA1096 > UBA1096. Next base: position 4,158 of record JASLKL010000098.1, on the reverse strand, counting down.
TCAATGCACTCCAACCAATCCAATTTGGGCGCACCAATTTCATAATGATCATACCTAAGCACAACTTTCTCATCATAACTTTCAACAGGAAAAATTTCATTAAACACAGCCTCCAAGCCTGTGTTTTCTCGTTTCGCAGGGCTAACTTCCGCCTGAAGAAATTCACGGTAAGAATTTACCTGAATTTCAATCAGGTTTGGCGGTGCAATGATTTCTTTAATCTTGCCAAAGTTAATACGCTCTTTTGCTAGGTTAGGCATTTATATTTTAGGATTTAGTTCCCAGCTTTTCGCCAGGGAGTATTTGAACAATAAAAAACGAGGAACACTTTCCCTTTTTAATAAAAGGGACAATCTTCATCGACGTCCGCCCATTTAAGGCGTTAAAAATTATTTTATTTCCCAAAAGTAGGAATCGCAAAAGGCCGGGGGCGCATGACCCCCAAGCCCAAATGCTTATTATTTAATCTCGACGGCGGCTCCAGCCTCCTCGAGTTTTGTCTTGGCGGCTTCAGCATCGTCTTTAGACACGCCTTCTAATACCGCTGTAGGGGCTCCTTCAACCAGGCCTTTAGCTTCTGCTAAGCCCAAACCGGATTTAACTTCACGCACAGCCTTAATAACCTGAATCTTTTTGCCTCCATCACTGGTGAGGACAACATCAAATTCAGTCTTCTCTTCGGCCGGCGCAGCGTCACCTCCGCCTCCTCCACCGCCTGCAGCCGCAACCGCAACCGGCGCAGCAGCGCTGACGCCCCATTTATCTTCTAATGCCTTGACTAGGTCAGCAGCCTCCAGGACCGTCAACCCACTCAACTCTTCTACTATTTTGTCTATGTCTGCCATTGTATCAACTTAGTTTCGTCGCTCTCAGAGCTCTGAGAATTTCAGCACACAGCCGCGCACCGACGAGTTACTCTTTGTTGGTTTCTCTTTCCCGACACTCATCGGGAGAGAAAATTCAATAAATCTTTACTTAACCCTCTGAAAACTTTGTTCGAATAATGCGAGCCAAGCTGGAACCCGGCTCCGCCAAAGTACGAACCAATTTCCCAGACGGCGCCTGAATAGTACCCAAAATCTTTGCCCGCAACTCGTCCAAAGAAGGCAATTCAGCTAATATTTTAATCTGTTCAGCATCTAGCTTTTCATTATCTAGAAAACCGAAATGCCATTCAGGCTTTTCAAATTCAGCCCTAAAATTCTTTATAACCTTCGCTGCTGCAGTAATTTCCCCATCCCCTGTAACAGCAGCAACCTGACCAGCCATAGCATGGCCAATGTCTTCTATCCCAGTTTCCTGAATCGCAATTTTAAAGATAGAAGTTTTAACAACGTGCAACTCGGCTTTAGAATTGGCTAATCGGTTACGCAATTCTTCAAACTCGTCAACCTTCAATCCCTCGTAATTAACTACAATAAAATAAGGACTACTATTAAGCCGATCAACGTACTCTTTGGTAATTAGTTTCTTTTCTTCGCGCATGATTTCAGTTCCCTCTCTGTCGTTACAGTCCTTTCAATACTTCCCTTAAGTCCAACGGAATCCCTGGGCTCATAGATGATGAAAGAACACAGTTGTCAATGTACCTACCTTTAGCAGCTGAAGGCTTAGCTTTAATAACTTCATCTATGATTGTTTTTATATTTTCTATTATTTGGTCAGAAGCAAAGGAAGCCTTGCCTGCCAAAACCTGAATATTAGCACCTTTATCGAGCTTATACTCAACCCTGCCAGCCTTCACTTCCTTTACAGCCTTAGCCGTATCATCTGTCACTGTACCAGTCTTAGGATTAGGCATAAGGCCTCGCGGGCCTAGCACTCGACCCAGCTTTCGCACCTCAGCCATCGCCTCCGGAGTCGCAACCGCTACATCAAAATCAGTCCATCCACTAGTTACTTTCTCAATGTATTCATCAAATCCTACATATTCTGCCCCAGCTTCTTTTGCAGCATCTGCTGCCTCTCCCTCCTTGGCAAAAACTAACACCTTAACCTCCTTGCCACTACCATGAGGAAGCCGAACAGTGCCTCGAATCATTTGATCTGTCTTGCGAGGATCGATAGTCATTCTGAATGCAATTTCGACCGACTCGTCAAATTTTGCCTTAGGAAATTTACCTAACAACTCAGCAGCTTCCGCAATAGAGTAACTCTTTCCGGCCTCGAGCATCTCGAATGCTTTCTTTAATCTTTTACTTATTTTTTTGGGCATTTTTCTTGGCGCGGTGCAAACGGGACTCTTTCACCCTTCCGCTGTCTGTAATAAAATCAATCAACAACTTGCAGCCCCATAGACCGAGCCGTGCCCGCAATCATTTGGGCAGCCATCTCGGGATCACGAGCGTTCAAATCCTTTTTCTTAGTTTCCACAATTTCGAGTAATTGAGCTTTTGTAATTTTACCAACCTTTTTCTTGTTTGGCTCACCGGACCCGGCTGCAATCTTGGCTGCTTTCTTAAGCAATACCGCTGCAGGGGGAGACTTGGTCACAAATGTAAACGATTTGTCCTGATAAACCGTGATAACTACTGGAATAACCAAACCAGCCTGATCTTTAGTAGCTGCATTATACTGCTTACAGAACTCCATAATATTTACACCATGTTGCCCCAATGCCGGACCTACAGGCGGTGCTGGATTCGCCTGACCTGCTGGAATCTGCAACTTTATATAACCTGAAACTTTTTTCGCCATACTCGTTATTATTTAAATCTTATTTCTCTTAAGACAGACAAACAAGGTTACCCCTTGTCGACTTCCCAATACTCCACATCCACCGGAGTGTTTCTGCCAAAAATATTCACCGTAACCTTAAGCCGACCTTTTTCTGGGTCAATCTCCTCAACAATTCCATTATTTCCCTCAAAAGGACCATGGTTAATTTTTACCGTTTCACTTATTTCAAATTCCACCTTAGGTCGCTCTAGATCCTCAGAATCAGCAATGCGTAACTTAATATCGTTAATTTCACCATCTGGTGTCGGCTCAGGCGCATCACCCCCTACAAATCCAATGGCACCTGGGGTATCCTTGATGAAGTTCAACGGCTCGGGTATAACCTTGTCATCATCATCTCGCAAATCAACATGAATAAACACATACCCCGGAAAAAGCTTCTTCATTGAAATCTTTTTCTCACCACCACGAACATCCACAACCTTTTCCTTTGCAACAAATACTTCCTTGATATACGCACCCATTTCCTCCACATCAATACGCTTATTGATGCTATCAAGCACCTTTTGTTCCTGACCAGATAGGGTGTGAATAATGTACCAAGCGTGTGCCATGATTCGCTCTATTAAATAGTTGCACCGCCCTTTGCTAAATACTCAAGTAGAAACCTTTGAATAAACATATCCCCCAAGAGTAAGTCAGCCATAAAGGTAAAAAAACCAAGCATAAATACGGCTGCCAAAACCATCCATGTGGAACCTTTAAGCTCGTCTCTGGTAGGCCATGAGCATTTCGCTAACTCCTCTCGCGTTTGAAGGAAGAAAAATCGAATTCGATCCAGCAGTCCTTTTTTCTTAGCTATAAAAAGAATAACTAAAAGAACAACTCCACCAATCAGCCATGAGATTGGAAGAGGAAGATCCACACCAGATGAACTAGAAGCAGGGTTGATGGATGGCTCACCCACAGGCATCTCTGCAGTCGTTGTAGCTGCATTTGGTGCAGCACTATTATTTGTCTCATTCATGTGCGAACTTTCTTTTTTTAGCTCTCCCGGTGCTTGGCGGAGGGGGAGGGATTCGAACCCCCGGAAGCTTTCGCTTCAACGGTTTTCAAGACCGCCGCATTCGACCACTCTGCCACCCCTCCGGTTTGGGGTTAAACTTATAATCAACTGGCAGGACGGGAGGGATTCGAACCCCCAACAGACGGTTTTGGAGACCGTTGCTCTACCAATTGAACTACCGTCCTACTCGGGATAAACCCGAACGCAAAACAGCAGTAATCACCACCATCATGCGAAAAAGGATTTCTTATTCAACAATCTCAGTCACCTGACCAGAACCAATGGTACGACCACCCTCGCGGATAGCGAACGTTAAACCCGGCTCCATAGCAACAGGTTTGCCCAACTCAACCGAAACAGTAACATTGTCACCTGGCATCACCATTTCGGTTCCTTCAGGCAGGGTTAAAGAC
>JASLKL010000097.1 GCA_030747605.1 Verrucomicrobiota bacterium | reverse complement strand
CTAGTTTCTTCGGCAGTCATATCAGAGTTGTTAATAACTTTAGCCCCAAGAGGAATCATCAGTGGGGCATTCGCCCGCTGGCTATCTTGCTTATCGCGAGCAGCTAAATTTTCATTCACTCCGTCTGCAATTCGACGCTTTGAACGCTCATCTAGTGAGGCATCAAGATAGAACTTAAAATCTGTATCCGGAAACACGTTCGAACCGATGTCTCGGCCTTCCATAACAAGATTGCCAAACTCTATGCATTCACGCTGCTTGGCTTTCATCCATGCCCGAACCGAAGGAACCGCAGCTACCACTGGTACTACAGCACTTGTCTCAGCTGTACGAATTTCCTTAGATGGAAAATAACCGTCAATATACAGCCTAATATGCCCTTCTTCATTTTTTAACTCTGTTTTCCATCGTCGACAGATTGAAGCAATCGCCTTTTCGTCTTTTATATCTACCTCCTTCTTAAGACAGTACCAAGCTAAGCTGCGATACATGGCGCCAGTGTCGACATATGAATAACCGAGAGCTTTGGCAACTCTTTTTGCATTAGTACTTTTACCGCTAGCACTGGTGCCATCTAAAGTGATTACAATTGGTTCTCCCATAAAATTCCTTTTCAGCCTGTAATCAAATCTTCAGCTTTTAACTTATTACCCTGACCATCAAGTATAGTGGCTCCTAATCCTCGTGGTGTTGGAGCAGCGAGTTTGTAAAAAAATGTTGGAAAAGTTTTTCGCACACAACTTGGATTCTTTATTCGTATACCTGGCACTTTCAATCCAATAGTAGCAAAGCTCATAGCCATTCTGTGATCATCATAAGTCTCGATCTCAGCACCTTTAAGCTCTCCAGGACTAATCGTAAGAGTATCGCCAGTTTCCTTGATTGCCGCACCGCACTTTGTCAATTCCGTACGCAAAGCCTGAACTCGTTCGCACTCTTGAAGTCGCAGCCTTTCGAGGTTTACAAACTGAGTTTGATGCCCTGCTAAGGGCGCAATTACTATAGCAGTCATAATGCTATCGCCCAGATCATCACGACGAGAAACACTATTCGGCAAAGGAAGGAATCTCGTAAATTCTGCATCTATTTGCCAGCCGGATTTGGGCCACCGGGCCACCTTCAGCGGCAAACAATTATCCGCCGAAAGAATATGTCCTGCCGCCCAAAAATAACTTCCACTCGATGCGTCCGGCTCAATTTCCAATCGACCACCTTGATTTGGAAACCTTTCAATTAAACTAGATGTCATGGCTACGTATGGCGACTTTTCCCCTAGCTCACCATCAATCTCTACGTTCCATCCCCCTAGCTTAGCCAATAAAAGCAAAGCAGATGCAAATTGAGAACTCTCCTCAATGCTTACCCGGCAACTTCCAGAGGTTGGGCCTCCAGCATGTATAGTTAATGGTAGTTTATTGTTTTCAGAGTCAATACGATACCCTAGGTCACGGAGCGCCTGTATCAGGGAGGCTTGTGGCCGTTCATGCATTCGCGCAACACCACTTAGACGATAAGTTCCTTTACCAAGGCATAGAAATGCAGTGAGAAAACGAGCTGCTGTTCCTGCATTCCCAACGAAAAGTTCCATTGGGTCTTCGGGGGTCCCTCCTTTGGGGATCGATCCGCCTCGCCCTTCGATAATCAAATTACGATTGCCTGATTCCCCAGAGTCTAAGTTCACTTCAATCTTATATCCTAACAGCCGCAGCGCATCGACCATGACCTGCGTATCCTCACTCCATAGAGCATTGTCTAGTCTCACTTCCCCATTGGCCAAAGCAGCGAGTATAAGGTATCTATTTGTAATACTCTTTGACCCAGGAACCGTTATCTCCATTTCAGGTGAAGACGCCAGGGGAACAATCTCTATTAATTCTGGCAGCGACATCTTAATCTTTATCCGGATTCCGCCAGTCATCTCTCACTCGCTTAGCCTCGCTTAACCAACTTTGAATATCCTCCTTTGTATCAGCTTTAATCATTCCCTTCAGCTGTTCAAGCTCTACAAAAAATTCATCAATCACACCTAGAATGGCCTCACGGTTTGAAATAACAATGTCACGCCACATCACTGGAGAGCCGGAAGCTAATCGTGACATATCCCTAAAGCCTGTTGCGCAAAGTTGTCGCTGCAATTCACCATGACGAGGAGAAAGCACAATTTTTGCTAAGACTGAGGATAATAAATGTGGTAGTTGGCTACAACGCGCAACTAGCTGATCATGCTCCTCCACAGACGTAACAATCGACTGCGAGCCGAGGTCTTCCCAAAACTGATTAACCAACTTAAGAGCATTAGAATCGGTGCCTTGCCCTGGGGTTACAACACAAACCGACCCTTCAAATAAATCAGCTCGAGCAGCACTTGGTCCTGTCTGAGCACTGCCGGCCATCGGATGGCTTCCGACAAAATGAGCACCCTTTTCTGCAATAATTGGCGTCAACTCATTCACCAACTGCCTTTTTGTACTCCCTACATCAGTCACTACTGCACCTACTTTTACGACAGGCAACCAAGATTTAACTAAATCAATCATACTAGCCACTGGAGTACAAAGAACTATTAGATCAGCATCAGCAATGGCATCCGTGGCCTCAAGCGTAACATCATGAGCTATTCCAAGTGCTTGGCACTGCTCAACGCTTTGAGGACGACGGACTAGGGCAGTCACTTGCTTGGCCAATTCACGTTCTTTCGCTGCCAAGCCCAGTGAGCCACCAATGAGTCCTGCCCCAACAATGGTGAGTTTTTCCAAATGCACGGGCTCATTAAACCGACGATGTCTTTCCGAGTCCAGCAGAGTCGGGATAAGTCAGAAAAACAAAGCATGCAATTGACTGCATATGGGTGGACCTGATACACAACAACCCCAGTTTACGAACACTTTGATCAAAGTCGTAATCCCAACACCAGATGCCAGTAAAAAAGAAAGCCTCCTCAAGTACTAGTAGGCGAAAACCAAAGTTCCGCCGTGTCCTGCTGAAAATCAGTGGGGAAGTCCTCGGTGGTAAAACCGGCGGCATCTGCCCCGAATCCGTTCATGATGTTGCCGCACAAGTACGAGAGGTTGCTAGTCTAGGCGTTCAGATTGGCGTTGTCGTTGGGGGAGGGAATATTTTTCGTGGCTTACAAGGAAGCGAAAAGGGCATCGAGCGAGTAACTGGAGATCACATGGGGATGCTTGCCACTGTCATCAACTCCATGGCGTTACAGGACGCCTTAGAGAAACAGGGCGTTCCAACCCGAGTGCAATCAGCTATAACAATGTCACAGGTAGCTGAACCTTTCATTCGCCGACGTGCCGTTCGGCATCTAGAAAAAAATCGCGTTGTGATTTTTGGAGGCGGGACCGGCAATCCTTACTGTTCTACCGATACTGCAGCTGCTCTACGAGCCAACGAGATAGCAGCTGAGGTCATACTTAAAGCTACAAAGGTAGATGGCATTTATGACAGTGATCCAATGAAAAATCCAAAAGCCAAGCGGTTTGCTAAAATCAGCTATCTTGACGCACTTCAGAAACAGCTAAAGGTTATGGATTCAACTGCCTTCTCGCTCTGCATGGATAATGGCATGCCGATCATTGTTTTTGATCTTTTTAAGAAACACAATTTTCGTAAGGTCATCCTAGGAGGGGCTGTAGGGACTCTTGTTTCTTAAAAAGTAGTTTCCCTTCTATTTAAATCAACGAGGAAGGTAAGCTTTTAGTTTGCTTACCACAACAGGCTCCATAGAGGCCTTGTTTTGCACAGGATCGAAGTTTGTTGATTCATCATACAGTTCCTCATTCTTAAAATCTCCATCCTTGCGGGTCACAATTAGCCGGTGGGATTTAGTTCGGACTGTAATCCCATCACGCCAGTAACTTAATGCTGCGTCTCTTACATTCGCTTTTGGATTTGCAAGAATCCCAACCAAACTACTCCCATCAAGGCTATGCTGAATTCGAGTGAACCTCGGTTTAGCCAAATCAATGAGTGTTGGGAACAAATCCAAAGACTCAACAAGAGAATCACAGCTTACACCAGCATGTTTCATCCCTGGAACGCTGATAATAAGTGGGCTTCGGACCGCTCGTTCAAGCGGGGTATGCTTTGCCCATAAGTCTGAATCTCCAAGATTCCAGCCGTGATCCCCCCAAAGGACAATAATTGTGTTTTCACTGAGACCTGTCTCATCTAGGGCATCCAACACCTTGCCCACCTGTCGGTCGGTATAGCGAACACACGCCAGATAGGAACGCCTAACATTAGTAACATTCTCAGGCGAAAGCGGTTGTTTTGGATAGGGGAATTTATATTTATAAAACTCTCCACTTCCATGCCAATAGTGAGAATTAATTTTTTTGGGATAAGGCGGTGGAGGTATCACAGCCTTTTTTAAGGCATCCCAATCCTTCTTAGGGGCAACAAAGGGCAAATGAGGCTTGAAAAAACCGAGCCCCATAAAGAAAGGTTTGTCCTGATTGGCCAAATGGCGCAAACGAGAAACAGCATGTTCAGCCATCTGGCCATCTGGAAGTTCGTTATCATTCTTAACAGTAAAATCAACAAGATCCTTCGCACCATTTCCATCCTCACGATGTATGCCGTTGGCGTAAGCAAAAAAAATTCCCCACCCCCTTTTCCATGAACCATAGGGCGTTGACATCTCAGTCCATGCATTCGGAATTTCATCTCGGCCATCTCCAGCGCCGTTGTAGGCATAAACACGTCCATCCGCAGTATGCGAAATTTTCCCAATCAAAATCGTGTTATAACCGCTTCGCTTAAACAACTCTGGCATAGTTTGAGCCCCCGGTAATATCTCAGCAGACAGCGCACTACTTCCAGAGTAAAATCCGCTATTACCTCTGGTAAAGCCTGTAACCGCTGGACTCCTGCCAGTAAGCATAGCATAACGCGATGCCCCACAGGTAGGCACTTGAACAAAGTGATTTCGGAAAACCATTCCTCGTCTAGCCAAACGGTCTATGTTTGGTGATGGGGCATAGCCAACTCCATAACAACCCAAATCAGGGCGAAGATCATCCACCGCAATGAAAAGCACATTCACCGGCTTACCCTCATAGCCTCGTGCTTGTCCAAGTGAAATAATAACCAGCGCGCAGACAGCCAATTGGTAGATACGAATCATGGTTTATATATTAAGGTCCCCGGCCATATCTCCAGTAGATTTGATCCCAAGCGATTCGCGTATTTCTGCCAACTCAGTACGCATACATTCCTTGAAAAAGATTACATCAGCCTTGTGAATAATCAGATTGGCTCCCATTTCTACAAACCGCGTTTGACTAGAAATATCCCCCCAAGCGTGGATTCCCGCACCAACACCTCTAGCCCGAGCCTTAGTGAAAATTGTCTCAACCTTCTTAAGGAACTTCGGATCATCATACTTTTCTGGCAATCCCAAGTTGGTTGACAAATCGTGCGGGCCTATAAGTACTGAGTCGATGCCGGGAACATCTAGAATGCGATCAAGATTCTCAACTGCTGGAGCGCTTTCAATATTGACGATAAGTAGATTGTTTTCGTTGAAGCCTAATATGTAGTCAGCAAGCTGATCTGGAAGTTGTCCTTCAAGCGCTTCTTCAAGACGCTTTCCTTTCAAAGGTCGCAGTTTGGAGGCCCCTCGAAGCTTCTTTACTTGATCAACCTCTTCGATGTAAGGAGCCACCACTCCGGCAGCCCCATCATCAAGCACCATTGTTGCCTCATAAGGCGATGGAGAACCCGTGCGCACGAGCGGAGGCAGCCCCATTGCTGCATAAGTGCGACACATCCAAGAGACCTGACTGCGGTCAAGTGCTATGTGCTCCGTATCGATGAAAACAAAATCGAGGCCACAATCACCAATAATTTTTGGCCAAAAAGGTGATGGGGAAACAATCAAAGTTCCCAATACCGGCCCCCCATCATGAAGGGCATTCTTTAATTCAAGCGGTGTCATGTTAATAAATAACCTCCACGGGAACCCCAATCTTGCACGATTCTAAAGAAGCAAAAACCGTAGCAGCTATGTCTCGCCCATTTTGAGCATTTAGGATCGGTTCAGTATCCGTATCAATTGAACGGGCAAAATCGTCCATCAATAGAAAATCATTCTCATTGGCAATTCGCTCATTCTTAAACTCCGAAGGTGGTTGATCTCGGTAATAGATACTGACTTCCGGACGAGCCTCAGTAATAACCAGCCCGCCTTTCGAGCCAATAGCGTGAATCTTAATTTCCCCAATATCCGGATGGCTAGCCGCTCCAATTCTCCCAATGCATAAAGAGCCAACAATCCCTTTACCAATCTCCAATGACACAGAGGCTAAATCGTCGATATTATTATCAACGTTAGCCTGATGAAAATGGCTTGCTGTTCGAGCAAAAACTCTATGAACATTCTCACCGGTCAAAAGGTGAATATAACCAAGCGGGTAAATACCTTCGATTTGCAACTCTCCTAGCGGCTCAATCCCTACTCCACCATCAGATCCATCCGTGTGCGCCTCGATCTGGCGCTTGAGCCAGTCTATTGGCGGATCGTTACCCTGCCGTGTTCCTTTGGGAGGGCCGGCATCCTTTGAAAAATAAAAATCTACATGAATCGCCTGCAACCCCCCAATTGCACCAGAATCAATGGCTTCTTTTGCCTGAATAACTGACGGTAAATAATTGCGATTCCAAAGCAAAAATTTGATATCGTTCCTGCGAACCGCATCAACAAGCCTATCGCATTCTGAAAGGCATGTAGACATCGGCTTGTCGGCTATTACATGAAGCCCTTCATCAGCTGCACGAACGGAAAGATCACAGTGACGTTCTGCTTGAGAACTAACAGCAACTAGATCAAGATCATATTCAGCAATTGCTTTAGCGACATTTTTTACATAGGGGACATTAAACTCATCGGCAAATAACTGGTTGCGTTCATGTACCCAATCCGGCTGATCAGCATCATCAGCAACCACAACCAATTCAAATCGTGAATGGGCAGCAACGGCTCTCGGTAGATAGTCATGCTTTACCACACTAAACACACCACACCGTAAAATTTTTAATCCGCCCATTGTTATTTGCTCTCCTCCCTCTTCACTACTTCGCAGGAATTGGCAGATTCCAAAACCTGCTCAACGACTTGAACCGCACGGAAAGTGTCAGCCAAGGAGATGCTCTGCTCCCGCTTTCCATCAATAACATCAACAAACTCCTGCAATTGTTGAACTAATTCGATATGACCTTGATTTGTGCGAATCGCATTTGGCTGACCTCCACTATAAAGTAGATTCATATTATGATGATCATCTGCATAAGCCGCCCCTGTTCCTCCAATCATCGTTAATGAATAATAATCTCCACCACTCGGTAGCGAAGCAGAAAGGTCAATGATCGCCATCCCTCCATTGGTAAAACCAAGATGAAACTGGAGGTAGTCCTCATTCGCAGCAGATTGTAATGACCAAACCGACTCGGGGGTATCGCCAAAGAGCCAACAGGCAAGATCGACATCAGGCATAAGCCGTTCTGAAATAGGTGCTTTACCCGGGCTCGAAGGATGCCAACGGTGAATTCGAAGTAGGCCTGGGACCCCTAGTTTCCCATCATCAACACTTCGCTTAACCGCCTGAATCGACGGGATAAATCGCCAAGGATGTGCCGGCATCAAAAGTGCATTCGCTTCACCAATTGTGGCAACCCATTGGCTTATTGCACCAACTAGCACCGGTTTCCCAAGATCCACAACTGTTTTAGCTACACTCTCAGCTGTCGCAGAATCTGCATCAATAACAACTGCATCAAAAGCGGCAGTTTCCTGAGAAAACAAGTCATCTGTCGAGGTGACTTTCGCTGATGAGCCAAGTGCTTGGCTTAAGTCACTGGAATCAAGCGGCGCAAATACTGTCCAAGTTGCACGATGCAGTCGGGTGCTAAGTCCAGAATAAATCTTCGCCGTTTCCGATGAACTTATTAGGGCGAGGCGAATCATGATAACTATATAAAAATATAAGGGGCTGCAAATGTCTCATGCTCCATGCACCGGGCCAAACCAATTTGTTGCACCATTTCGAAGCCGAGCGCATCATCCGCTTACGCCAAACATTAAATACGCTGTGTCAAACCAAAGCTCAAACTCCGTCAATAACCTAACAAAAGCCGGACGCTACCTAATAGTAGCCACCGCATTTCTAGGCTGGTTCTTTGCTGGAATGCACCTTGGAATCACCTCCTTGGCCATGGGATCAGCAGCAAAAGACCTCCTGCGGAACACCGGACAATACGAAGTAACTTCAGTCGAACTAAAATCAGCCGAACTAAAATTACAGCAAGCACAACCATCAGAACAAGATGTCGAATCATTGGCTAAAAATATCGCTGATAAACGACTCAGCTCAGCTAGTAGCAAATGGTTCGGATATTACGTTTGCGCTCTACTATTTGGAGGGGCTGCAGGCGGACTTGTGTTTGGGAGACTTGGC
>JASLKL010000096.1 GCA_030747605.1 Verrucomicrobiota bacterium | reverse complement strand
TCTACTTTCTGCGAATCGCTCATTTGTTTGTAAATCTTAAGCCATCAACTACCACATGTCAGCAAGCTTAATAACGCAATGCAGCTTGCCAACGCTTGCCATCTCAGAGACATTTCCAAAAATGTTTAGCCTTAATGGAAAGAACACTATCGTAACCGGAGCTGGCTCCGGAATCGGTCAGTCGACAGCTATCGCTTTCGCAAAGCAAGGAGCACATGTAAGCGTGTTGGAAATTAATCTTGAAGCTGCAAATGAAACAGTTGAAAAAATTCGCACTAATGGAGGACAAGCTGAAGCCACAGAGTGTGATGTAACACATCATGACCACGTACAAGACGTGTTTGATAAAATAGCAACTGATCACGGCGGACTAGATTGCCTCATCAATAACGCCGGCATCGCTCATGTCGGCAATATCCTGAACACTAACGAAAAAGACTTTGACCGAGTTATGAATGTTAATTTAAAAGGAGTCTTCAATTGCCTAAAAGGCGGCGTTCGGCAAATGGTAAAAAGCGGTGGCGGCGCAATCGTTAATATCGCCTCTACGGTCGCTACAATGGCAATTAATGACCGCTTGGCTTACAGCACTAGTAAAGGAGGCGTGCTTGCCATGACATATTCCGTGGCCAAGGATCACTTGCATGATAAAATCCGATGCAACGCCATTCAGCCGGGCCGTATACACACACCTTTTGTTGATGGTTTTATTGCTGAAAATTATCCGAAAAACCAAGAAGAAATTTTTCGAAAACTGTCTGATTATCAACCAATTGGGCGAATGGGCAAACCAGAAGAAGTAGCAGCTATGGCAGTATTCCTATGTAGCGATGAGGCTTCGTTCATTACAGGCTCACCGTTTGCTGTTGACGGCGGGACACTTTATGTTCGCTAGGCGTTTAACTCATGCGCAAAACAGCTTTAATGACGCCGGTTTCAGTTTTTAGCCATGCCTGAAAACTCTCCACAAAATCTTCATAAGTAGAACTGTGAGTAAGCCAAGGAGTAGTATCTATGACCTCGTCTTCAATCAACTTGATAATCCGGACAAAATCACTTGAAACCGCATTTCGAGACGCTTTAATAGTTAACTCTGGCCGATGAATCGACACATGCTTGAACGTTAGATCCTGCGTTGTAATGCCCACATAAATCACTTGCCCAGTAAAAGCAGCATACTGAACCGCGTTCGACATCGAGATATGACTCCCTGTCGCATCAATCACGGTAGTCGGTAAATCACCACCATTAAGATCACGCAAACACTCGCCCTCCGTGCCATCTCCCTTAAAAACAACAGTATGATCAACACCAAGCCGCTCTGCACAAAATTTAAGACGTGTCTCATTCATATCCATAACTGTTACTTTCGCCTTGGCAACCTTTAAAAATTCGATCACTGCTAAACCGATAGGACCGGCACCCAGAACAAGCGCATTCTCTCCTTCTAAAATTGCAGCACGATCCACACAATGACATCCAATAGCCAGCGTCTCAACCAACGCCAACTGATCCATTGTTAACTTTGCGGAAACATGTAACTTGCTTGCTGGCAAAACAAACTGTTCACACATTCCACCATTTTTGTGAACTCCTATTACCTCAAGTGATTCACAGCAGTTGGTATTACCGTTACGGCAGGCGAAACATTGCCCGCAATTCATATAAGGCTCAACAGAACAGCGATCTCCCAACTTTACATTTGTAACCCCTTCCCCAACTTCAACAACCTCTACTCCAAGTTCGTGACCTGGAATTACAGGGTAAGTAAAAAAAGGCATCTTACCTAGATAACCAGAAACATCTGTGCCGCAAATCCCCACGCGATGAACTCGCACTAACGCTTCACCTAGACCAGGGCCGTCCGGAAACTCAATATCAACAGATTTAAACTGCTTAGGTTCTTGTAGCACAATTGCCTTCATGATCGAGGCCCTATGAATACAACACCACTAATCAGAAAATAGATACTCAAGATCATTTTGTGTAAGACTTTTAGCAAAACCTTCATCCCCAAGAACATCGGCAACAGTTTTTGCTTTTTGCTGTTGAAGATCCCAAATCTTCTCCTCTACAGTACCTGGCGAAATCATCTTGTAAGCATTCACTGTAGATGTCTGGCCAATTCGATGTGTTCGATCAATGGCCTGAGCCTCAACTGCAGGGTTCCACCAAGGGTCGTATATAACAACATAACTAGCACTAGTTAGGTTCAATCCTGTCCCTGCAGCCCTTAGGCTCAGAAGGAAGACCGAAGGGTCTTCATCTGCTTGAAACTGGTTAACTATTTCCTGTCGGTTTTTCGTTTCACCAGTCAAAAGATAAGTGGGAATTTCCCTGTCTTCACACTGCTTCTCGAGTATCTGAAGCATTCGGACAAACTGACTGAAAATTAACACCTTATGTCCCTCTTCAAGTAATGGCTCAACAAGCTCAAAAAGTGTATCCATTTTACCTGAGGCAGTGTCGCTACCGACTAGCCCCGGATGGCAACAAATTTGGCGCAATCGAGTAAGTGCAGCAAGGACATGCATCTTGCTCTTGGCTATACCTTTCTGTTTTACAGCCTTCATTACCTGTTCCCGGCTTCGCTTTAACTCAGCAAGATAAAGTTTACGCTGCTCCTCTGGCAGCTCGCAATCAAGCCTCTGCTCGATACGGTCTGGAAGGTCTTTAGCAACTTGTTTTTTAATACGCCTTAAAAGCAATGGACGGAGCTTAGCCGACAGCTTACGGCGGGCAATGCGAGCAATGCCTTCCTCTTTTTCAGCTACCTTCAAATCATAGGTCTGACCAAAATGCTCCTGATCCCCAAGATAACTCGGCTGAATGAAATCAACGATACTCCACAAATCAAGCATTCTGTTCTCAATCGGCGTCCCTGTAAGCGCAAGCTTATGGTCGGCTTTAAGCTGCTTCACAGATTTAGTCACTTGCGCACCGGGATTTTTAATAAATTGCGCTTCATCAAGCACTACCGCGCGAAATGCAAATTTAGCCAACTCATCGAGATCACGACGCAGAATTGAATAGTTTGTAACTACTATATCGTGCTCGGGAATGTATTTTCTGAGATTATGCCTAGCCTGTCCACTTTCTAGTACTAACACTTTCATATCGGGCGTAAACTTCTCCGACTCTCGCCGCCAGTTATGCAATACAGAAGCAGGACAAATAACTAAAGCTGGCTTAGCTTTAGCATTCTTTCTTCGATTAACTTTAAGCCACAACAACCAAGTTAAAGTCTGAAGCGTTTTCCCTAACCCCATATCATCTGCCAGAATACCACCTAACTTGAGCCTTGATAAGTGGCAAAGAAAATTAAAACCATCCTTCTGATACGGACGTAATTCAGCACATACATTATCAGGGAGCTCAGTAGCATCAACGCCCTCAAACTCGTCTAATCTTCCGCGCAATTGTTCTAATTCATTCGATGGTACAAACTTAGCCAATCCGTCTTCATCAAGATGCGCGGCTTGTTCTAGACCTATCTTCTGTTCAAGCGGAGTCAAACCATCAACTCCCAAATCAGCCATCGCCTCCTGAGCATCAACCACTGCTTGTTGGTCAAGCTGAACCCAACCCGCATCAGGAAGTTTAACAAAACTACCACTCGCCCCAGCTAATTGCTGAAGGTCTCGATCTGTTAAGGTAAGCCCCTCCTCCTCCCACTCTGCGGAAACAGACAGCCAATCAATCCCGCTTCCCTTTACAACCAATTTAGGTTTCAACCGCTTAGGCTGAAGGAAGAGCCGCTTAAACTCAGCATCTCCAACATACTCTGCTTCAGGACGATCAGGCCAAGCCAAATGCAAACTCTCTAGAAATAACGGATTAGCATCCCCAACCCACAAACCCGGCTCAGGAGTAAACCAATCCAAGCGCTTAAGCCACTCGACAGCGGCCTCAAGTCTTTCATCATCCAACACCTCTGGCTTTTTTGATTTTTTCTTTTGTTCTTTTTCTCGCACCCATTCATGACCACTCCACTGCCAAATGGACTTATCAGTTTCACTTTTCGCCTTAAGTTTCAGATTAACAGTTTCATCTGCCATTTCAAAAATAAACTTAGGCGTCGCCTTATGGGTTTCACAAAGCTGCTCCCAATTATGGCCTTTGGGAGACTTTATTTTTCGAAGATTTGTCAATAGCCTATGAGTAAGTTTAGATACAGGGGCCTTTTGCTTAGACGCCCAACTACCCAAAACCTCAGAAGGAGGTGCGTTTCGAAGCAAAAACACTTCTGAATCTATAAATGCAAGTGCCGGCTCTCCTGAAAAGAAAGTAACATCTGACATCTGACAAGACTTCCCATCTGGCAGATTTATTAAATGAGTAAAATAAAGATTAGATTTTTCTTTATGCAAGCTAGGCTCCATTTCTATTATACGCCCCATAAACTTAATAGAGCCATTAGTTCCCTCAATTTCTATGCGGCTTGTCTTTCCCCATTGCACTAACCATTTCAAAAGATCAGCCCCTTCAAGAGGAATTGATTCTGCTTCAGCATCGTAATCATGCCGAATATCTGAGGCCCATCGAATAAACATCCAGTCTTCCGCAGGAAACAACTCCTGTTCATGCGCAGCCCGCATAGTCAAATCAGCCATATCTTCCAAAGACTTAATTCGATCACCTGTTCTTGGACGAATAACATGAATCTCAATTGCTAATCGATTTAATCCAGGGATATCCTTATCTTCATCAACCTTAGCAATGACTTTTAAGCTAGCCCTTGGCGCGTCAAGATGAACAGGAGACGGAGGAAACATCCACTCCTCAAGACCTTTGAATAATTTAAAATCCTTCTCCTCTTCCTCGACCTCTGCAAAACGGCTAAAATCCGCATAAGGCATCAACTCATTCGGCACAGAACGACCAGATTTCATGAACACTAATGCCAATTGCTCCAAACGAGCATCACCTTTCAATTGCGTTACGCCGCCCCACCAATCATCAAGACTAAAATCTTTTCGCGCTAAGGTAAGCTTATCGAAATAATCCTCCAATAAAAGCCAAGACCTCTGAGAGTCCGGACAATCAGCGAACATTTTCAACAAGTTAGAACGCTCTGCGACGTCCTCCTTCGACTCCGAGAGTTGATGGCGCAAATCAGCAAAATCACCGTAAGTATTATCAATCACCTTGTGATGAGCATCATACTTTGAAGCCTTAGCTGAACTAATAGTTGTTTTTTTCTTTTTAACTGCTCTGGGCATCGCTTGTCAAAATAACAGACTCATCATAACGACATAATAGAAGGGTGCTCGTCAAACTTAAAAACACACAAATTAATACAGTTCAAATATTGAAACCCGTGCTTTGACTTTAGCAAGGGCCTTCCCGTATCTTTCGGAGCGATGAATTTAATCCGACATACGGATATTAAATATAGCAAGAAATTGGAACAGCTATCCAAAGCCTCCAGCCTGCTTGACCCAAATATAGAGCAACGAACAATAAAAATAATTCGCGAAGTAGAATTAAACGGAGACAAAGCAATCCTGAAACTAGCACGACAATTCGACAACGCCTCTCTGAAGGCATCCGACTTAGAAGTCTGCCAAAAAGACCTAATAAAAGGCTGGTCAAATGCGCTACCTAAAACTAAGAAAGCTATTCGACTAGCAAAATCCAACGTCAAATCGTTCGCCTCAAGTTCAATGAGAAAAAACTGGAAAACTCAAAACACTCAAGGTGGAATAGTTGGAGAAAAGTTCGATCCTTTTAAACGAGTTGGCATTTACATCCCCGGTGGAACTGCCCCATTAG
Organism: Verrucomicrobiota bacterium; assembly: GCA_030747605.1. Lineage (GTDB taxonomy): Bacteria > Verrucomicrobiota > Verrucomicrobiia > Limisphaerales > UBA1096 > UBA1096. Next base: position 2,814 of record JASLKL010000096.1, on the reverse strand, counting down.
TATCTACTTCTGTAATGACCATTACTCTTGCCAAGGCTGCCGGCTGCCCAGAAATAGTCGCCTGCACACCATGTGATAAAAACGGAAAAGTAAACTCAGACTTGCTCGCTGCAATTGGCAATTCAGGAGCAACCGAAGTATATCGCATAGGAGGAGCCCAAGCCATAGCTGCAATGGGATACGGCACAAAAACAATTAAGCCTGTCCAAAAAATATTTGGACCAGGTAATGCATATGTTGTAGCAGCTAAACGTTTGCTATTTGGCCGCGTATCTATTGACTTACTTCCAGGCCCAAGTGAATTATTCATTCTCGCTGACACAACTGCTAATCCAAAATATGTAGCTGCCGATCTGCTCGCTCAAGCAGAACACGGTTCAGGCCATGAGCGCGTCTGGTTAGCTACTACATCTAAAAATTTAATTCTCAAAGTTCAACAGGAAATCGAACATCAACTCTCATCCCTATCCCGAGCTCCGCTAATCAAAAAGACTCTGAAGAATAACGGATGGATTATTCATCTTAAATCAATTCCCGAAGGCATATCCTTAGCAAATCGGCTTGCACCAGAACACTGCGAATTAATGCTCAAGTCCACGAAACTTGCCTCAAAAGAAATCACGACTGCCGGAGCAATTTTCATAGGGCCATGGACTCCCACCGTACTAGGCGACTATTTAGCTGGCCCTAGCCATACACTGCCAACAGGAGGGGCTGGGGCATCATTTTCTGGCCTTACTGTAGATATGTTCCAACGTCGAACAAGCATTGTTCAATACAATAAACACTCACTAGCACGCTCGTTAGAAACAATTAAAACATTCTCTGAATTAGAAGGGCTCGACGGCCACGGTTCGTCTGCAGAAACTCGACTAAACAATTAGCAATGCCGACAAAAGGAAAGCTTAAATCGCCTGAAAGATTTATTCGACCAATGGTACGAAAACTAGACGGATATGTACCAGGTGAGCAGCCACAATCTAAAAATATAATCAAACTCAATACTAACGAAAACCCCATATCACCTTCTCCTAAAGTTTTGCGAGCAATTCAAAAAGCTGCAGACTCTAGACTACGCCTCTACCCAAACCCGACTGCGAAACCATTACGATCCGCCTTGGCTCAATTACATTGCTGCCAGCCTGAAAATATAATTATTGGAAATGGCTCTGATGAACTTCTTGCATTAGCTACCAGATGTTTTGTTGAACCGAAATCATCTGGAACAAAAACATCAAAAGAAATCGCTCGCCAAACTATTCAATATTTCACACCCAGCTATTCTCTTTACCCAATTTTAGCTGATATTCATGGCGCACGAAAAAATGAATTTAAACTTTCTCAAAACTACAAACTCCCTAACAAAACCAGTCTAATTAAGGGAAAATGGAATTATCAGGCAGCACTCACTTATATCACAACACCAAATGCACCAAGTGGAGCAGGATATAAAACAAAGGATTTGGCAAAAATTTGCAAAGACCAAAATGGAATCATCATTCTTGATGAAGCATATATAGACTTCGCAGAGGAAACCGCATTAGGTTTAACCAAGCGATTCTCAAATGTGATTATTTCTCGCACTTTCAGCAAATCATACTCGCTTTGCTCTCAGCGAATTGGCTACTTCATAGCACACTCAAAGCTAATCGCCGCGCTCGATAGGATTCGAGACAGTTATAACACCAACGAACTAGGCCAAACGGCAGCTCTTGCCACTCTTACTGATCTCAAATACTACCAAAGACAATTCAAGCGTATTATCAAAGCACGTAGCCAAACATCAAAAAATTTAACAGCGATTGGATTTGATGTAATCCCATCTCAAACTAATTTCATTTTCGCAAAACCAAAGGGACTAAGCGCTAAAGATTTGTTCATTAAATTACGCAAACAAAAAATTATAACACGTTGGTTTGACACAAAAGACTGCCGCGATTGGTTAAGAATCACCATCGGGACAGAAAGAGACATGGAAAAATTTATTTTATCCACAAAATCTATAGTCAAAAAACATTCACAGCGATGAACTCGCTACATAAAAAACTTCAAGAATCCCCCATACTTCCTCGAGTCTTACCGTTCTTAATTTTTGTTATATTAACGTCAACACAAGGAAGCTTCGGGCCTGATTCCCACTTTTGGATTTATCTAATCAAAACATTATTGGGAGTTTGGATGATATGGACAATTTGGCCTTTAGTTGGAGAAATGCGATGGGCCTTTAGCTTAGAGGCAATCGGAGGAGGCATCTTAGTTTTTGCAATCTGGATTTGCTTAGACTTTCAATATCCAAAAATTACAACACCTAGCGACTCCTGGAATCTAAATAAACATTTCGGGCCAGATTCTACTCTTTTTTGGCTGTTTGCAACTACACGAATAATTGGTTCAACATTGGTTGTCCCATTACTTGAAGAAGTATTTTATCGCTCTTTTCTATACCGATATATACTAACTAAAAACTGGCTATTCACTCCACATAACCTCTTTGATATTCGCCCTTTCATTGCCACTTCTCTAATCTTCGGGTTAACTCATTCCCACTGGCTTGCTGGGATCATATGCGGGATGATTTACCAGATCATCGTACTAAGAACTAATCGACTAGGAGATGCCATAACAGCTCACGCAATAACCAATTGCCTCCTTGGGTTCTGGGTTATTACTCAAAAAAATTGGCATTTATGGTAAATTTCAAAATAATTGAATAAGCCAAAAAAAGACAAACTTTGTAAACTTCGGCACGGCCTAGACCAGAAGACCAATATATACAGATTAATTCACGGGGCCGCAGATGGCTGGAAAGGATTA
>JASLKL010000095.1 GCA_030747605.1 Verrucomicrobiota bacterium | reverse complement strand
CGCGGCTAAACACCCACCGCCATCATCCATTGCGCCCTGACCAACATCCCACGAGTCTATATGGCCACTTACAATAACTATCTCCTCCGGTTTCTCTCGGCCTGGAATTTCTGCAATTACATTACGAGAAATTCCATCAGGCAGCGTCTTTGCCTCCATATTCAAACGTATTCTTATCGACTCTCCTCGAGCTGCCATACGAGTAAGCATATTGGCATCCTCTAGCGAAATAGCAGCATGCGGAATTTTTTTTACTCCACTGGCATAAGACATGCCACCCGTGTGAGGAGTCTGCATCGAAAAAGGTCCAACCGAACGAATTAAACTAGCCACAGCCCCAACTCGAGCCGCATGATTTGCCCCCTGAGTCCTAACAATGACCGTCTCTCGGTACTCAGTAAACGGCACATTAAATAACACAATTTTCCCTTTAGCCTCAGAGGATCGCTTCTTTAAATCTTCAAAGCCACTTACAACTAACACATCCGCCGTAATGCCTTCAGGTGGTGTCCCAACACTTCCTCCCAAGCCCAGCATAGGCAACTTACGATTACGCGGCTTAATTAACTCTACTGACTCATTCCCTCGGACCCAACGTGGAACCGTAACCTCCTCACCTCGCACATTCTTAAAACCGTCTTTTTTCATCTCAGAAAGACACCAGTCAATGGCATCCTCTAGATTCTTAGAACCTGTAAAGCGAGGTCCAAACTTATCACATAAGGTAGCCAATCGAGAAAATCCGAAAACACTGTTTGTCGCTCCTTGAATCAATCTCTGAGCTTCAGTTGTATAATCGGCTGGCGAACTTCCGGCAGTAAACCCACTTGGAAAAATCGAGATAAATACCAAACAAAAGAAAAAATATTTAATGTTCATAAGTTATCGTAAAATATAATTTGAGAGTTACTTCCCAGGACTCCCTCCTGCTTTCAAGCTGGCTTTCCAATTAGTAGGATTATTAGCATCGGCCAAAGGGTCGATAATTTGGAGAGATCGACCTCGAATCTCATCGGCTATTGGCCATGGCGCTTTATTGTTATATTTAAACTTCAACACTTCTATTCCTTCAGCATTTACGAGAGCCAACTTTTCCCCACCATTAGCCAAGTTACCGTTATACCATCCGTATACATCCAAACGTGGATAGCGCTTAACAAAAGCTTCTGGATTACCATTGTTTGCTAAAACAACTGATTCCCCGGGATCAAATTTTGCCTGTAGTCTGAAGAGGAAGTTTATCCCCTTTATTTTATACCAACTCAAATCAACCTTAGTCTGACTGATATTTTTCAACTCAATAAATTCATAATCACTTCCGCCAATAGGATTGTACATAACTTCATTGAATTTCAACGGAAATCCTTGTGTTTCAGGTCTGAAAGAAGCCTCTGTCAGCGCGCTCCATCTTCCATCTAATCGAGTACGCGCCTTGATTGTTGTATACCGATCTATAGCAATCTGATCAGTAAATTTTTTCGCACTAGACCCTCTAGGATCAGTGCCATCAATAGTATAATAAATCGCACCCGACAGCGCTGTCATAGCTAATTTAAATCCAGCCTTAATCATGCCGCCATACTGACTAAAAAGAGGAGCATTTAAAGAACGTTGTAAATCGATGCTAGCCATTTGCTCCATAACAATCTCTCGACGCTTTGGAATCCAAACCTTTCCAATATATGGACTCATATCGGGAAGAACGTGTTTCATTTCATTTGTAAGCTCTTGGTGAAGAAGTGTTATATGCTCATTTGTCAAAACTCCCTCATTGAAGTAGTGCTTGTGGACTCTATCAGCAAAACGAAGCCGGAATTCCTGATTTGAAGAAAAGGATTGAAAGATACGCGCAATATCAGCCTGACTGGCAAGGGCTCCTTGAGTAAGATTGTTCGAAGTCACAACACGCCGTTGCCTACCAAGCATCTGTTTTCCATCGGTCCCAAAGGACCTCTCAGCATCCCAAAGATAAAAGCGCCACTTGGCACCCGCACGCCGTTCACGCCCTGCACGCCAATTGTTATACGGCCAATCATCCATATCGACGTAAATACAAAGTATAATATAGTCGATGAAATTATCGAGATCGATTAACTCAACCACTTTCTTGTAGTTCTTAGGAATAGTTAGATCACGATTGATAGTAAGATTTTTGAAACGGTTCCACTCGATATCGTCTCCCTCTCGAATCTCACCAAATTGCGCAATAAGATCCCACTCAGAACCGCCACCATGCCGTGAACGTAAAAAGTTAATATCCACCCTCTCCGTAGGATTGTAATAGGCTTGGCTTTTGCCATTAAGTAATAGGTTCACAAGCATACCTCGGCTGGAAGCATGCCCAAGATCGCGATACAATCTTCTACAAAGCTCGTCGCAAATGAACGGATTGATCGAGTCGTTCATACCCGCCCTGAGAACAACATGCTCAAACTCATCGATTGGCAGGTCAGAAAATAAAGGATGATTCAAACGGCTTTCTCCATACTTGCCTCGAAAATAAAGGCGAAATGAATACTTGCTCCACGGCACTGGCTTATAGGGAGTGTGCCGGCCTCTAATGAAATCCCCTCCTTGAAGCCGAAATCCACTCTCAGCCTGAAAACCATCACTACCATCTTGAAATAACAGTTCAGAGGAGACCGGACGTTCCCAAGCAATACCCCGCTTGTTGGTATTGCGCGGATCTATTTCCAGAATTCCAGTTTCTCCCCAAATATTTTTTTTGTCCGTAACAAGTGAAATAATAGGAAGCGAAGTAACAGCGTCTGAGTCACCCAGAACAAAGGTATGAGTAGACGAACTGGAGGACCATGAACCACGTCGAAATGTCGCTGCTCGAATGATAGTAGTATCGGTAATCGGTATTGGATTACTATACAATTGACCATTAGTTGATGTTGGTAATGAATAATCAGTTGTGTAGCGAATTGCGGCCTGATCTTCTTTTGTACTCAAAATAAGATCGAATGGTTCAATAAAGAATCCTCTTTTCCGGCTGAACTTAGGCTTGCTCAGGATGTTCTTAAAACTGCCTGTTCCATTAATAGCACCTGGCGTTGGCTTGATGAAATACACCCATTGATCAGTTCCCGAAAGACCATATGAAATATTACTGCGTTGCTCAGGATACTTTGGAGAAACTTTATCAATAACCTTTCGTGGCAATTCAGGACTAAAAAGCCCTATATAATCGCCACTACTCCCAAGCTTAAAATTAGTATGCATCGGCTTACCAATAACCCGTCGATTTTTTCCAGATGCAAACACTACAAGAAAACTATTGGGCTCAATCTTAATATCAGGAAATATCCACTTTCCAGGGCTTTCCTTATCATCTGTCAGTGACCAGCCACTTAAATTAACAGTATTGCGCCCCGTATTCTCCAACTCAATCCAATCAACTGCCTGATCATCCTCATCCCTTATATTGGACTGATTGGAAGCCATAAATTCATTAATTACAACTACTCCCGGCCAATGATCCGGATCCACAGTATAAGACCAATCCCGACTAATAAAAGAATTTGGCTTAGCCGCCTTATCAACAATACCGTTCTTATTTGGCCAAGTAATTGCAGCCGTCCCACGTTTAATTTTCTTGAATTCGACATCCCAAGGCCCATCAGCAAAGCCGATTACACTTTTTGGCACTTGACCATTAATAAGAATATCACTCGCTTCAAAATTCACCACAGGTTCATTAAAGAATAATCTTATTCGCTTTAGCTCACGAACAGTCGCCCCTGGTCTAGGCAGAACATCAACCAGCTCGGGAGCAAGATCATCAACCACTTGATAACGGGCTAACTCATTAGACTCAGGTGAAAATTTATTTGGAGGTCGGCCAAAATCTTCAATCGCTTGATCCATACCCCAAGACAAAACAACATCACCATAATCGGCCTCGGCGAAATTAAATGTCCAAGAATGATTCTGGCCATCGATAGATTTTGGCAGTTGCCCATTCAACCGGAGATTACTTACATCAATATTCCGAATAGGCTCACTAAACCGCAATGTCACACTGTTTAACTTTTGCATCCTCCCCGGTTCAGGTGTGAAACCAATCAATATTGGCGGCTTATTATCATTAAGTATTCCAACCAACTCGGCATCAATCAAAAAATCGCTACTTGAAAGACTAAGGTTAAATGCTTGAATCGCGATTTTATTAGTACCGTTTTTCAAAAATAAATCAGGCCCACCAATCTCAAACTGCTCGTATTGACCGGACTCATGTGAATTCGAAGCTAACTCTGAGAGCGGTGTTCTGGGCGGGTTCTGTGCAATGACTCGATGCCCATTAATCCAAACTATGAAGCCATCATCGAAATTGACCAATAGGTCAAGAACACTGTATTTACTGACATCCTGAACTTCAAAATTCCGACAAAGATAAACTACAGAATACCGTCGCGGCATATCCCTCAACAATGTCCCACCCTGCCCATCACCATAACGAAATGGAGCATTCCCACTTGGCCAATCAAGACTGTCAAAGTTCATAGTGAGCCAATCACCAGAAGATTCGGAACCCTTTAGATATTTCCAAGTTGAACCTCGTTCCAACAAAACCTCTGCATGGCCAAGTGAGAACAAACTAGTCATTGCAAAGAATATTATGAAAATAGAATATAGCCTGTTCATCTTAATCACGTAAAAGCGCGAAAAGGTCATACGTTACCTTCTGAATTAGCAATTAACGGTTCAGGGCCTACTAGTTAGCAGAAGGACTATTGGTCGAAGGAACCTTGACTGGCACTGGCGGTAGTGAAAGCTCTAAATTCATCATGTTTCGCATAGGCTTGTATTCAGTTTCAGGAAGTTTATCAGCCCAATCACCACGCTGTAGCTCCTCACTCTGTGCCTGCTTTATATTGACGACAAAAAGAACAACTCCAGCGATACTAATAAATACGATCAGTGGCAGCCAGATGCTCCAATTGAGCCTCGATAGAAAAAGTGTTAAGCCGTCGACAAACCCCTTTTTACCTGGAAGCGCAGGATCAGAAGCTAACGATTCGGTACCACCCAACTCCTGGTTTAGTTGGACAATAAGCGCGTTGTGATCAAGCTTAAGAAACCGACAGTACGTTCGGACAAAACCACGAATAAAAATTGGCGCATCAAACTTACTAAAATCGCCTTCTTCCAGAGCAGCAACATGATCAGCACGAATCTTCAATTCGCCACCGACATCCTCCAAAGACTTACCCTGTGATTCACGGGCATTCTTTAACTGCTGTCCAACGGATTGCATCCACACAAGTTCTAACGGGAAAAACGGCCCCAATCAATCCCCTAGAAACTTTTTTAATGAACGTAAAAAGAAACAAACAGTCAATTTTTCCCTATGGCATAGAGGAATTCCTTACGCTCATCTCCTTTAAACGCCACACGCAAATAAAGTCGATCCCCGCTTACTATAGGAGATGCGTAAACTTCATTGCCGAGTTGATTGGCTGCGATAAGTTTAAACTCATTGGGATTAGCTTCAAAAACAAACGTTTTACCAGAGAGATTAGTGCCATAAATACGATTCCCAACCATAACTGGAGAAGTATAAAACGCACCACCAAGCCGTTCCTTCCATTGTTCCTCACCAGTCTTAGCATTCCAGCAGATCGCAAAACCGGCATCCATTGTGACATAAAGAAAATCATTTCGAATTAGCATTGATGGAACGTAAACACGGGCCGAATTCTTCCAAGCCACGCGCCCTGATCCATCAGCCACAATGGCAGCAGTATGATTTTTCGGCCAACCTCCACTCACAAAAATATGTGTTCCGTCACTTACAAGTGTTGAAACACACTCCTGTGTTGAGCCAGACATTTCCCATAATTTTTTCCCCGTTAAGGGATCAAGACTCGTGATTAATTCGCAACCACAAAATACCATCTGCTGTTTACCTGCCGACTCAATGACCACAGGTGTAGTGTAATTGGGAAACTTTGGACGCTCCTGTCGCCAAATTTCACGACCAGTCTTTTTGTCCAAACCACAGATAGCTCCGCCAATCTTCGTGTCAGCCTTAACCACGACAATGTTACCAAAAACCATCGGTGAACTGCCATAGCCTTGGTGAACCTTATATTTACCAATCGGCTTCTGCCAAATCAGCTTACCATCAAGCCTCAACGCCGAAGCATACGCCTGTGAACCTATAACAAAGTTAACATACAAACGCTCTCCATCATGAACGACCGTTGTTCCAGCATGTGATGCGTGCTTATTTAATCCTATTGCAAACTGACCTTCATGCACCTTTGTCTGCCATATTATTTTACCATCCAATCTATTTAGACAAACAACTGACTGAAACATTTCATCCTCATCTGCCGTGGCAAGATAGATACGATTCCCCACCAGAGTTGGCGTACTATGACCACGTCCAGGAATAAACGTTTTCCAAACAACATTTTTTGTCTGACTCCATTCTGTCGGCAAACCATCAACAAGCTTAGCCTGACCGTCAGAAGTCAACCCACGCCAATTCGGCCAATCAGTTGCAGTAAACTGACTTTCCGCAGACAAGCAGTTAAATAAACTAAATAAAATCAATAGAGAATAAGACCTATACATCATATTTTGCAGAGAAAGGAAATCGTTGCCGAATCAACTTAGGCCGGCAAGACGAATTACCCACATTAAGAAAAGAGAATATTCCTTATTTGAAAAAACCTTCGCCCATCAGCCTTCCAAGCTTAATTACTCCAGCCGTATCAAGGACGAGCTTCTTTTTTTGAGGCGGCAAACTGAACGCTTTTAAATGAATTAAGTTTGAGTCGTTTTTTGCGATTTTTTCAAAATCCGCCACAACATCAATACGGTTGACGCCCTTTTCATCCGTGGGCAACTGTTGGCTGACATACCACTTAAGCTCTGGCATTCCTAGGTCAGTTCTACTATTGGCAATGATAGCCTGAATTCGCTCAGCAGCCATTTTTCGGTAAGGATAAAATGACATATCGTTTTCGCTTAAATGATAAAATATGCCGGCTAAACGCACTTGATGCCCCTTGGTCTTTAAGTCACTGACCGTTTCTTCAACAAATCTTATAAAGTCAGGATAAATATGACGAGATTTCGCCATACTACCTTCAGGGGTCCAGTCAATGATTTGAGAACCACTATGGACAAATTTGGCAATGGAAACATTGGGCACATTATTACTCTTTAGCGTTTGAGCAAAACTTAGTTCTGGTCCAAATGTGTCATAAAAACTTACTTGGCCAAGCGGCTCCCAATCAGTCGATTTTCGGTACCCACCACCAAGACTATATTTGTAAGCGATATTAGGGTTGTCCTTTAAAAGGTCGCCCTCGCCCAACTTGACTGCATCCTGAATAAAAGCGCGTTCACCTTCCATATTGCGATGTCCAGCAAGAATGAAAAGATTCACCTCTTTCCCCTTTTTATAAGGCCAATTTTTAAGACTTCGAACTCGAGTTTGTTTACGACCAACCGTACGAAGATAGGAATCAGCATAATTAATTCCATGTTGCAGTTGACCTAGTGTCCCATAGTGATAATGCAATCCAACGGGCTCCCCAATCTCGACTCCAACATGAGACGTTGGAATATACTCTGCTAATGGATCCGCCTCAGTAACTTCGCGCTGCCCTTGACTTATAGTGTACATCCGAGGGCGTAAATCCATCCCCCAAATTGTTTTCGTACACAATTCACCGATATAGAATTTTAGTTTTGGCGAGTTCAGATCGCTTCTCCATCTAGCAATAAAGTTTTTTAAATTCTTCCCATAATTAGGCATATAATTTCCCTCAAACATATCATTTTCCCCCTGATGCCAAATAAAACCTTCGATTCGGTAACGAACTCCATCACGATCCAATTCAGCAAGTGAATCACGAATCAATTTAAGGGTCAGCGGATACATTTTAAAACCAATCGGCTGATCTGGATTCCAGTCACCGCCAAGATGGGTACCGCCAGCTGCACACTTGATAATTGCAATTGGATCCTTAACGGCTTGCGAGACTTTACGAGCAAAACTCAACTCTGGACCAACGATATTATTTACTGGCTGTAAGTCTACCCAGCCATTGCTAGAGGTCTTATTCTCGCGCCCAATTAGATAGGCGAATTTAATGTTTTTCTGAACCTTCTCAAGGCCAAGAAACGGCGGAAAATTTTTGATGTCTCGAACCCTAGAGTCAGACCCAACCATGTTAGATTGACCTGCAAAAATAAATACACGGAGAGTGCCTCTCTCTTCTTCTGTATTACCAATCGGTAGACAGAATAATACAAATGAGAAAACAAGAATAATTGAAATTCGCATCATAAAAAGCACACCCTAGAGCCCAAAATACTAAAGTACAATCGTCTTAATAAATTTAATTTACCATGATGAAAAACTTCTCTTGAAATCACAAAATAATCATTTAATACGGGGTTCAATGCCAAGAAGATGACGAACAAAAAAATCCATCCTCCTTCTGGCGGCGTACTTTGACTCTCCCACCCCATGACCCGCACCCGGCACCATTAGGAATTCAAAATCCTTGTCAGCTTTTATTAGTGCATCAACAACCTGATAAGTAGAAGAAGGATCAACAT
>JASLKL010000094.1 GCA_030747605.1 Verrucomicrobiota bacterium | reverse complement strand
GATTCTCGTGCTCGTCCTTTTTGCAGCGTTGATTTTATTTAGTTCAGGGTCAGTGCTTTCACCCTTCATGTATCCATTCATGTGAGCTGACCCATGAGAGTTATTCTTGGCCTTTCAGCTTATTATCATGATTCAGCAGCAACTTTGCTTGTAGATGGAGTTGTCGTTGCTGCCGCCCAAGAAGAGAGGTTTTCTCGTCGTAAAAATGATGAGAGATTTCCAATTAATGCGGTTAAATTTTGTCTTTCTCATGGAGGTCAAAGTTTGAGTGATCTGGATGCAGTGGTGTTTTACGATAAGCCGATAGTTAAATTTTCACGTATGCTAGAAGGTTTTCTGGCAATTGCTCCTGCAGGGTTATTGGCTTGGTTACGTGTGATACCGGGATGGCTTTCCGAGAAGTTGAATCTTCGTCAAGCCATTCGTGATGAGCTTGATGGGTTGCCAAAAAGTTGCCCAATACTTTTCACTGAGCACCATGTTTCTCATGCGGCCAGTGCTTTTTATCCATCACCTTATGATCATGCGGCAATTTTGACAGTGGATGGTGTTGGGGAGTGGGCTACAACAACTATCAGTCGTGGTTCCGGTAGTCGGATAGAAATGCTAAGTGAGGTTCGTTTTCCGCATTCGCTAGGACTTCTTTATTCCGCGTTTACTTCCTATTGTGGATTTAGGGTGAACTCTGGTGAATATAAGTTGATGGGATTGGCTCCTTATGGAAAGCCTGTATACGCTGATCTTATATTGAAGAATTTGATCGATCTAAAACATGATGGCTCATTTGCCCTCAATATGGATTACTTCAGTTTTTTGACAGGCAGCCGAATGACCAATGATCGATTTAATAATTTATTCGGAGGCTTACCTCGTTTACCTGAGACACCTTTTGATAAACGGCATATGGATATTGCAGCTTCAATTCAGTTTGTTATTAACGAGGCGGTTATACGTTTAGCCAAGAGAGCTAAAGAGATAACGGGTGAGACTCGACTTTGTCTTGCTGGTGGGGTGGCGCTTAACTGTGTTGCCAACGGTTTGTTGCTGCGGTCCGGTGTTTTTGAGGAGATATGGATTCAACCCGCGGCTGGCGATGCTGGCGGAGCTCTAGGTGCTGCGCTGGAAGCATGGAATCAATCGCAGTCTTATAAGGAAGGCAATCAATCTGCCTCAGCACCACGCTCAGAATCAACGGACGATGATATGAATGGCAGTCTTCTAGGGCCGGAATATAACGAAGAAGAAATTTTTAAAACATTACAGAACTTCAATGCTGTGTATTTACGCTTTGATGAAGAGGAGTTGTTGGATCGCGTGTCAGCATTATTGGAGAACGGGGAAATTGTAGGATGGTTTCAGGGGCGCATGGAGTTTGGTCCAAGATCGTTGGGTAATCGTTCTATACTTGGCGATCCTCGTCTAGTTTCACTTCAGTCTTCCATTAATCGTAAGGTTAAATTTCGTGAATCTTTTCGGCCTTTTGCTCCAGCCGTTTTAGAGGAGAGATCAAGTGAATATTTTGATTTGCAAGGGGGTTCTCCATATATGTTAAAGGTTGCTAATGTTGCTGAGTCACAGCTCAAAAAAGTTTTGGACAAAGAAGACGAAGGTTTTGATAGAATTAAGTATGAGCGTTCAACTATTCCCGCTGTAACTCATGTTGATGGTTCCGCTAGGATTCAAACGGTAAGTAAAGAGAGAAATCCTTTGTTCTGGAATCTGATTAAGTGTTTTGAATCCAAAACTAACTGTGGGGTTTTGTTGAACACTTCGTTTAATGTTCGAGGTGAACCTGTTGTATGCACCCCGGAGGATGCTTATCGATGTTTTGTTAATACTGCCATAGACTGGTTGGCGATCGGGCCGTTTTTGTTGAAACGCGACGATCAGCCAAAAGCAAAGCCGCAGCAAGAGTTCGATCCTGTACCAGATTAAATTGAGATATCGTTTGAAGAAAAGCCCGAGTGATTGGAAGAAATATCTTCTTTCATTTACTGCTATGCTTTCAATAGTAGTAGGTGTTCTTATTTGGAAGTCATTCATTACTTGGCCGACTGGTTACCTTGCTTGGGGCCTAATTGCCTTACTTCTTATTGTTGGATTGTTTTCAGATTCTGTTAGCGGTGCGGTTTATAGAGGTGCTATGGCTGTTGGGTATCGTTTCGGTCAAGTTTTTGGTGCGGTCTTTTTGTTTGTGATTTTTAGTTTTGTGATTATTCCGCTTGGGTTTTGTTTGCGATTGCTTGGCAAAGATTTGCTTCATTTCAATGTCTATAAGAATATCGTAAATAAGAGCTACTGGATAACTTCCAAAAAACCGGGATCTTTAGATCAAATGCACTGAGAATTAATTTAAGTAATAGATGGCTCTCTTCTGTTGTTAGGCTTCATTTTTAGCCTTAAAATGGGCTTGCTATGCTTGTTGGAAGGGGTAATTTGCTTCTTCAGCATTTAATTTTTAGCTTATGAAAATAAACCATTCATCAGATAAGGGTTTTACTCTAATTGAGTTGCTCGTGGTTATAGCAATAATAGCCATTCTTGCCGGGATGCTTTTGCCTGCTTTGGCCAAGGCAAAGGGAAAAGCTCTTGGTGCAAATTGCTTGAATAATCAAAAACAACTTGGTTTGGGGTTTACAATGTTTGCGGATGATAATGAAGAGTCTTCGCCAGTTGCTTCAGGTGGAAAGGGTGACATTATTCCCAGTGCGCCATGGAAGCATAAAGACGGAAGAGTTTATGGGATGGGTCGAGGTGGCTTTTGGGCTGGGGCTATAACACCTCAGGGAGGCTATTCAAAAGGTGCTAAAGGTATTGATCGTAAACTTGAGGGAGCGAAGGCTGGCTTAATGGTTAGTCCTCTGTGGCCATATTGTCCAAGTGCGGGTGTTTATCATTGCCCGGGTGATCAGCGAGCTAAACAAGGTAGAAATCAAAATCTTTGGGCTTGGGTGAGTTACTCTAAAGCTAATCCAATGAATGGAGGAGGCTGGCAAGGTTCGACGGCGACTTCTGGTCCGCAGCCTTATTTTACAAAGGTTTCTGAAATACCAGATCCGGCGATGTCTATGGTTTTTGTCGAAGAGCAAGACCCTCGAAATGAAAACTTAGGCACTTGGGTGATTAATATTCCAACCGGTTGGGTTGACCCATTTGCTGTAGCTCATGGAAATGATAGTTCGTTCAGTTTTGCTGATGGTCATTCTGAAAATCACAAATTTACCGATGCGCAGACTTTAAAGGCTGCTAAAGCTTCATCGGAGGGTAGTTCAAGCTTTTTTTGGCCAGGAGGAACGGCTAAGAATCCTGATTTCAAATGGGTTCACGAACGTTATCGCCATAAAAAATATAAACCCATCTGATTTGTTTAATCTTTGATGCAGCCCTGCCTTTATACGCGGGGCTTTTTTTTGTTTATACGGTTCTTTTTAGGGAAGTGATATCTAAGAATTATTTATCAAGTCTTACCTTTGTTTCAAAGTTGATACTTGCTTGGGTGAAGGTGATCTGAGATTTTCTCTTTGCTTCCTTCTGTTAGGGATAGCACTAACAAAAATAACAAATGAATCGCCTATTATGCGGCGCGCTATTGTTGGCCTCTTTTGTTTTATGGCTGACGATTGATTCCGGTTTAGCTCAAGTATCTAAATTCGATCAGGCTAGGGCCTATGTTGAAAAATGGGTTCAGACAAGACAGTTAATTGCAAAGAAGAGGGCTGATTGGAGAGTAGAGCAAGAGAACATTAAGCAATCTATAGGGTTGTTGAAAAAAGAGATCGATTTGTTAGAAAATGAAATCGAGCAGACTAAGGATGTCGATTCTGAGGCTGATATAGAAAAACAGCGTATTAATTTAAGTCTGAATGATTTGAAAAAGTCCAACAAGGTGGTGGATGATGCATTATGGAAGATGGAGCGGCAGGTGTTGGTTCTAATGTCTCGTTTTCCAGAATCGCTTAAAGACAGAACAACGGGTGTGCGTACGCGCATTCCTTTAAAGCAACAAGATCTTCGTAATTATTCAGCTGCTGAGCGTATGCAGAATATAGTCGCTATACTTAATGAGGCAGATCGTTTTAATTCAGCAATCACAATGGCGGTAGAGTTGCGTAAGGATTTAGAGGGTAAAGAACGCCAGGTGCAAGTAGTTTACCTAGGGCTTGGTCAGGCGTATTTTGTTGATCAGAATAATTCAATTGCTGGAACAGGTGTTCCGGGGCCAGAAGGTTGGGTGTGGTCGTTTAATAATAATTTGGCTGCTAAAATCCGAGAAGTTATAGGCATCTACGAGAATGGTCTCCCAGCAAAATTCGTATCGGTTCCGGTAGAGATTAAATAGGTGAGTTAAATGATTATGAGATTCGTGATTTACCTTTTTATTTTTAGTCTTGGGCAGGTAGCAGCTCACTCTCAAACATTCGATGTGGCAGCAAGATCTGCCAAGACGGATCTGGATAAAGCGCTTCAGGAACTATCGGTGTTAGAAAAAGAGATTGCGAATGAGAAGATCCCTTTGTCTAGAGAGTTGAATCAGTTGGAGAGTAATGTGCTATCTAAGCGCCGCGATTATTCTAATGCTATCCGAGTTAAGGATCGTAATACTGTTGCCTTGGATAGGCTTAAGGCAGAAGAAAAGGCATTTAAGGATCAGAACGACTATCTGAGAAAGACTCTATTAGAAGAGTATATGCGCAGATTTGAAACCCGAGTTCATGTTAGTGAGAAGGAGCAGTATGCCGATATGGTTAAGGAAGCAAGGCAGGCTAATGAGAATCCAGCGGTTAATTCGGAGCAGGTTTTTATTAAGCAACTTGTTGTGGTGAATGCCGCATTAGATCGCTTAGAAAATTTACTAGGCGGGCATGTGTTTGAAGGATCGGCCATTGTTGATGGTGTTCCGGAAAAAGGTAAATTAGTCATGGTGGGGCCTTTAGTTATGTTTGCTGGAGGTTCCGGGAAATCTGGATTGGCCGAACAATTGCGTGGAACCACTGAAGCCACATTGATTGATTTGGATAATGAAGATTTTTCATTGGGAATTAAGGCGGCTGCTGATACAGGGACAGGTGAATTGCCAGTTGATTCGACTATGGGTAATGCCTTGAAAATAAAACAAGTTGAGGAAACATGGTGGGAGCATATTAATAAAGGAGGTGTAGTGATTTGGCCATTGTTGTGCTTAGGCTTATTAGCGACATTGGTTTCATTGTTTAAATGGTTTCAGTTGTCCTCGCTTCATCAAGTTAGACCCAATAGTCTTCAAGGTGTCTTGGATAAAGTGAACGAGAACGACACGGAAACTGCTCTCGTATTAGCCAAAAGAATTAAAGGTCCGGCTGGTGAGCTTCTTGAAATTGCCATTCGCAATAAGGGTCAAAGCAAGGAACTGTTAGAAGAAATTCTATATGAGAAGATGCTTAATACAAAACCTAAGCTCGACCGTTTTTTAGCGTTTATTTCCTTAACAGCTGCCACTGCTCCATTGTTGGGATTACTTGGTACAGTAACTGGTATGATTAATACTTTTAAATTAATTACGGTTTTTGGTACAGGCGATCCTAAGCGATTGTCATCCGGAATTTCAGAGGCATTGGTGACGACAGAGTATGGTTTAATTATAGCAGTACCTTGTTTATTGATGTATGCATTTTTATCACGTAAATCTAAAGGAATACTCGCTAGTATGGAGCAAACCTCAGTTGGTTTTATAAATGGATTAACCTCCAGAAACTAAGATGTCGTTTAAGGGGACAATTGATTTTATTTGGGGCACTTGGGAAGCGGGTGGAGTGGTTATGTTTCCTTTAATGTTGGTCGCGTTTTTGATCTATAGTGTTGCTGCTAGTTTATTGGTATGTTTAATGCAGCGTAGTTTTCGCCATTTGGACGATGAAACTTTGACCAAATGGGTGGATGTGCCTGAGGAAAGTGAAGGGGAGGCGGGGCGGATCATTCGTTATACTCAGGAGGAGGTTGTTAGGTTGTCGGATGTGTACAGTCGATTTTCTGAAATCTTTGCTTCCAGTTTGCCGTTTTTTGAAAGGCGGCTAGTTTTCCTTAATACACTTATTGCGACTGCGCCATTATTAGGATTATTAGGCACGGTTATGGGCATGCTTATGACATTTAAAGGTTTATCTGTTGGAGGTGGTAAATTGGTGGATGTTGTCGCAAGTGGGATTTCTGAGGCTTTAATTACAACAGAGATGGGGCTTTTGATTGCTGTGCCTGGTTATTTTATGGCTCATGCGATCAAGCGTCGAAAAGATGAATATGAAGCATTTTTGGTTCGGCTGGAAAGCTTGACGCTGCAGCAATTTAAAAGGAAGGGGGTTGTGTGAGGGGTAGAAGATCCGTCACAGGAGCCGAAGAGGCGATGGATATCAATATCTCACCGTTGATTGATATGGTGTTCATCCTTTTGATCTTTTTTATTGTAACTACGGTCTTTGTTGAGGAGACGGGAGTTGAAGTTGAGAAGCCAGAGGCAGCATCTGCGGTGCAGCTAGATAAGAATAGCGTGCTTATTGCCGTCACTTCAAAAGGTCAAGTTGTATATGGGGGAAAGGAAATTGGTGTAAATGGTGTGCGAGCTATTGTTCGTAGATTGACTAATAAGGAGGATATGCCTGTTATTGTTCAAGTTGATGAAGGGGCAAACGCCGGTTTGGTTGTTCGAGTGATAGATGAATCTAAACTAGGAGGCGCTAAGAATATCAGCTTATCCGCTGATCTTCCTTAATTCGTTTATATGGGAAAAGTATTTAAGATTGAATCAGATAAAAAAGGGCTCGCAGTTGGCCTTTTAGGAGGGCTATTGATTTCTCTTTTATTTTTCCTGATTCTCCATTTCACCCAGCAGCTAACAGGTTCTAATCCTAAGACTTTGCTCTTGAATGTTGATGTGACTTTGACTCCGCCCCCGCCGCCCCCACCACCCCCCCCGCCGCCCCCGGAGTTAGAGGAAGAAGAGGAGAAACTTGAACTAGAAGAAGAGCAAGAATTGTTAACTTTGAATCAGTTGGAGCTAGCTCTTAACCCGGGAGTAGGAGGGGTGGGTATTTACGCTAATTTAAATCCCAAAGTAGGAACTGATGCTATTGCAGAGATGAAAATATTTGATCTTTCCGAGGTTGATAGAGAGCCTAGGGCTTTGGTACAGATTAATCCTAAATATCCACTTCAATTGATTAGAAATAAAATCAAAGGCCGAGTGGATTTGTGGGTTGTGATTGACGATAGAGGGAGGGTGACTGACTACAAAGTTAAAAGTTCTACTCACCTAAGTTTCACTAGGGAAGTAACGAGAGTTATTAAGAAGTGGAAATTTAGTCCAGCTGTAAAAGACGGGAAGCCAGTAACGGTTAGAAAGATTCAGCCGTTTTTATTTGGTGAACAATAATAAAATGAGAATAATAAGAATTGCATGGTTTGTTTTGCTGTTTGTAATTGGCTTGTGCATTCCTTCACTTGGGCAAGCACAGCCGAGTTTTTCAAAGACGCAACAATTTTGGAGCAGTGATGAATTCATTAATAAGTTCATGGCTACTTATGGTGTGAAATCTGAGGTCGAGCCTAAGATTAATGCAGAAGAAAAAGAGTTGTTTAATGAATTAATACCTGTGATTCAGCAGGATCCCGAGAAGGCTATTTCTATGTTGTCAGACGAGATTGGCGCCCAATCTAGTGCTGCCTTAGAATTTACATTGGGAAACCTTTATGCACAGGCGGGCAGCAATTCCAAAGCCGTTAATCAATACCGTGCTGCCATCAAGAAGTTTCCAGATTTCCAGCGTGCACATATGAATCTTGGTGTTGTTTTAATACAGTTGGGTCAGCATTCTGAGGCTAGAGTAGAGCTTGTGCGAACACTTGAATTAGGGGGTGAGAATGGTGATATATATGGATTAATTGGGTACTGTCATCTTATCGATGAGAATTATCTTTCAGCTGAGGCTGCGTATCGGAAAGCGCTGCTTTTTTCACCAGATAAAACTGACTGGAAATTAGGTTTGGCACAGTGCCAGTTACAGCAATATAAGTATGGTGAGTGCGTCACTTTGTTTGGAGAATTAATACAAAAGAATCCAGATAATAAAGATTACTGGTTGCATCAGGCTAATGCATTTCTTGGACTTGCTGAGTCTAAGAAGGCTGCTATCAATTACGAAATAGTGAGGCGAATGGGTAAAGCAGACGCAGTAGTTCTGAATCAGTTGGGAGATATTTATATAAACGATGGTGTTTATGAAACAGCTTATGAGGCATATCGAGATGCTGTGATGGTTGGTGGGGCCAAGAAGGCTGCGCCTCCTATACGGTCAGTTGATATAATGATTTCCGTGGGAGAGTATAAGTATGCGACAGCATTATTGGAAAGTATTCGCGAAGTGCGGCAAGGTGAATTTGATGAGAAGAATCAGTTGAAGGTTTTGCAGCTTGAAGCTCGGTTGTTGTTGGCAAAGGGGGAAGAAGTCAGTGCTGTTGCCACCTTGGAAAAAATAGTTGAAAAAGACCCTCTTGATGGAGAATCGATTTTGATTTTAGCTGAGTATTATGGCAGAAATGAGAAAGGAGAGGAGGCGGAACTATTTTATCAACGGGCTGAGCAAATT
>JASLKL010000093.1:4743-8766 GCA_030747605.1 Verrucomicrobiota bacterium | reverse complement strand
CAGTGGCAGGTGTACAGCCGCCAACCTGTATGATTCCTGAGATTGAAGTTTTTATTGGTCGTGTTCCGATTGCCCCTTATGAAACGCCTGGAACACCTGAGATGGGACTTAAAGTTGCGGAGTTAGTTGATAAACATAACACTGTTTTAATGGAGAACCACGGCGTGGTTTCTTGGAGTAACACCATCGAGGATGCTTATTTCAAGATGGAGATTGTCGAAGCCTATTGTCGAACCGTTCTAGTTACGACTCAGCTTGGTGTTAAGCCAAAGCAATTCTCACCTAAACATTTGCAGGATCTTCTAGAGATTAAACAAAAGTTGGGGGTTCCTGATCCGCGTATCGGACTTAAGGAATGCGAGTTGTGTGATAATGATGAGTGGCGTCCAGGTGTTACATGTGAGGTGCCTAATCCGGGCGCAGGGAGTGCTGCTGAAGCAACCGACCCAGAAGCCGAAACAGTCGTAAAGGCAGTGACTGACGAGATTCTTAATCGGCTTAAAGGTTAAGAGTCTTTTAGCTCTTATGAGTGCTTAATGAAATCGTTAGATGCCAAGCTTGCCGCCTATAGGGAAAACCCTGCGGTGCGAGATTCATTCATCATTGCCGATGCAAAGGACCCGGATATGGCGTTTGGGGTTCGAGCGCTAGGTAATCGCCGTTACCTTTCGGAGAGGGGATCACACCCTGCACAATTTTCGCCGGAAATTTGGACTCGTGACGAGTTTGGTTATCGTAATTTACCTGAATTTCTAGACATTATTCGTGAAGTTGTGGCGCAGGGCTTGGTTGATATTATGCTTATGTCAGCCCATGTTAATGAACAGCTAACCATTAAGGAGGGGCTCTTCCGTGATTCACATATTACTCCAGCTGCCCGAGCAAATGATGCTACAGATGTATGGGCTGTGAGGCATGGCAATTATCTGAGTCATCCTGCTCAGGCATTTCGTTCTGCGAGCATTGACCATATCCAGTGCGGAAAACTTGATTGTGACCGTAGCGACAGTGAGTTTTCAGGTGCTAATCTTGGACTTTATTCTGTGACATATCTCAACGATCTAGAGCGAGACAAAAGAACTCTAGAAGCGTTTCATGAATTTCGCAAAGAGGCTGAGCGTAAAAATTTTCGATACTTTCTAGAAGTCTTTGATCCTAATTCGGATAGTGGTATTTCTCCTGAAAAACTGGGTGGATTCATTAACGATCAAATTTTGAGAACACTAGCCGGGATTACTGAGGCAGGTCGTCCGGTTTTTCTTAAGATTGTTTACCATGGGCCTCGTTATATGGAAGAGATTTGTCAGTACGATTCTAATATGGCTGTTGGGGTATTGGGTGGCAGTGCAGGGACGACCTATGATGCCTTTCGCTTATTGCATGATGCTAAGAAATATGGGGCAAGATTGGCTCTTTTTGGACGCAAAATCAACAATGCCGAGCATCAGTTGGCTTTTATTGAGTTTTTGAGGCTTATTGCTGAGGATAAAATTTCACCTGACGAAGCTGTCCATGCCTATCATGGCGTATTACAGGGGAAAGGCATTATTCCGAACCGTACACTGGAGAAGGATCTTCAGTTAACTGAGCAATCTATGCGTTATGGGGATGAGAGGGGCAAGACGAGTATAACTATCAAGCAAAACCCCTTGGCTAAAAAAAACAAGCCTAACACTAAATCGGATAGTATAGCTAATTCTGATTGGCCAAAAGATGTTAATGGGCGTCCTGATTTTGCATCGATGACGGCAGATCAACGACTTGCTTACCATACTAGACGATTAGGCCTTTAAAGTTTATTAAGATAATAAAAAAGGGGCGACCTTTCGGTCGCCCCTTTGTCAAATGACTAAATTAATTTAGTGGGCAGCGTCACCGCCAGTGGCACCATCTAATTCAACGGTTTTATAGCCACCACGACCCTTAAAGTAAATGAATAGGACGATGTAGCAAATTAACATCACAATTGGAAAAATCGTGATTGTTGCTAAGGCTCCTTGTTTGGCGACTTTTACTTTATTGTTAATTTCCTTAGCTTTTTCTTCACCAAGAGCCTCAACTTTCTTGGTATCTACCGCAGTGTAGTCACCAAGTAAGAAAGTATCTTTTTTAGATATAGTTTCGTATTCCGCAGCTTCAAAAGCGCTTTTCGCAGAGTCCTCCTGCATCTTACCAATTAGAGGTCCCCCTACCACACCTACTGTCAACATTCCTATCCCAGCGATAGCATTTAATGTTAAAGCTCCACCTTTCGGACATTGCTCAGATACGACACCCAACATGGTTGGCCAAAAGAAAGTCTTACCAAATCCATACAAGGTGGCGAAGATGAAGATCACGGCCAAGCCTTGCGCAGTTGAAAGAAAGAATAATCCGACGATAGCTAAACCAGCGGAAACCATCAATAGTCCGATCGGGGTAAGTAAATCAACAATCTGACCTGCAAAGAAGAATCGAAGGATCATCATAATCCCGGATGTGTAAATTAATACCCAGAGTGGATGCCAACCTGCTTCTTGCATGGGCTCTGTCATAATCCCTGTAATTGCACTGTCAGTTCCTATTTCGGTAGTTGCTAAAGGCATCATTATTAAGCAAAGGAAGATGAGAATAGGGCGACCTATAGATTTGCAGTATATGCCGTATGCAATAGTGGAGACAGCAATAAGGGCCAAAGTAACGGTAGAACCCCACTTCAATACTTCTCCCAACTGACCAAAAATTAAGCCGGTGGCGATTAATGCACCGATAACTCCGAATTCGCTAAGCATTTCCTTGTAAGACGTTCCGGCTTCGACACGTTCATTAACTGGGAAGTTGGCTTTAATCAGCATGAACAAGAAAGCCACTGCTGGAATTGCAATGAGATAAATCAAGATTCGCCAATCGTTGGCAGCTTGTGCTCCAAGTAAAATTGTCAGTAAACCTCCTAAAACTAATCCTCCTGGCCACCCGGCATGAAGAATATTTAGCCATTTGGTTTTTTCCTTTTTGAACATGGTGGCCACGACTGGATTTATGAATGCTTCCACAGTGCCATTACCTAAACCTAATATTACTGATCCGCCATAGAGATAATTGTAAGCTTTCGTTTGAGCAGCAGCTAAAGCTTCTCCTTCCAAGCCACTTACCATTCCATGTGCAGTGAATGCTAAAATTGCGTATAAAGCGTAGCAGACAAAGCTAAATATCATTGCTGTTTTGTAACCAATTTTGTCAATGATCAAGCTGAATGCAATTATGCTTATTGCAAAAGGCCAGACGCCGGCATTAAACAATTCCTGTCCCTGCACGGCGTCCAAGTTAAAGGCAGCCGGCCAGAGGGCAGGAGTGTTCACCAAAAACGCTCGCGTGATAAATGCGAACGCGGTAGTAATCAGCGCAATGAAACATCCCCAAAAAAGGAACATGTCAGCGGATGATTTATTATTTTCGTTGCTCATAGTTATGTTTGTTTATGTATTTTAGGTCAGGGAAAATTATATAGTAAAAGATGGTAGATCGACGCGGGCGCCTCCTTGCTCAGCGCTTTGGTGGGCACAAATGCCTACACAGGTCCAATTAGCAGCGGTCTTGGCGTTTGGCCAAGGGTCGCGATCTTCGGTAAGTGCACTAAAGAATTCATTCACCATATGCGGATGACTGCCTCCATGACCGCCACCTTGCACGAAGGAAAGGTGATCTGCATCCTCAATACTTTGCGTGAATTTCTGTATTGGTTCCGGCAACAGATGCGCGAAGTCAGGGATTTTTACTTTTTCTGGGATTTCTGCTTCAGGGCGCTTAGCTACATGGAGGACACTCGGTTCGCCTTCGACGAGTGTCCACTCGAAGCTCTTCTTGCTGCCATAAACGTCGATACTCTCGCGGTATTGGCGAGCCACATCGTAAAGGAAGCGCCATATATGTGCTGATAGGTCACTATCTTTGATTTTGATGTGGCAGCTCTCTACCGCAAATTTATTACCGCTTTTTTGTGCGATGTCATCTCGAACGGTGCCACTTCCAAAGCAGCTTACGTAC
>JASLKL010000093.1:0-4644 GCA_030747605.1 Verrucomicrobiota bacterium | reverse complement strand
TCAGCCAATCCATCTACCATGCCTAGGCAAGGGCTAACAACATGAGTCGCGTAGTGCATAGGAATCATCTCTTCCCAGTAACTAGGCCATCCGTCCATATCTTGCGGGTGACTTGCGGCGAGATATTGGAGTTTGCCTAATTCACCTTTGTCATAGAGATCCTTAATAAAAAGAAATTCACGACTATAAACGACTGTTTCGGCCATCATATACTTTAGACCGGTTTCGTCGACCGCTTTACACAACTCTTCACATTCCTCGATAGTTGTTGCCATTGGCACTGTGCACATTACATGTTTGCCTGCACGAAGTGCTTTCAAAGATTGCGGGGCATGATCTGGAATAGGGGAATTGATATGAACTGCATCGATTTCAGGATCTTTTAGTAGCTCATCATAGTCGGTGTAGCGTTTTTCGATTCCGAACTGGTCGGCTACAGCATTCATCTCCACCTCGTTACGTCGACATACAGCAACAAGGTTGGCATTAGGGTGAGCCTGATGAATAGGGATAAACTCAGCCCCGAATCCGAGGCCTACGATGGCAATATTAAATTGTTTGTCGCTCATTCAGGATGTGCGCATACGCCCGCTGACTTTTGAAGCTGGGTTGCTCTCAACGGACACGTGGCGATCACAGCGTGCTACACAGCGGGTGTCAACGCCTTTTTTTTAACTTTTTAGGCTGAAAATGAATAAAATTAATCGAATTTATAACAAAAAAAGGCACGGCAGCAATTGCTGTCCGCGCCTCTATAAAATGAGTGTTCTAGTGTTAGTACTATATGAAAAGGAGTTATTCCTTGAAAAAACGATCAAGTATACCGGTGATACGTTTACCAGTTTCACTTTCAGGCGCTAATTTCTGAGCTTCGAGCAAGGTGGCCTTAGCTTTGTCTTTGTCATCACGAAAGTATATGGAACCTTGGTAGAATAGCGCTTCTTGTTTAGCCTCACCTGTTGGCTTCTTTTCTTCGATTAACTTGTCTATTGCGGCTAAAACAGCTTTAGGGTCATCACCGCCGCTTCTCATGACATTTTCTAGGTCTGCTTTGAAGTCCACGCTATTTTTTAGACCTTCGTATTTGCCCTTTAGTCCGGCTTCATTATTGGCATCGAGTTTAATAATTTCAGCCACTTCATCGCTGTATGTATTAAGGGCTAGTTCACTAGATACAAGTGACAGTCCTTCGGCTATGTGCTTGGCCTTTTCGGTTCCAGAGGCGCCTGAAGCTTTTGCAAAGGCTGCATCCCTTTTTGCCAAAGTCTTCAGTTGATCTTTAAGGTTTGCCACATACTTATCAGCTGGATCGCCACTATAGCCTACTGTCTGCCAGTAAGGGCGTCCTTTTGCGTCTGCGAGGAAAATTGTTGGAACACCTTGAATACCATATTTTTTGCTGAGCGTTTTGTATTGTTCAATTTCCTCCGGTGTTTGCTTGGATTTATCGCGTGGGTTGTCGAGTTTTAGTAGGATGAAATTTTTTGGAACCTCGTTCTTAAACACATCTTGCGTTAGTACATTTTTTGCGAGCGACTTACAGGGTGGACACCAATCTGAACCAGTAAACTCCATTAAGAGACTTTTGCCTTCTTTGGCTGCTTGCGCCTTGGCTTTTTCAAAATCAACCAGCCATCCTTCGGCAGTTTGACCCGTGGTAGGAATTAGTAGGGCCGCTGTAGCGGCTATCGCCAGAGAGGCCTTCCGGATGATAGAATAAAACGATTTCATTGGTAACTCTTGTTACGCCTGAAATTGGGCTTTGGCAACGGAATTCGGAGATTATTTTGGCTTTCTGTTTATTGTTTTTTTACTAGTCTTTTGGCATCTTACATTTATGGCCGACGATCAACCGAAAAAAAAGACTGAGCTTTACGGGCAGGATATGGAATTACTCGGTGAAGATTTGGATAAAAGTAACGCAGCGCTTGGTGCTGACGCGAAAAATGATCAACTTGGAGTTGATGCAATTGAAGCAATGCAATCGCTACTAAAAAGCGATCAGTCAGATTCGGACTAGTTGTTTAGTTCAACTGATTCGTTATTCTCGATATTTGACTTATTTGGAATTGGGTTTGTATCTGGTTTTTGTTCAAGCGTGTTGTTTTGTTGGATTTCAATTTCTGGAGATACAGTTTCTGTGTTGTCATAAGGAAAGGCGGCAAACAAAAAAATACCCAACATTGCCATACCGCAAATGGCTGAGCCAACCATACCTAGCAATACTCCCACTACTGCGCCGATTCCAGCCTTGCTTGCTTCTCGGAGCTCCCGGCCGAACGCCCATTCGAAAACTATCGCTCCAATAAACGGGCCAATGATTAGTCCAAATGGGGGAAGCAAAATTAGTCCAAGGATAATTCCAACGAATGCACCGAGCATTCCGCGCCAAGTGGCCCCCAGTGTTTTTGCGCCTAGAAGTGATGCTATGTAGTCAATTAAGAATGAAGCAGACATCAGTATTCCTAGGACAAAGATCCAAAACCATCCTATTCCTCCATTATCTCCAAAGTAAAGTTGGTGGATGAGTCCAGCGGTGAAGATGAGGGATGTGCCAGGTACGCCGGGAATAAGATTTCCGATCATGCCAATAAACATCACCAATAGAATCAACCCAAAACCAATCCAAATTTCTAGCATCACTTAATTATAATTTATTATTTCGTAGTATATTTACTGTTTGCTCAAAGTCGCTTGGCCAAGGAGCTTCAAATGTTTTTGTTTCCCCTGTTTTAGGATGAATGAAAGTTAGGTATTTGGCATGAAGCATTTGCCGTTTCGGTTTTATATCAGTATCCCTGATCAGTTGTGATGTAGTTTTTGGGCTGTAAATTGTATCCCCGATTAGTGGGAATCCTATATACTTGAAGTGGACGCGAATCTGGTGTGTTCGTCCAGTGTGAATTTTTGCTTCGACTAGTGTGCATTTATTTAAGCGTTCTACAACACTCCAACTAGTTCGTGCATCGCGGCTTGCATCTGGTTGTACGGACATCATTTTTCGATTCGTAGGATGTCGAGCTATAGGGGCATCGATTTCGCCATCGTCTTTTTCCAAGTGGCCTGCCACGATAGCATGATAGATTTTATCAACTTCGCGATTCTTGAATTGGGCGGCTAATCCGAGATGCGTTGCATCGTTTTTTGCAGCAACTAGGCAACCGGAGGTGTCCATGTCTAGCCTATGGACAATACCTGGACGTACCACCCCCCCAACCCCGCTAAGGCTACTGGCACAATGATATAGTAGTGCGTTTACGAGTGTGCCGTAATCATGGCCGTTACTTGGGTGGGTAGGCATACCTGCCGCCTTGTTCACTACTATTAGATCATCATCCTCGAAAAGGATATTTAGAGGTAGATCTTCAGGTTTAGCTTTTATTTCTTTTGGAATTGGCCAGGTAATCTCGACTTTTTGACCTGCGACTGGATGTTGGGTCGGCTTGGCCTTTTTGCCGTTAACTAGAATGTTTCCTTCTCGTAGAAGCCGCTGAATGCTCCCTCTCGAAACATTAGACAACTTTGTGGTAAGATAGCGATCAAGTCGTTCATTGGTCAGCGTTTCGGATATATCAACTACTGTTGACTCTGTCTCATTTGCTGAAAGTTCTTCAACCACCTTATTAATGCCTCACCAAGTTGCCAATATACCCTAGTTCGATTCAAGCTTAAGTCGCTAGTATATTGACTCCATGTTTGCCCTTGGTCTAGTGCGACGGTAAGTTTTGGGGCGTGAAAACCAAAGCAGCAGTCATTCGGCAAATGGAGTTGCCACGGCCTTATGTGAAGTCGCTTCCGCTTTCGATCGAGGAGATAGAACTTGATGGGCCAAAGGAGGGGGAAGTTCTGGTGCAAGTAGCTGGGGCAGGGCTATGCCATTCTGATTTGTCAGTAATAAATGGTTCACGACCACGCCCAGTGCCAATGGTTATGGGGCACGAGGCAGCTGGGATTGTTCGTGATGTTGGTCCGGGCGTAAAGGATTTGAAGCCGGATGATCATGTGGTTTTTTCTTTTGTGCCTTGTTGTGGAGGTTGTTCGATGTGCGCTGTGGGGCGTGCTCCTCTTTGCGAGCCGGCTTATGATGCTGCAATAACCGGCCAACTACTTCATGGTGGTCGAAGATTTAGTATTCCTGGTGGTGAAGAGGTTAATCATCATCAGGGTGTGTCAGGTTATTCTGAATACACTGTTGCTGCACCTGAGTCGCTGGTTAAGATTGAAAAGTCTTATCCAATCGAAATGGCTACATTATTTGGTTGTGCCATCATGACAGGTGTAGGTGCGGTGGTGAACACAGCCAAGGTTCAGCCGGGTACAACGACAGCTGTATTTGGTGTGGGTGGGGTTGGTTTGAGTGTGGTTCTTGGCCTGAAATTAGTGGGGGCTTATCCAATTATTGCGGTAGACACATTGATGAATAAGTTAGACTTAGCGAAGCAGGCTGGGGCAACGCACGTAATCAACGCTTCGGAAGTTGATCCCGTATCAGCTCTTCGCGATTTGACCGGTGGAGGTGCGGCAGATGTATTTGAAGCTGTTGGTAGTGAGAAGGCACTTGGGCAGGCGTATGCTGCCACACGCAAGGGAGGTCGAACAATTACGGTAGGTCTGCCAAGTCCGGGAAGCGAGTTAAGGATTCCC
>JASLKL010000092.1 GCA_030747605.1 Verrucomicrobiota bacterium | reverse complement strand
TCGAGTGAAAGTCGCCGTATTAATTGGTAGCGATTTGTTTCAGGAGCCGGTGTTTGACCGTTGTCTTCGAGGCGATCTAGGATGAAATAATCTAGATCATTTCGAGGCCAGCTGGGCTGGCTGATCTTTGGTAAAGAAGTAGCCTTCGGGGGGATGAAGGCCCAATGTTCAGTATATTTAGCTCCAGCTTGAATCCACTCACCTAATAATCGTTTTTGAGTTTCTGATAAAGGCTTCTTCGCTGATGGTGGCGGCATTATCTCATCAAGATTTTTGTGATTAATTCGATCAACTAGTTTGATCAATAAATCTTTTTTGGGAGGTACATCCAGTCGCAAATCGGCCTTCCTTTTTTTCTCGTCAGGCCCATGACATTTAAAGCAATGCCCGGCTAGAATCGGTCGTATGTCACGTTGAAAGTCTGGTGCGGCAAAAGTAGTAAGCTCAATTATAAAAACAGTTATGAGCCATGGGTGTTTTAATATTACACGGCCGAGACTCATTAGGGATTTTTATGCGATTATGTCCTTTACAACTTTGCCATGGACATCAGTAAGTCGATAGTCGCGTCCGCTGTAGCGATAAGTTAGCTTCTCATGGTCAAGCCCCATCTGATTCAGGATGGTCGCATGTAGGTCATGAACATGGACGCGGTTCTCTATAGCAGAGCATCCAAATATGTCTGTAGCTCCGTAGCTGTACCCTGGCTTCACTCCGCCGCCGGCCATCCAGACCGTAAATCCATAATGATCATGATCACGTCCATTCTTTCCTTCAGATGTTGGTGCGCGTCCAAATTCTCCACCCCAAACAACGAGCGTTTCGTCGAGCAAACCGCGAGTTTTGAGATCCTTAAGTAGTGCTGAGATGCCTTGATCACAGGCTTTGGCTAAGCGGGCGTGGCCGCCTTTGATGTCACCGTGCCCAGTATCCCAAGCAATATCGTATCCATCGATAGAGTGAGAAAGCTGAACGGTCCTCACGCCCCGCTCGACTAGACGCCTAGCAATGAGGCAGCCCTTTGCGTATTCGCTATCTCCATAGAGGGCTTGGGTTGCCTTACTTTCTTTCGAAATATCAAATACGTCTGGTACGCTAAACTGCATCCGAAAGGCCATCTCCATTGCTTCGATACCAGCTTCAATTTGCGCGTCTTTTTCGCGACGCGCCAAAAATTCTCTATTAAGTTTAGAGAGAAGATCAGCTTGTTTTCGTTGTTCGTTGCGATTCAGGTTTGCATTCTTCAGATCAGCAATAACAGCGTCTGGCTTCATGCTGTTTATATTAACGTACGAACCTGCGTAGGCCCCAGGCAAGAAAGAGCTGCCCCAGTTGGCAAGCTTACCTCGCGGTTGAGCTCGCGGCGACATGGCAACGAATCCAGGGAGGTTATCGCTATCACAGCCAAGGCCGTAGGCTAGCCAAGAACCGAGGCTTGGCCGGTTCGGCTGTATATGCCCGACATTCATCATCATGATGGCTCCGGCGTGTTCCGGGATATCGGTATGCATTGAGTGAATGAAGCATATTTCATCTACCATCTTGCCTACCTCCGGGAAAATATCACTGACCCACTTTCCAGTCTGGCCGTATTGCTTAAAACCAAAAGGCGATGGCATTAAACCGTTCTTTGTGCTTCTAAGCGTTTTCCGATCGACCAGGCTCGGGCGTTTTCCAGCATGTTCTTTGAGAGCCGGTTTGTGGTCGAAGGTATCCACCTGAGATGGCCCTCCAGGCATGAACAATTGAATGATCCGTTTCGCTTTAGGTGCGAAGTGAGGTGCTTTGGGCGCTAGTGGAGAGTTAGCTCCATGTAAGGTCGAAGCAAATGGGCTTTTGTCAGCTACTAATCCGGCTAATCCGATTGTTCCAAACCCGGCTCCAAGCTGCTTGAGCATTTCACGGCGAGTCTTTGGAGCACGCATCATACGGCGAACAGCAAGCTCATGATCTGAAAATTTCATAAAACTAAAAACCTGGGCAATGATTAGCTAAATTTTGCCGTTGGCAATTTTTTTTGGCTGAAAATTGGTGAATAATATCTCTTTTTTCAAGAAAATGTCAGAAATAACCATGCCTTAAATCAATATAAAGCGATAGCTCGGCCTATGCCTCCATGGGATCCTTCAATTTTTACAGGAGCGAAAATAAAGAACGCTTTTGGCGGAAGCTGATCAAGTTTTGTTAGAAACTCGATGCCAACCATGCCTCGTGTTGCTAATGCCCAGTAGGTAAACAATGCGTCTTTTTGATTTACCCCGCCGAGCGTTGGGGCGTCTGTGCCAACACAAAGAATTCCACGTTTTGCCAAGTAAAAAATTGCCGAAACATCTGGCGCTGGCCACCCTTCGCTGAGTCCATTGATTGGATTTTCCATGCAAGCTTTACCTTCAGGAAGAGCTTTGAAATGAGTATCCACATGGCCGGTATGAAAAATGACAATTTCTTTAGGCTTAAGAGATCCAAAATTCGCCTCGTAGTCTTTGATAAGAGAGGCAGTGATCACAGGAGAAGCAGGCCATTGATTTGGATTGGTTTGACCGACAAGCTGTCGCACGTCAATCACGCGTGCGTTGCCCGAGGTCTGAGCGAGTGGAACCTTTTCCGCGGTCGTCCGGCTGGTGCCGCGTTTTCCGAACCGGCCCTCGTACTCCTTGAGCCATTGCCGCACCTCCGGGGAGTATTTTTTGTTTTTAAACCCCGGCCCCGGCAGGGCGTAAGCCGGCGGGACGAGATGCGTTCCGGCGTGACTGTCCATCAGGTGGGTGTGATGAAAAATATCTAAAGCTGGTTCATAGAAGAAGTCCGCTTTGGTATAAGGATGTCGATGTCTAGAGACCCCTTTGCCTGGCCAGGTGAGAGGAGTATTAGCTGCCATGACTACGGACAGATCAGCTACCCTCTTTTGCTTGGCAGCCTCAATTAGAGGTTTTGCATATTCTCCGACGATCGCAAATGCCCGGCCTTCTCCATACGGGCCTTCAAAATGGCGAGGGCCCATCATACAGTAAAATGCTCCTGTAGCAGGAAGGTTTTTTAGGTTTGTAGCTCCTTCGGTGAAAACCAAGCCTCGTAATAGACCTTCGTCGTGAACGGCTGCTGCAAGATCTGGCATTGGGCCCATTGTTGGGCTGTCGCATCCAACGGCAGTGATACCTTTTTCAGCCATATATACCATACAATCTGGGTCTGGGTCTGGCCATGCGGGGGATTTTTTTTCCAGTGGTAAAGCAAGAAATCTGCGTCCTTTTGGTAGTGGTTTGTAATATTTGTCACTATATCCACTGCGTAACAAAACAACGTCTCCTTTGCCAAGTGGTCGATGTGTTTTTTCCCATGCAATAATATGTTCTTTCTTTACCAGTGGGCTTGCTCCGTTTGGTGCTTGGTCCAGCAGTTCAGTGACATCAATAACACAAGCTTCCCCGACAAGCTTCCAGGCCGGTGTCTTATCGGTGAATTCTAGCCCTAGAGGCCCTGCATTTCGTAATCCGCTATTTGGACGAGGTATAGAGTGAGGTGGTACATCAATTTGAGTTCCGGTGTTGCCATCGATTTGCAAGAGGTCGCTATTGTAGGGACTTGATGAGCCGATCTTAATGTAGTGGTTAATGTAAAAACGAGGGAAACCAGTTGCCCAAGTGCACGGATAATTTTCGGCAACGATCAACGAGAGGTCGACAAAGCGACTCTTTTGATCGTTAGCAATAGTCGTTTCTCTCGATGAAATAGATACGACTAACACAAAAAGGAGAGACAGTATGTTTGGTTTATTCATAGATATTTTATATGATATCTTTACTAATATGTTTCGGTGGCTGTTGTATGTATTCACATAATGTTTCAAGGAATCTGGCAGCAGGGGCTCCATCAACAATCCGGTGGTCGAACGTAAGACTGATTGGCACACGATCTTGCCAATCAGCTTTGTTATCGACCCAAACCATTTTTCGGTTGATGCGTCCTATTCCAAGAATAGCGCATTGAGGAGGATTGATGATTGGAGTGAACATTTCTATCCCCAGTCCTCCTAGGTTAGTTACGGTGAAAGTGGCGTTCTGCATCTGGTGCGCTTCCAATTTTCCCTCTAGTGATTGCTTAATCAAATTAGCTGAACATTTAGCCAGTTCAATTAAGGTCAATTTGTCGGCATTTTTTATAACTGGAGTTAGCAGCCCAGAAGGCGTGTCTACTGCGAAAGCGATATGAATTTGGTTTATTAGAAAAATACCTTCTTCTCTCCATTGACTATTTATTCTCGGATGATGCTTGAGTGATTCTGCTGCAAGCCGAATTAGGATATCATTATAAGTAGGAACAGGGTCTTCAATCCCAATTGATTGCTTTAACTTTTCTCGAATATTAATGAGCCTGGAGGCATCTATTTCACGGTGCAATGTTACTGGAGCGGTTAGATTGGCCCCTTCTACCATCTGTCTGGCAATGACTTTTCTAATAGGTGACAGAGGTTCGGTTTTTCCACTTAATGAAACGGAGAAAGCCGCTGTTTGAGCCAGTGTTGCCTCTTGTATGTCTTTCTCGCGAATCCGCCCGGAACGGCCTGTTCCCTCGATTTGTGTCCAGTCGACACCTAGTCTAGAAGCCATATTCATGGCACGGGGCGTGATTGCTTTACTAATGGATCTGGGTTTGATTTTAGTCTTAGTGGGCTTGGGTTGCGACTGGCTTGCTTGCTTAGGCTCTGCTTTTTGGGTTGCCTGAGATGCGTTTGTCCATGGCTCCATATCCTTCTTGTCGGCAAGGAAGGCTAGACGTTGGCCGACCGCAACAGTATCTCCAGGATTAGGCGCGTCTGGGGGAAGTCGCAGATATCCCGCATCGAATGACTCAATTTCCTGTGACGCTTTTTCTCCTTCTAGAACAAATAACATATCTCCGACTTCAACTTTTTCACCGTCATCCTTTAGCCATTCACAGAAGGTGCCTTCTTCCATTGACCAGCCTAGGCGGGGAACTGTTACTTCTGTTGACATGATTATTCGTCCAATAGTTCGCGAATAGCCGATTCGATGGTATTTGTATTAGGTGCAATTGATTGTTCTAGTGTTGGGCTATATGGAATTGGTGTGTGTAAGCTGTTAAGTCTTTTGATTGGAGCATCGAGTTGGTCGAAGCCTTCATCGGCTACTCGGGCGGCGATTTCACTAGCTAAGCTACAAGGAGCGAAAGCTTCATCCACAATAAGTAATCGTCCAGTTTTGGTGACCGAACGAAGTATAGTTTTCATATCCAGCGGGGTTACTGTCCGGGGGTCAATTATCTCAATCGAAATGTTCTCTTCTTCAAGTTTTTCTGCAACCGATAAGGCGTGTTGCACCATAAGAGACAGAGCAACAATCGTTATATCGGATCCTTCGCGTGCTACTCGTGCTAAGCCAAAAGGGATTTCGTAATCTTCCTCAGGAACCATGCCTTTTGTTGCCATTAATTCCCGGTGTTCCAGAAATAGTACGGGATCATTGCAGCGCAAAGCATAATGAAAGAGCCCTTTGGCATCATATGGATTTGATGGCACTACTACGTGGATGCCGGGGATATGAGAGTATATAGAATAATAATTCCCGGAATGATGAGTTGCTGCGCTGTGCCCGATTCCTATGCAGCCGCGGAGAAGGACGGGCATTTTTAGCCGCCCACTACTCATGTATTGCATTTTGGCTATCTGGTTGATGATTTCTCCAAATGAGTCGTTTATGAAGTCAATGAACATGAAATCAATCACAGGCCGGGTCCCTGTCATGGCTGCTCCACATCCTAGTCCCACAAACCCGCGTTCGCATATTGGCGTGTCACAAAGACGGGTTGCTCCGTGTTCCTCAAATAATCCAAGAGTGGTGGTGAAATTGCCGCCTCGTTGGCCTATCCCTTCACCCATCACAAAAATGCTGGGGTTACGTTTCATTTCAAATGCCAAAGCTTCGCGGGTTCCGCCAACAAATGTTGATTCTCGGGTGCCTGACTTTGGAGTATTCGGAGCTTCTGAAGTTTGATTCGAGAAAAGGTAATCAGTGGCAGTCTCGGAAGATGGATAGTCGCTTTTAAAAGCACTCGCCTGAGCTAGAGATACGCTTTGAGCTATTTCATTCTCAATAACTTTGAGTTCCTTTTCAGTCGTTAGGCCATCATCTATCATCGCTTGTCCAAGCTGCTTTATCGGGCAAAGTTCTTTCCATCTTTGGACCTCTTCCTGAGTGCGATAGGTAAAGTCATCCATCCCTTCCGCGTGAGCTCGGGTTCTGTAGGTTTTACACTCAATTAGAGTTGCTCCATCACCTTTACGAGCCCTATGAATTGCTTCTCCAGCAACTCTATGAACATCTTTAGCGTTATTGCCATCTACCTCAAATCCGGCAATCCCGTAGAGCTCTGCGCGCCTTCCGACATGAGGATTGCTACTGGAATATTCAAATGCCACCTCGGTTGCGAACTGGTTATTTTCGCAAACAAAAATAACCGGCAATTTCCAGATGCTGGCCATGTTCAGCCCCTCATGAAAAGCACCGTTGTTAACCGCGCCGTCTCCGAAAAACGCAACTGCTATGTTTTCCTTTTTCAATAGCTTGAAACTGTATCCGCCTCCACAGGCTTGAAGTATACTGGGCCCCACGATTCCACTGGTGCCCATCATTCCGATCTCAGGTTGGAACAGGTGCATACTGCCGCCACGCCCTTTTGAGCATCCTGTTTTGCGGCCAAATAGTTCTGCAATTAGTTGTTCAGGCTTCATCCCTTTGGCTATGGCATGTCCATGTCCGCGGTGAGTACTGAAAACGACATCCTTATCTTGCAAATGAACGCAGACACCCGCGGCAATAGCTTCCTGCCCAATGTAGGTATGGCATGCGCCGTGAACTAGTCCTTGCTGATGTGCTTTGGCAAGCACCAGTTCTGTCTGTCGGATTGACTGCATCCGTCGATAGATTTCTAACAATCTTTCCTTTGTGGGCTCCATTCGCTAGCTATTCGTTAAAAATCTCGCTGCCGTGTGATCCCCCGGCATTTTGTGCCAAGTTGCCTCCATCCATAGGGATAAGAGTTCCGGTAATCCATGATGACGCGTCTGATGCTAAAAAAACAGCGAGGCCTCTAATGTCTTCTGGACTTCCAAATCGACCTGAAGGAATGCCAGAAAGAAAACGATCTCGGATTTTGGGGTCTGCATTAATACGTTCTTGAAGCCCATCGTTCATTACTTGTGCTGGAAGAATAGCATTCACACGAACACCGCGATGAGCCCATTCCGTGCTCAATTCGCGAGTCATTTGAGCTACGGCTCCCATTGCCATGCTATAACCAATATGGCCTCGACCTAGTGCCGTGACACTTGCAAGAGACCCTATATTAACAATACTGCCACTACCTTGTTTGAGCATTCTGCGGCCGGCTTCTTGGCAACAGCAAAAACGACCAAAAACAATACTTCTCCAAGAGTATTCTATATCCTCAAGTCGAATTTTTTCAGGTTTTTCCCGAATAGCTTCACCCGCAACATTCCCAAGGAAATCAATACGCCCAAATGACGAGTCAATGTCCTTAAACATTTCTATTATGGATTTTGGATCAGAGATATCACATTTAGATACAAGAGCACGTTGCCCAACTGCTTCGACTTCATCAGCAACGAGGTTGGCTCCCTTCTCGTTGATATCTACTAGCACCAAGTCCGCACCTGCTTCCGCAAGTGCCAATGACATTGCTCGCCCCATGCCGTTTGCTGCACCGGAAACTACGGCTACTTTGCCGCTCAAGTTGAAAGGTGAATTTGTCACGGGCAAGTCAGCTTACTCGATGTTTAAAATCTCGTAAATGAGAGGAATTTGTTTTTGGTAAAAAACCAGTGCGGCTAAGCCAAGATAAAACCCTGAGCAGGATATTAATCCAAGGCGACTTATCCATCCGGGGCGTAATGGCTTAGGAAGTAGGCGAACATTTGTTCGTAAGAGAAGCAACGCTACAGTGCCTAGTGCTAGATTATTTAGATTAGCAATAACAAGAATCATGATCTTAGGTTTGCTATAAAACAGGAATATAGTTGCGCAAACAAATGTCCAGGTCATGTAGAAGGCCAATATAGTATAGTAAATTCTTTTAACATCATGTGTTTTCATTCTTTCTCGTACACGCCGGCTTCCTGACCAAATTATATCGGTCCAACGCCGGCACACATCCTCTACTATTGACATTTGACTGGGGAGTAAAACCATCAATCCAACTAGAAGCGTGCTAATCCACATTATTTGAGCGAGCTCGGGGGAAAAGCTGGGAGCATTTCGAAGTCCGTCTGCACTGATGATTGCTTGAGCCCAATCAAGTCGTTCGGTCTGATGGAACATTTCTGAGTGTGGTGAAAACTGAATTGAGATGAGTGCAGGTAAAGCCATGCCCATGATACATCCCGGCATCCATATTAGTAGCTGGTCAGACAGGATATAACGCCACCAGCCCTTCCAACGCCGGAGGTTTTCATCGCTCAGAGGGAAGGTTTTCCCTACGTGGCTCAGGGAAATTTTTCTGCCGCCTATTGCGCTTGGGATAGCTCCGACTTGACTCCCCATTCCCCAGCCTTTGTCGCGCACATAATTACTATATGTAGAATTCCCTAAGCCGCCTCCACCGGCAAAGCCAGCAAATGCGCCGATTAGTGCAATTTGCGTAAGTAAAATAACAGGCCAGGTTCCGTTTTCACTGCGGTATGAGAATATATTGGTAACATTTTCTCCATCCCATCTTCCATCCCCGTCGATATCTTCAAACTTTGTAATGTTTCCATAAGCATCTTTTTCTATAATTTTTTCAAT
>JASLKL010000091.1 GCA_030747605.1 Verrucomicrobiota bacterium | reverse complement strand
TACAACTAAGCTTCAGATATCTTAATATGTAGTATGCATACCCCATAATATTCAGACTTTCATCAACGATTTTACAGCTTTAACAAAGAGAGTCTTGACTTATTTTTTGGAATCCTAATGCTCTGCGCGTCAACAAAGTAGCGAAGCAGTTTTGAACTTTTTCGTTTGGCCTAGAGAGCTGACAATCATGCCAACCGAGTTCCTCACACAGCATTTTTATGCCGTGCGTATGTTAGGAGCAAATAGCGAACCTTTTCACGCCTATTTGCTTCTAGCATTCATGATGTTATTGGCAATTGGCTTCGCGTGCGCTCCGCTCATTCTCTCAGCCATCCTGGCACCAAAAAAACCAGGGAAAATTAAAGAATCTACCTTTGAATGCGGATTAGAATCAAAAGGCGACTCGTGGGTACAATTCAAAGTTCAATACTATCTTTACGCGTTAGCATTTGTGATTTTTGATATTGAAGTAATTTTTATTTACCCATGGGCTGTCGCATTCACAGACTTATCCTTCGGAGCATTTTTAGCGATGAGCATCTTCATTTTACTTTTAGCAGAAAGTTTAATTTATCTATGGATTAAAGGAGTTCTAAACTGGAAATGACAACCCCAAACACATCCCCTAGCATAGAATTAGATGACACCACCCGAGCTGAACTTGAACGA
Source organism: Verrucomicrobiota bacterium (assembly GCA_030747605.1). Taxonomy (GTDB): domain Bacteria; phylum Verrucomicrobiota; class Verrucomicrobiia; order Limisphaerales; family UBA1096; genus UBA1096. The sequence goes on along the minus strand of JASLKL010000091.1, from coordinate 8,769 downwards.
GCTGGCGTAATAGTTTCAAAAGTTGATTTCCTTTATAACTGGGCAAGAGGTGGATCTGTATGGCCATTAACCTTCGGCCTTGCCTGTTGCGCAATTGAAATGATCGCATCGGCAACATCACGTTTTGACATTTCACGTTTTGGATCAGAAGTATTCCGCCCCTCACCCCGTCAAGCTGACCTAATGATAGTCTCCGGGACTGTAACAAAAAAAATGGCTCCTCAGGTAGTCCGCATATACAATCAAATGCCTGAACCGAAATGGGTTATAGCAATGGGTGCTTGCGCAATATCAGGAGGACCATTCAAACAAGGCTATAATGTTTTGAAAGGAATCGATAGGTATATTCCAGTAGATGTCTATCTGCCCGGATGCCCACCGCGACCAGAAGCTGTTCTGCAGTCACTGAACTATTTACAGGAAAAAATACGGAAACAGGATATCAAATCAGATCCAGCCTTCACAGAAGGACGCCGGCAATACCCTATACCAGAATTCACAGGAACTGATCTTAAGCCACCTTACAATCCCGAAGTATGGCAACCTCCAGCCAATCCTAATCCACAAAAAATCGATGAAGAAAAGGGAGCTTCGGCATGAGTCAGCCTATTGACCATGAAGCAATTATCCAGCGATTTTCTGGTAGTGAATGGGACGATAAATTCTGTGCTTTAATTGTGCCTTTATCCGAAGCAACAGCGTTAGCCAAATGGCTCCGCGATGACAACGACTTCCTTCTCGACTATTGCAGCAATGTCACTGGAATCGATTATCTCGATCGTGAAATCAAAGAAAAAGTAGAAAACGAAGAAGGCAAAATGGAGACCGTTACACGAATTGACCCTAGTCGAATTGAGGTTGTGTATCATCTTTATTCAATGGAAAAGCACACAGGGCCTTTTACAATTAAACAGCTAACCGAACGTAACAATCCCGAAGTCCAGTCACTGACGCCAATCTGGAGGAGTTGTGAATTACAAGAACGAGAAATCTTCGATCTGTTCGGTGTAAACTTTATTGCCCACCCAGACCAAAGGCGAATTCTGATGTGGGACGAATTCGAAGGGCACCCTATGCGCAAGGACTATGTTGAGCCATTTGACTACGAGTGGGAACCGACACCTCACGACGAAATATTAGATAAACATCAAAGAGGGAAAGTGATAGTTTGAGTAGCGCCACCGAAACAGCACCGAACTACGAATTAATTCAACAGGACGGACTTGAAACCAGCCTGCTTGAGGTCTCAATGGGGCCCCATCATCCAAGCACTCACGGAGTGTTTCGCATGGATGTAAAGCTCGATGGGGAAACTGTGGTCGATCTTAAACCTGTATTCGGATACCTACACCGCAACCACGAAAAAATTGCAGAAAATATAAGCTATCTTGCAAGCATGCCATTTACGGACCGTCTAGACTACTTCAACAGTATGACTAACAATTGGGCATACGCGATAGCAGCCGAAAAGTTAGTTGAAATAGAGGTGCCAGAACGAGCGGAGTATCTTAGGGTGATAATGGCTGAGTTAACCCGATTAGTGAACCATATATCTCTAGTTGGATTTTTCGTAAACGACCTTGGAGCACTTGGCACTCCCCTTCTTTATGCATTCCGTGAACGCGAAAAGATTCTAGACCTATTCGAACAAGCCAGCGGTGCTCGCATGATGTGCAACTATCTTCGATTCGGGGGACTTCGATGTGATGTGCCTGAAGGCTGGTTGAAACGCGCACGCGATCTAGTCGATCGCTTTCCAAAATTTCTAGACGAGTACGAACAATTACTCTGTGAAAACGAGATTATACTAAGCCGCACTCAAGGTGTAGGAACACTCTCGAGAGACTTAGCTATCAGTGCTGGAGTCACTGGACCAATGCTTCGTGCAAGCGGAGTTAATTACGACATCCGTAAAGTAGATCAATACGGTATTTACAATCGATTTAAATTTCGGGTGCCTTACTCAGAAAACAACGTTGGAGATTGCTACGATCGTTTCATGATACGCATGTTGGAAATGCGGGAAAGTATAGAAATTTTAAAACAAGCCTTGGACGGAATCGAGGAAGGCCCAGTAATGGGAAATGCAGGCAAAGTATTTAAACCTAAGCCGGCGGAAGCTTACGGCCGAATCGAATCTCCAAAAGGAGAACTGGGGTTTTACCTCGTAGCAGATGGCACACCCAAACCGTATCGTTTCAGGGTTAGACCTCCATCATTTATAAACCTCACAGTTTTACGTGATATGTGCATTGGCCAGCAAGTAGCCGATGCGGTAATTATTCTAGGCAGCATCGACATTGTTCTTGGGGAGGTGGACCGATGAACTTACTGGGAGCAGGCATTTTGAAGGGCATGGCGGTGACTCTAAAAAACTTCATTGGTTCCTACTTTGATAAAGAACGCCTTAACACTCTGGAATATATGTGGCAAAACGACAAATCGTTGCCAAAACGTGCTGGAGACTACCCAAAAGAAGAAGGCGAGCAACTACGGCCAACAACAACAGTAACAAATTACAGCCGGAATTTCCCAATGCTGCTTCACGATGATGGTGAGCCGATGGACACCATACGATGCGTTGCCTGCCAGATTTGCGAACGTGAATGCCCCCCGCAGTGCATCTACATTGAAAAAAGCGATGACAAAAAGGAAAGACCTGGGGGAAAACCGCAATTTTATCCGGCAACATTCGATATCGATGTTTCTGTTTGCATGAGCTGCCAGATTTGCGTCGAAGTCTGCCCCTTTGACGCCATAGTAATGAACAGTCAATTTGAACTGAGCACTCCGGATCGCTTCAACGGGCTACTCCTTAAACGTGGTGATTTGCTCAAAAGCAATCAGTATTACCACAAGATTCACCCAGAAGAAGCAGCTGACAGAGACAAACGTATTGCAGATGATAAAGCTGCAAAAGAAGCAAAGAAAAAAGCAGCTGAAGCTGCAAAAGAGGCAAAGAAAAAAGCAGCTGAAGCTAAGGCTAAATCTGAAGCTGAAGCCAATTCAAAAGAGGAATCAAAAGACCCCTCAGAGCCACCCCAGACATCCACTGAACACAATAAAGAGGAAAACACTGAATGAATTGGGAATTAATCAAAGACATTCTTCTGGCCACAGTTCCTCTACTGGTCATTTTCCCAACGATGTTCGCCTTAACCACATGGGTGGAACGAAAGGCTTTAGCCAGAATTCAAAATCGAATCGGCCCAAATAAAGTCGGCGTGCCTATGTCTCGATATGGCGGGAAACTTAGCTTATTTGGTTTAGGACAACCAGCTGCCGATGGTATCAAAATGCTTTTTAAGGAAAACATAGTACCTACAGGAGCAGACCGCTTGTTTCATCTCCTAGCACCGATCCTTTCATTGATCCCAGCGATGCTAGTGCTTTGCTTTCTTCCATTAAATTTCCCGTGGCTCACCGATGAACAGAATTCCGTAAAAGCGTTCATGTTAGATGGCGCAGTTATATTTTTCTTCGCTATCACAGGCCTTAATACACTTGCCGTATTCATGGCCGGCTGGGCTTCTCGAAATAAATATTCATTACTTGGAGGAATGCGTGCCATTGCTCAAATGGTCAGCTATGAAATTCCACTTGTACTCTCAGCTGTAGTTGTTGTTATGACCGTAGGCAGTCTTAATGCTGGCGAGATTGCCAAGAGTCAGGATGGATGGAATTGGTTTGTGTTTAGTCCTTGGGGGTTAGCTGCATTTATAATTTTCTTTATAGCATCACTGGCTGAAACGAACCGCTCTCCATTCGACTTACCAGAAGCCGAAAGTGAAATTATTGCTGGATATTTCACGGAATACAGCGGCTTCAAGTTCGCCCTGTTTTTTCTAGGTGAATATATCGCAATGTTTGCGATTAGCGGCTTAGCCGTGACTCTCTTTCTGGGTGCCGGCGACGGACCGGGCGCCGAGGCCTACCCATCACTAAAAGTAATATGGTTTTTGGCAAAAATTTGCGTTCTTATCGGAATAATGATCTGGCTTCGTGGCACCCTTCCGCGTTTGCGAGTTGATCAACTCATGAGCTTTGCTTGGAAGTTTCTAATGCCCTTATCGATCCTAAATATTTTCATCACTGGATTCGCCTGGCACGCAGAAAACAATAATGAAGAGTATGGCTTTACAATTAAAGCTATAATTTGGACAGCCTCACTGTTGATCCTATACTTAACAGCTAAAGGATTAGATAAAGTCAATCGCGCAAACATTAAACCGCGAACATATCAATACGGAGAATGAATGAAGTTACAGCATTTTGGATTTTAGCTGCGATCGCTGTGATCGGCGCCCTGTTTGCTATACGGAAGCGCAATCTAGTTCACGGAGTCTTCTCGCTATTAGTGTTCTTCGCGGGGTTAGCAGGACTCTTTCTACTACTACTCGCAGAATTTATCGCTGTAGTTCAGATTCTCGTATACGCAGGAGCTGTAGGTATCCTTATTTTATTTGCTATCATGTTGACTGATCGAGTTACCGGAAAGGATGCATTTCGAGTCACATCACGCGGTAGTTTTTGGGGAACAATCATCGCAGCTTCCGTGTTTTTAGTTCTGCTACTTCCGACAATCCAGGAGATTCCTCAAGTCGATAACCCCAGTAACAGCGAAGAGATTGTAAAGCAATCAACAGTGAAAGCTTTAGGTAAAAAGCTAATACATCCATACGTCATAACACTTGAAATTTTAGCACTACTTCTAACGGCTGCGCTTATTGGAGCTGTCACAGCCGCCCAAGGCGGGCATCCTGCTAAAAAGAAAATATCTATCGAATGACTGTCACATTGCACCATTATCTAATTCTTGCATCGGTTTTGTTTTGCATAGGGTTACTTGGAGCTCTTTCCAGACGGAATGCCATAGTGGTTCTATTCTCAGTCGAAATTATGCTCAATGCAGCTAATTTAAATTTTATCGCCTTCTGGCGTTTCGGAAACAACCCTGAATTATTACACGGCCCACTATTCACTTTGTTCACCATCGCTGTAGCTGCCGCCGAGGTGGCACTTGGACTGGCACTTGTCATTGCCGTCTACCGACATTTCCGTTCAGTTGACTTGGAATCCCTAAACACGCTTAAAGAAGAATGAGTTTTAGCACTTTAGCATTGATTCCATTACTGCCACTTCTCGCTGCAGCGGTAATTCCCCTTATGAAAAGCGGCAAGCAAGCTGCAGGAGTTGCTATAGGCGCCTTACTAGGCTCATGTGGAATCGCAATATGGGCTTTTTATAAAACATGGATATTAAAAATTGTTTTCCCTCCATTTTCGCAAAACTGGCTAACAATTGGAGGCACAGAAATTAATTTTGGTTTCATACTGGACCCCTTAACTAGCGCAATGGCCGCAATGGTTACATTTGTTGGTTCTCTTATTTTCATCTACTCAGCTGGATACATGGCGAAAGACAAACGGATGGCACGCTTCTTTTGTTACCTCTCATTATTTGCTTCAGGAATGCTCGGGGTTGTCTTGGCTAACAGTCTTATACTCTTCTTCATGTGCTGGGAGATCGTCGGTGTTGCTTCATATCTACTAATTAGTTTCTGGAACCACAAACCGCAGGCTGCCGCTGCCGGCAAGAAGGCATTCATCGTTACCCGCATTGGAGATATGGGTTTTCTGATCGGCATCCTTTTAGTATTTAAATCGACTGGAACACTCGACTTTTACACAACTGAAAACAATGGAATGCTTCAAATTCTTCCAATTGGAACAGCTTTCGGATTTAAGATCACGGCCGTGATCAGTTTTCTTTTGTTCGTAGGTGCTATAGGTAAGTCTGGACAATTACCACTGCATGTGTGGCTACCAGATGCAATGGAAGGCCCTACGCCTGTCAGTGCACTAATCCATGCAGCTACTATGGTCGCCGCTGGTGTATTTTTAGTAGCTCGAACACATCCGATTTTTCAGGACGGAGGGATGTTGCCCTTGGTCGCCTGGGTTGGTGCAATTACTGCGCTAGTTGCTGCTTTCATCGCACTTGGCCAATACGATCTCAAGCGCATCCTCGCCTATTCCACAGTTAGCCAACTTGGACTAATGATGGTTGGCATAGGTGTCGCGGGGGTATCTGTTGGAATGTTTCATTTATTGACTCACGCTTTTTTCAAAGCACTGCTTTTCTTAGGGGCCGGCTCAATCATTCACGGTTGTCACGAGGAACAGGATATTCGAAAAATGGGAGGCTTAGCCAAACCAATGCCACTTACAACAATAGCTTACCTTTGCGGTACACTCGCACTAGTGGCTTTTCCTTTTACTAGCGGGTTTTTCAGTAAGGACGAAATACTAGCCGGAGCATGGGCAAATAATCAGCCGGTTTTTTGGATTGCAGCCCTCGCTTCTCTAATGACAGCAGTCTACATGACACGCCAGTGTATGTACGTATTTCCAGGAGTACATCGCGGCAATAATGAACCCCACGAAAGCCAAGGGATCATGACAATTCCACTTTTAATTCTATCAATATTCGCGCTTGGACTGGGGGCCTTGGTGAGAAACAGTCTATTAGAAACATTGCCAGGGTTTCCAGCTAAGCATGAAACTATTGTCATCACCGTGAGTATTGCTGTGGCACTCGGCGGCATTGCACTTGGGGTTCTAATATACCGCGGCCGAGCACTTGGACAAGCTATTGACCCTCTAGCATTGAAACCTTTTGAGCAAAAATTTTGGTTTGATGAATTATACGAAGCCACCGTTGGAAGGCTATGGACACTATTCATCATTTTTAGCGAACAACTAAATGCCTTACTGGTATTTATTCGCGATCTTACAGTCGAATTAACTTCTCGAATTGGCACTGGATTTGCAATTGGTGGCGACCGAAAATTGATCGACTCATTGGCCTTTGATGGACTGTGTAATCGCATTCGCTGTGCAAGCCGTTCTGCCACTCGGGTACAAAATGGATTTCTACCAGGCTATCTCCGATTGATCGCTCTTGGAGCAGTGCTACTCGGAGCACTCGTACTTTGGACATCATGATCACATTAATGACATTGGCCCCACTGGCGGCTGCCATTCTGATCCTCGCAATGCCTGCCCAGCGCGCGCGTTTTACAGCATTGCTTGGAGCATTAGTGTCATTCACGTTGACGTCATGGATGCTTTTACAGTTCGACGGCAATCTAATAGAAGTTAAACACCAATGGATTCCTGATCTTGATATAAACTACCATGTAGGCCTAGATGCCACCAACGCCCTTGTACTATTTCTTGCGGCCCTTCTTGCACCGATTGTAGTTTGCATCTCATGGAAACACAGTGACCGTCCAAAAACCTACTTTGCACTTTTAAGCATACAATTTACCGGACTTTTTGGCACTTTCACTGCGCTAAATTTTTTCCATTGGTTCATATACTGGGAGTTAGCCCTCGTGCCTGCTTTTTTCCTAATCAAGCTCTTTGGCAAGAGTGAAGATCGCCACAAAGCCGCCATCAATTTCTTCCTATTCACAGTATTAGGCAGCGTCGCAATGCTCCTTGGTTTTTTGTTCTTATATCAGAATACCGAATCTTTTAATTTCATTGAGCTTCCTGAAAAAATAAAGAGTGTCGAGATGAACTCATTAATATTCGTCGCCATTCTTGCTGGCCTATGGGTTAAAGTACCTCTTGCGCCCTTACACATATGGCAGGCTCCAGCGTATGCCGCCGCACCCACTCCAGTAGTCATTCTCCTAACCGGAGTCATGTCTAAAATGGGTGTTTACGGCTTTCTTCGCTTGATCGTCCCGATCTTCCCAGAACAACTTAGGCAACATTCCGAAATGTTATTAGGCATTGCTTTGCTAACGATTCTTTGGGGAGCCTTCCTCGCACTACGTCAAACTGATCTCAAAAAAATATTAGCATTTTCCTCGCTCAACCACGTCGCCTATTGCGTCCTTGGTATTGGCGCGTTGGGAATAGCAGCTAATGAGCTAAAAGTTGATGCCCACGAATTAGTAAAACAGGGCATTATTTTACAAATGTTCGCCCACGGACTCTCTGCTGCTGGATTATTTTATCTCGTGGGATTACTAGAACAGCGAACGGGCATTCGTAACCGGGATGAATTTGGTGGACTCTGTTCAGTTACACCTCGTTTTGCTGCAATGTTTTATAGCCTCACCTTCTGCTCATTGGGACTTCCATTTCTCGCAGGATTCGCTGCGGAGTTTCTAATTTTCAGTGGTAGTTTCGCATTGGCTCCCAAGATGACAGCATTAGCCACACTGGGCCTTTTGGCTACAGCAGTATTCTTACTGACAATGCTGCAACGTGTATTCACTGGACCAATTAACGAAAAATATCAATCCATGCCGGATTTAACTCGAAACGAAATCCTAATTTTGACACCGATCATGATCCTTGTTATTTGGGCTGGAACCTATCCAAAGACTTGGCTGTCGTTTAGTCAAATAACCCCTTGAAATGACAGCGTTACTCACAGTCATATTGAGTTTTATTGGAGCACTGATATGCGGGCTTATGCCGGCCAGCTCCCACCAGCGTATTCGATGGGTTGCACTAACCACTGCCCTAGCCGGATTTGCAATTTCGATCTTTTGTTATCTAAATCTCTTAGATGGAAAGATAGCAGACGAAATCAAATTCGACTGGATTCCCTCAATAGGCATTTCCTTTATCACTGGATATGACGGAATTAGCCTTCCATTATTGTTAGTGACCGGTTTAGTCGCAATTTGCGGAGTGTTGTTTAGTTGGAATATCGACACAAGGGCCAATCATTTTTACGCCTTTT
>JASLKL010000090.1 GCA_030747605.1 Verrucomicrobiota bacterium | reverse complement strand
TCATGAATCTCATAGGCATAATTTGGCTTAACTCCTTCAATTATTGTGCGTGCCCCTCTTGGCCAACCCACCTCTATACTCAACTTATCAGCCTTCCCTGCTGCAAAGGTTCTTAGTGGTTGGTCCCCTGCAAGATAACGGCCACCAGCAATCATCTCTTGTGATTGAACATGAGCAGCCCCACGAACAGTAATTCTAGCCCCAATACCACTAGTGTTTCCGTTTGCACCACGAAGCACGACTGACAATCGCGGCGCTGTCGTATTATTTCGATAAACGAGTACGTTTGCATTTAGACAGCTTACAACTACATCCTGATCTCCATCGTTGTCTAGATCACACAATGAAATACCATGACTCACATTTTTAGAATCAAACCCCCAATCCTTGCCAACCTCATTAAATTGTAAGCTGCCAATATTTCGATAAATCATATTTGGTACAGCAAGCGGCGGGAATAAGAATATCTTTTTACGCGACTGTGAAACTGGCAGCGACCCTAACTTCGATGTCCGTTCTATGGTATCAAGATCTTGAGTATCGAAAGCGTGCCCATTAGCAATCAGCAAATCCTCCAGTCCATCTAAATCAACATCCATGAAGGTCGAACCCCAAGTCCATTCAGTAGCTGCAACTCCACTGTAATTGGCAGTCTCCATATAGGTATTGTCTCCTCGGTTAACATATAGAGTGTTACGGTGGATAATTGGTCGATCAATCGATTCATCGATCGGCTTGGCAAACGGATTCGTCACCCCAATCTGAGTCATCTCAAGCAAATGTTTAGGACTGATCATATCAGCAACAAAAAAATCATCGTTTCCGTCACGATTAATGTCAGCAAAGTCCACAGCCATTGCAAAATAGCTCCGATGCCTAATTGCCATCTCATTCACCAATTGGAATTTCCCATTGCCTTTATTAATCCAGAGGCGATCCGGAGTCTGAAAGTCATTGCAATTGTAAATATCAGGCAAACCATCTTGGTTTATATCACGAATCATGACTGAGAGACCAAGGTCCCAGAATTCTTTTTTAATTGGCTTACCAACTTCATCAAGCCAATTACCGTCAAGCCAGTCGACCTTCACAAACTTGGCACTACCATCATTAAGATACAGAAAGTCAGGTTCCCCAACTTCAACAAAATTGCCTTTAACAATACGTATGCGATTTGAGTATCTACCAGTAACAACCTCTTTTCCATTAACGGTCCGAACCGTCACTTTACCACCGCTTCGTAAAACTGAAGTCTCCCCATAATTAGTTACATAAATATCTAGGTCACCATCACTGTCGATATCGCCCATCGCTACCGAAGTTGAACCTATTTTAGGCGCCTCTAAACCAGCTGCCTTGGTTTGATTACTAAATTTACCTTTACCATCATTAATAAATAATGCGTTTGGACCACCACAAGAGGAGACGAACAAGTCTAAATCACCGTCACCATCTAAATCGCCAAACGATGCACCTGTACTCGACATGCCCGATGCACCAACTCCAGCTTCGCGAGAAATATCTTTAAACTTCCATCCACCAAGGTTCTTAAACAAACCGTTCTCACCATCAAGGCTACAAACATAAATATCACATAAACCGTCGCCATCCACATCGCCTGAAGCAACCCCAGCACCATTAAGAAGATTGGCGTTCATCATACGAACGCGGGCAAGAGTATTAGTAAATTGAACACCGGTAGCCTTTGCGGAAAGTAAACTGAATCCCGCCCCTTGACCAACCGGCGTATTTACCTTGGCCTCTCGAAACGTTTGACGATCCTGCCATACCAAAGGCTGAGCTTTGACCAAATGAATGGCCAATACGCATAGACAAAGAATGACTAAAGGTCGAGTTGCGCCTCGGGTTATGAAAAGCGCGGACATATTTCGGGTTAAAAAGAGAAGAACAAAATCTTCACTTCAATTCAATCCTCTAAAACGCATTAACTCCCATCAAGCTTCAATTGTCAGAGAAAACCGCTGAATGGTATTTCTTCCAGACTTACGAAAAGGTCTCGGCATGGGCTGGGCAATCCCATTTTGGTCAACTGTTCGGCAGCGAACATCGTAAATACCAGGAGAAATTCCCTTAATTAAGGCGGCCCAATGTGCAAGGGTATATCGCATCGGCCAATGTTTGGGTCGGCCGTTACTATCAAAAAAACGAACATTATCTGGAAGCTTCCCCCCTGGAAGACCACCACCCCAGTGAGTTGGCGGCGGCAGAATTTTAACATCCTTCCAAGGAGCAGCGGTGAAGTAGGGATCTCCCTCTGGCAACTCTTTATCTTTTGGATTAACCCAAATCTGCACCTTACTTAATCCCCCAACACCAACCTGTGCCCATCCAGTCACTGGAATAGGCTCTCCTGCTTTTGCTTTTGCAGGCTTAAGATAGAACCTGCTCATAGTCTTCATCCAGCTGTCTACATCATTGTTAGCCTCCGCATATGTATCATTAGCCTTATAAGCGTTTGTAAGCACAACCGTTTTGAGCCACTTGACTGATTTGAATCCGTATGCGTCCGGAACAAGCATCCGCACCGGGCCACCTCTTTTGCCAGTAAGCCATTCTCCGTTTAATTTGTAACAAAGCATAACTGGATTATCCCCAGGAGGATCCTCTAGAACTCTGCCAATGGGTAGCGAACTTCGAAACATCTGCTTGGGATCATTATTATGATGCCCATAATAAAACACTCTACGTATATTCTCCTTAGGCTTAGTCGCCCAAATAATATGACGTAGAGGCACCCCTTCCCAAAGCCCCATTCCAAGTGGAGCCCCAATATTATTACAGGTCATAATCTTCAGAAATCGCACTGCATGTTTCTCAGCAAGCTTCATCAAATGACTAAAACCAAAAGGGTTTCCACTGTCACTGGAAAACTGATTGCCTATGTCGCTATTGCTATCAGGATCTGCAATGACATCCAACTTCCACGACTTTCGCTCAAGTCCAATTTCCAATCGTTTTGCTAATGGCAGTTTATATGGAAGCGGATCCCCTCTCTCCACTGTACCGAAATCATCTTGAGCAGTGAAATAACCCATATCAGCAGTTGCTGAATCGAGAATGGATTGATCAGAATCAGCCTGAGCAGAATGAATCTTAAACGCTACTGCACCAGCTGCACCAAGTTGAAGGAAGTAACGACGTGTCACCTCTAGATGTTGATTCTTTAATTCTGCTGAAAGAGGCACTGGATTCTAAGACCAGTTTCCAAAAGAACCGAAAACAAGCAAGCCACGATTATTCAATATAAGTGTATCTGTTATAAGAAAAGAGTCACGGCCCCTGTGACAGCAGATACCAATAAAAGCAACAATACGGCTCTTGTTTTAGGATGACCGGCTCTCACTAAGCGATGCGAAAAGTGGTTATTGTCACCAACCCAAACCGGCTGACTCAATCTACAACGAATAACTATTACTGAGATTAAATCAGCCAATGGAATAAAGAGCACTAATAATGGCGTAATGAGCAGCCATTTATATGGACTAGCATTCGAATAAAAATCAGGAAGCACCGCCAAAACAGACAACAAAAATCCAACAACATGGCTTCCCCCGTCACCTAAAAACACTCCACCCTTAGGAAAATTAAATGGCAAAAAACCAAACAACGCCCCAGAAAACAGGAACGCTAGCGAAGCCACAAGATACTGCCCCTCTAAGCCGGCATGCCACGCAAAAAACCAACCACATATTATACCCAGTCCAGGGCAAAGACCATTCATGTTGTCTTGAAAATTGACAGCATTAGTGACAGTTAAAATCCACAACACCGTTACGATATAACTAAAAATATCGCTATCAACAAACATCGTTACACGAATACCACTTGCAGCTACAGCCAAAGCAATAACCACTTGACCTAATAACTTCCACTTTGGTGAAAGATCGCGGCTATCATCCAGCATGCCAATCGCTAGCATTGCAATGGCGCCAACCAAGATTGCTGCCAACTGCCAGCCTCTATTTGATAGGCCATACGAAACAACATGCGCAAATGATTCTGGCAAAGACCCCAACCAAACCCAAAGAAATGCAAATAATATCGGAACGGCCAAACCAGTAATAACGGCCAGACCACCGGCCAAGGGCACAGGAGAGCCGTGAAGCTTCCGATGGCCAGGCATATCCATCAGGCCCATACGCTTACAACAACACCGCCAAAACGGCAATGAGCTTGCCGATAGCAAGGCGCCCCCAGCAAAAGCCAAAATGTAAAAACCAATCGGAAACATTGGACAGCGCTTGGTTACGAAAAAGTAGAGCGCTCGTCGAGCTTTGATAATCTTCTGAGTTCTTCTCGACAGATAGGAACTAATATGCACCATTCGCAGCAAGCATGCACAGTTTAAAGCGAAATCCATTTTGGCATGTCATGGGCTTAGCTGCGGGAATTACCCTGCCAGCACAAGCCGCTGATGACACGGAGTTGATAGCTAAAGGCAAAACACTCTTTCAAACAAAGATATGTTTCACCTGCCATCAGGTAGATCCAAATGTACCTGCTCCAGCTGGAATTGCTATGAAAGCCCCAAAATTCATGGGTAATTTTTGGGGTAAAAAACGAGTCGTAACAATCGGTTACGGGGGCAAGGATGCAGAAGTAGTATTCGATGAAAAATATTTCACAGAATCCATACTAAAACCTATGGACAAGGTAGCCAAAGAAGCCGCCGCTCCAATGCCACCACCACCGGCCGTGAACAATGAGGAGATGAAAGCTCTCATAGCCTATGTGCGAGCCCTAAGCGCCGGCACTGGTGATAACGAGGATAAGGAAGGATTGATTGCAAAAGGTAAGATCGAAAACTTCACTTTTGCCGCCTACAAAGGCAGCTGGGATAGAATGCCAGATTTCTCTAAACTCAAACCATTCAAAACCGGAAAAGCCGAAAGCGGAATAGCCGACCCTGGTCTAGCGGGCATATCCGAAAACTTCGGTGTTTTATTCGAAGGCCAACTCAATATTACCAAAAAAGGCAACTACAAATTCAAGCTTGGCTCCGATGACGGTTCTCGCCTATTCATCAATGACAAAATTGTTGTGGATAATGACGGTGTTCATTCCATGACCGTTAAGGAAGGAAGCATAGCCCTTGAACCGGGTAGAGCAAAACTTCGATTGGAATACTTCGAAAAGGGAGGCCAAGAGGAACTCGCACTCGACATGTCTGGCCCAGATATTAAACGACTACAGTTAGCCAAACAGATCATTAAGCCAAAAAGAAGTGGCAAACAGCCGTTTCCAACTGGAAACCCAATAGACATTACTAAGGAGACGCGCATCTACCGCAACTTCATCGAAGGCGCCAGTCCACGTGGCATCGGCGTTGGATATCCCGAAAAAGTTAACCTATGTTTTGATGCAAACACCATGCAAATTGCAATGCTATGGCACGGAGCTTTTATCGATGGGGCCAAGCACTGGAATGGACGCGGACAAGGCTTTCAACGCCCATCCGGACACTACTTGATTAACCTCACCCGCGACCAACCATTCGCCCAACTTGAGAACAAAGAAGCTCCTTGGCCCCGAGCGGAAGGCCGTGATACTCGAGCTAAAGGTATGAAGTTTCGCGGCTATTCTCTGATGGGCAAACAACGAAACCCTATTTTCGGATACAGTATAGGCGGAATAATGAATGTCGTTGATCGCGTAGAACCTACAGCAGGAGCTTTGCCTTCAATCACTCGCAACCTTCAAATCAGAGGAAGCGGCGAGGTTTGGTATCTTGCAGCTGCAGCTGATTCCATCAGTGAAAAAAATGATGGCTACATTATAGGCGGCTCAATGCTCCGTGTTAGCTTTACAGATCTCGGCGACAACAAGCCGGTTATTCGTGAAAATAACAACCGCAAAGAACTGCTTATCAAACTCAATGTCGATGGGCGCACTACTCTGAAACAACACTACGAGTGGAATCTTTAAGACATATCACAGAAAGGAATATTAAAATGATAAAAAGAATTACATGTTTCTCACTCTTGGCTGTAATTGCACTTAGCCAAACTCCTAATCCATCCGCAGCCGACCCTGTTGAGTCAGATTATTATCAAATCGATCGGATACCAATTCCTGAAGGCGTAGTTGTAGAGACTAGCGGAATCGAGATGCTGCCTAATGGCAAGCTTGCCGTCTGCGGCCGCCGCGGAAATGTATACGTGCTATCCAATCCCTTTGGCAAACCAGAGGAGATCAATTGGACTCTTTATGCCGAAGGACTTCATGAGCCATTGAACCTTGCCTTCACCGACGGCTGGCTCTACTGCACTCAGCGAGGCGAACTGACCCGCATGAAGGATATGGATGGAGACGATCGGGCTGACATATTTGAAACTGTCAACGATGGCTGGGGAATTACTGGAGATTATCATGAATATGCATTTGGCACTCGACCTGACCCCAATGGAGACATGTGGATCGTATTGTGCCTGACTGGTTCTTTCTCAAGCCAAATTGATTATCGAGGATGGTGTGTTCGAATAACCAAGGGAGGAGAACTAATTCCCACAGCAAGTGGCATTCGCTCCCCGGGAGGCATCGGCCTAAACCATTTAGGCGAAGCTTTCTACGCCGATAACCAAGGCCCATGGAACGGTTCTAGCTCACTTAAACACATTCCTCCAGGCTCATTCCAAGGTCATCCAGGCGGCTGGAAATGGTTTGATCTCGATGCAGTAAAAAAAGTCATGAAGCGCCCGAATAATGAGCCAAAGTCAGATAGTCGTTACCCAGTTGAACGCGAACGAGTAAAAGAATTAACGCCCCCTGCTCTAGTCTTTCCACACGGCATACTAGGCAACTCCACCAGCGGGTTCGCGTACGATGGAAATGGCAAATTCGGACCATTTAAGAATCAATTACTTGTATGCGATCAGACTTTCTCCGTAGTCAATCGAGGTTTTCTTGAAAAGATCAATGGAGTCTATCAAGGCGCAGCTTTCTCTTTTCTGAAAGGCTTCGGCTCTGGAAATATAAGTGCATATATGCATCCAAGTGGCACTTTATTTATAGGAGGCACGGATCGTGGATGGGGCGCACGTGGCGGTAAGCGGTTCGCCATTGATCGCGTTACCTGGAAAAACAAAGTGCCTTTCGAAATTCACGAGATGCGCGCAAAATCTGATGGCTTTGAACTTACCTTCACGCACGAAGTCGATGCCAAAACCGCCAGTGATATAAAATCATACAGCATGAGTGCATACACCTACATTTACCGCTCCCAGTACGGCAGCCCTGTGGTGGATAAATTGACCCCAGAAATTATAGGAGTCGAGGTAACAGGGCCAAAAACGGTACGCGTTACAGTAGACAAGCTAACCAAGGGTCACGTACACGAATTGCAGGCCAAAGGAGTACGCTCACTCGATAACAAACCTATTCTTCACCCTATTGGATACTACACATTAAACGAAATTCCACCAGCCGAGGTCAACTAGAAGACAGCCATCAAAAAATAAAATTTAACCACAGCCACCGCCTCAAACGGCGGTGGCTTTTTGTCTGATTAATCATTAAATAAAAACCTATCCCGCTTGAATTGAAACCACTGCACCATCTTCAACACTAGCCTTCACATTTATAGGGCGACAACAGTTCTCACAATCTGAAACCAAATCTAAATCTCCATCAACACCATCTAAAATGACAAGCGTTTCGGAGTTACAGTAGGGGCAATCAATAGTAGTCGTCTCTTCCATAACTAATCAATTTTTTGTCCTGGCCCTCTACTCGATTTTCCTAAAAACAACTCGGCAAGCCAAAGATTAATCAAGATGAGTACTATTTGAATCAAAAGCCTGATAAGATGGCCATTTGAACTTAGCAAGGTTCCATTAAACGGCACGTCATTTAACCACATGTTTAAATTAGCCAAGTAAACACAAAACAAAAAAAGAGCTAGTAATCTTGCTGCCAATCGACGACTGAATGGAATCATAATTCCTATCCCTAAAAGTATTTCTAATACTCCACTGGAAAGCGTCCAGAAACGGGGAAAACCCAAATAGCTCGGGACTATCGGATCAAATATTTCTGGCTTCACAAAATGATCATAGCCTATCCAAACAAAAGGAATTCCCAATAAGAACCCCGTGATATTTCTCAGGATCATGCACATAAGCATTCTTGATAATTATAACATTTCAACATAGAGGCTAATTAAGAGAAAAACATAGTGCTTAAAAGAAAATTCAGCATTGATATGAAGAGCCAAATAAATCAACGTCACTCGCACAATACAAATTATCAATTTGAATAATTAAAAAAGTATTCAAATCGTTTTCCTAATCGATAAACATTATTAAATATGCGCCAATTACTGATATTTTGTTTATTATGCTTCTCCGTTTATTCTTCTAGGTCAGCGGAACTTATTAAGGGCACCTTTATTGAAAGCAATAATAATTACATATATTCATTTAAATCACCTGAATTATCACCAAACAAAATTTGGCTAAACCGAGTACAATCGATCTCTCCTAACATGGCTGTCTGGATTTCTGATGACGAAAATAAAATCGCAATAAATAAAGGACTTAATTTATCTAATAATACCATACAAATAACTATTCAGTCCTACGAAATAAACAGCACAGATAATTTATTGGCTTTAAACCAAATACAGTTGATAGGAACTCATAACAGCTACCACATAGAACCTCACTCCAGCGTCATGCAGCTAATACGTAAGGTTATGCCATCACAAGCTGATGCAATAAAATATTCCCACCGGCCTTTAACCGAACAGTTAGAATTAATCGGAATGCGCAAATTCGAGTTGGATATATTTCACGACAATAAGGGAGGAGGATACTCTCAACCTCTAGGAGCAATTATGGCACATGGTATTAATTGGAAGGGAAATTATCCTGAATTTGATGAAGACGCATTAAAAGACCCAGGCATGAAGGTTTTACACTTTCCAAATTTTGACTTCAGATCAAATACACCAAACCTAATAAAAGCACTCAATGAGATTGAAGCATGGTCCATAAAAAATTCATATCACCTTCCAATAATGATCCTCATTGAAACAAAAAACACAGGTAATGGATCAAGCGGTTTCGGAATTAAAGATTTCGTTGAATTAGAAAAGGAAATTAAATCAGTCTTGAACCTCTCACGAATCATCACCCCCGACGAGGTCCGTGGAAAATTTAGCACTTTAAATAAAGCAATAAGAACAAAAGGCTGGCCCTCTTTATATAAGTCGAGAGGTCGATTTATTTTTGCCCTAGATAATCAAGGAAAGGAATTAGACAGTTATTTGAAATTACATCCGCAACTGAAAGGTGCAATCTTGTTTGTTAGTTCTCCCCCTGGTAGACCTGAGTCAGCATTCTTAAAAATTAACGACCCGATAAGGAATCATTCTTTGATTAAAGAAAAAATTACTGAAGGCTATCTGATCAGAACTCGTGC
>JASLKL010000008.1:31625-34396 GCA_030747605.1 Verrucomicrobiota bacterium | reverse complement strand
ATATGTTTGGTGATATAATCACCGACCTTGGCGCGATGGTTCAAGGAGGAATGGGTATTGCTGCAGGCGGAAACATCAATCCTGAAGGTACAAGTATGTTTGAGCCAATAGGTGGTAGTGCGCCAAAATATACAGGTCAAAACGTCATAAATCCATTGGCTGCTATTTGTTCTGGGGCATTAATGCTGGAGCACTTAGGCGAAGATGAAGCAGCTAAGGCCATAGAGGATACAGTGATTAATATTACCCGTGAAAAAATAAAAGATCTAGGAGCGGGTCGCATGGGTTACTCTACTGCCGAGGTCGGCGATCTAGTAGCTTCGGCTCTTTAAGTATAGTCTTTATCAATTAAAAGGAGCCGATATTTTTCGACTCCTTTTTTGCTAAGTTTAGCGGAGTTGCAACTTGGCTATGCTGATTCTATCCTTCTCCCCGCATTAGATAATCAAACACAATTATGGCTACACTAGGCACATTGTTAGGCACATTCGATTTTATTATATTTTTCGGCGCGCTTCTTGCGATAATGGTAATTGGATTGTGGGTAGGCCGTCGTGAAAAATCATCTAAAGATTATTTTCTGGCTGGAGGGGATGCTCGGTGGTGGGGGGTTGCTGGCTCAATTTTTGGATCCAATGTATCTGCAAATCACATGATGGGAATGATGGGGGTTGGGTTTGCAGTGGGATTTGCTCAAAGCCATTTCGAAATCACAGCTATTGCGGGGTTGCTTATGCTTTGTTATTTGCTGCTGCCGGTATACAGAAAACTGAAGATTTACACTTTGAGCGAGTATTTGGGCAAACGGTACGATGATCGTTCAAGGATATCTTATTCGGTTATTATGATTGCGATCATCGTATTTGTAATGACTGTGCCTGCTTTTTATATTGGCTCACGATCCATTAACTATTTATTACAAGGCGATACAGGGCAGAAGGCATTAGTTATTGCTAAATTAGAAAACGAAAGCGTTAAGTCGATATCCATTGTAAATGCAGGAAGAGATTATTCTGGTGTTCCGAGCGTGAAAATCGCACCGCCTGAAAATAATAATACTTCAGCCACGGGGAAAGTTATTATCGGGGAAGGGGTAATTTCTGCCGTAAATATTAAATCAAGAGGGTCTGGTTACAGTGAGGAATCTACCCCAAGTATTACCATTGAATCTGGAGATGCTATTCTTGAAGCGATTATTAAAAACGGTGAAGTAGTTGGTGTAGAGATTTCAGACGGTGGAGAAGGTTACGACGTAAATCTTCCTCCTAAGATTATTATTTCACCTCCTAGTGATGGAGATGCTGCTGAAGCTTATGTTTCAGTGTCAAAAACAGGAGTCAGAAAAGTTGAAATTGTGAATGCTGGTGTTGGCTATAAGAATAAACCGTCAGCTACCATTGTTGGAGGAGGGAGTAAGGAAGGGTTGTCTCCTGGCGATATCGATTCGTTCTATTACTTATTGGGAATCTTGGGGATGGCCTTGATTACTGGCACATACACAGTCGTTGGTGGCTTGCGAGCTGTCATTATTACGGATGTGATACAATCATTATTAATGCTGGTTGGGGGACTTCTTCTGGCTGCGTTTATGTATTCTGAAATCGGAGGCTGGGGAGGAATGGTTGCAGCAGATTCCGCGCAAAATGGCGGGATGGAACGTCTTCATCTTTATAATCCATCTAATCATCCAAAATTGCCATGGAGTGGGGTTGTGACAGGCTTAATGGTGCTGCATTTCTATTACTGGGGGGCCAACCAATTCATTGTACAGCGAACACTTGCAGCGCGAACAGATAAGGAGGCGAGGATTGGTGTTATTAGTGCTGGTTTCTTTAAGTTATTAATCCCGTTTTTTTCTGTCGGTTGCGGCATTGCGGCTTGGTATTACTATGCTGAAAAAGGACAGATTGTGGCTCAAGATGCTGTGTTTTTGGAGCTGTTAGGTGACCTTGTAGCGCCAGTTGGATTTGGATTGGTAGGATTGATTGCTGCTGGAGTTTTTGGCGCAATACTTTCGAGTATCGATTCCATGTTAAATTCAGGTGCGACTTTGGTTACCTTTGATATTTACAAGCGATACTTGAATCCAAATGCAGATGACAAGAAACTAGTAAAAGTAGGTCGTTTCTGGGTTCTTTTCTTTTTAGTTTTAGCCGCACTAGTAACTGTTTTTATTATGGACCCTAATTCTGAAGACAGTTTCTTTCTTCAGATTGCAAACCATCAGTCTAAATTAATAGCTGGCGTTGTTGTTGCATTTTTTCTCGGACTGCTTTGGAAAGGTGGTACGGCTACTGCTGGATTTGTTGCTATCTTATCGGGTGTTGCATTTTCTTATGGAATACCGTGGGTTTACGAATGGATAGATAGTGAAGGGTTAATAGCAACTTTTGGTGCAGAATTGAATTTCATGCATAGCGTTTTTCTTGCCGCGGTACTCTCCTCAATATTGTATGTAATAGTTAGTTTGTTGACAATGTCTGAAAGCAAATCAACAGATTATCAATCATTCACATGGCTTGGGCTTGGAGTATTTACCCAGAACAGATTAAAAATCTTTGGGTTAAAGCTTGGTGCGACGTTGTTGCTACTTGCAGTGTTAGGCTATTGCCTGTGGAAGGATATTGGAACGCCTGCATTGCTTGCTAGTTTAGGAGCTTTATGGACTTGGTCTATGTTTATAACTTCGGCAATGAAGCCAGTTGATGGAGAGCAAGTTACTGGTCTTATTAAAAATGACCGCGTATGGGGCGGTCTATTGGCGGCATGTG
>JASLKL010000008.1:0-31615 GCA_030747605.1 Verrucomicrobiota bacterium | reverse complement strand
TTACTTTAAGTGATTCAGTTTATTAATTAAACAACTGCTTCATCCTCGCCAATCCGGTCGAAATGACATCCAGTGGATCCTGCTCCCAAAGTTCAGAATTGAACAACTCGAGGCTAACTGTCTTGTCGTAACCCAACTCCTTAAGTACGGCAATTTCTGATTTCAGGTCGATCTGGCCTTCGCCAATCATTACTCGATCCGGGTCTTTTTGGGACCTTGGCGGCTTGTCTTGTGCTGCATCATCGATGTGGTAATGACTGATTTTATCCAATGGAATTTGACGTAAGTCATCCAGTGTAGAGTTGCTGTTCCAATTGTGAAATGCATCAATAATGATGCTTGAATCAGGGTCGTCCGCTTTTTGAATAATATCCCATGCATCTGCCAATCGGTAGACAGACTTAAAAAAACTGATGTACTCAAATGTTGGTTTAACTCCTTCTGTTCTGCCGATTTCCAATAAGTCACGATAGCGTTCTGGAAGATTTTCAGTCCCTGTCTTTTCTAGTGGGGGGGTTGCAACAATATACGGTGAACCAAGGCGAGCACATAAAGCGAAACGTCGCTTGGCTTCATCTTTGACTAGTTGGTACTCCCAGCCATCCATATCGCCCCATTGCCGTATTGCAATCATGCTGGGGACAATGAGTCCGTTATCACTTAAAGCCTGCTCAATATCTCTGACTTCACCGCCACGACCTATGTATTCGTAAATATCATTTACCCAAAGTTCAACGCCGTCATAACCGGATTTTCCTGCTAACTCAATTTTCATAATTAGCGGCTGTGGTTTTATGGTACTGGTGTTTAAACAGAATTTCATTTTTAAAATGGTCCAAGTCTAGGAGGTGAAGGATCCATAGTGAAAACGCTAGCATCGAAGCAAGCTTTCATTAACCGTAACTTATTCTTCGTATGTGAAGGATTGTTCCAGAGGTTTTCATACTCATTAGGATCGCTTTTTAAATCATATAACTCGCCTTGATCTGTGCCGTGATAAACTACGACTTTTTCATCCCTAGTTCGTAGCATCGACCCATAAGCATGTTTGTGTGTCCACGCATTGTAATATTCACTAAAGACATAATCGCGATGATAATTCGCTGTTTTTTGACCGAGTAAGATCGGAAGCAGTGATCGGCCTTGAATATATTCTGGGATATCAAGTCCGGCGGCATCTAGTAGTGTGGGGGCAATATCAATTAGCTCAACTAAGCCGTCAGCCCTCAGGTCTGCTTGCATTCGATCTTTCCAGGAGAAAATCAATGGGACGCGAACTGCCTCATCGTAAAAATGAGGCCCTTTCAGATAAAAGCCGTGATCTCCAAGCATTTCTCCATGGTCAGACATGAAAATAACAATAGTATTTTCTAGTTGTCCTGTCTCTTCAAGTGCGCCGACCATTCGGCCAACCTGTTTGTCAATGAGTTCAATCATCGCATAGTACGCAGCTGTAATTTCCTGTTTGTCATTATCTGTCATTTTCCCTATGTCATAGCTGCTTGGATCGTTGTGGGCAAACTGACCATCGAGTTGCTGGTATATAGTCTTGTTTTTTAATTCCTCAGGCCTTGTTTTGGGGAGGGGCATGTCATCAGGATTGTAACGGGATAAAAACTCTGCAGGTGGATCAAATGGGTGGTGGGGGGCGAAACAGTTGTAGCTAAAGAACCAAGGTTTGCCTTTTTCGCTTTCTATGAACTCAATAGCTTTTTCTGCGCACCATGTTGTTTGGTTGAAGTCCTCAGGCACGCCGTGCTTGATGTAATCCGTTGACTGGCCGCTATACAGTTCTTCCCACGATGTACCTTTCGATTTTAGCCATTGTGTGTAGGCGTTTTCAGGCCAATCAGGTTGAGGGTGATGAGACCAATGAAATACTTCATAACCATCGTCTATACGTGTTTCGACAATTCCGTTTGCGCAGGTTGCAAGGTGCAGTTTTCCAGCTAGTCCGCATGTGTAACCCGCATCAGCAAAAAGCCTGCTAATCAACTTTTCATTCGGGGGCATAGCTTGCCCGTTCTGTCGGCATTTTGTTGTTCTAGGATATCTTCCCGTTAAAAATGCAGCACGGCTCGGGGTGCAAACTGGGCTCTGTGAATACGCTTGCCCGAACGAGACCCCGCTTCTAACGAGTGAGTCTATGCAAGGAGTATTAATATGGGAGTTTCCAAGAGCGTTGATTGTGTCGTAACGCTGTTGATCCGTGCAAATCCAGAGAATGTTAGGTTGGTTTATCACTGGATTAAATTGGAACAGGAATACCGGATTGCTGGCGCAGTTGATCCAGTACTCGCATATTACCTAAAGTGTCTTCTTTTGTGATCCAAGGCTCGCCGCCAGCAACAGCTTTAGAGAATGCTTCAGCTTCAAGTGCATACATAGGTTTGTCTGTTTTTGCCTCTATGACTTCGGATTGTTCGCCTTTGGTTAGCTTAAAAGTGCCATCACAAAACCACGGAGCTTCAATTTTGATTTCGCCTTTATCTCCTGAAATATATGTAGTCCAGTCGTTCATGACAGTCATTCCGCATGTAAAAGTCATTAATGTCTCCCCGTTGAAGTTCAAGAGTCCTGCAGCGTAGTCATCTACGCCTTTATCGTGCATATGCGCAATGCACGAAGTTTCACTAGGCTCTCTACCTACGATTGCTCTGGCTAAATTCACACAATAGCAACCTACGTCCATTAAGCCGCCTCCGGCATGTTCTACTTTATAGCGAGCATCGCTATCCATTACTTCACGGGTAAACGAAAAATTAGATCTTATTAATTTTACTTTTCCTAGTGTCCCGCTGCGGACTGTTTCGATTAGTTTCTGAATTGCAGGATGAGCTCTGTACATAAACCCCTCAATGAGGGTTTTTCCTGTCTGGTCTGAAACTTTGAACATTTCTTCAACTTCAGAAATGTTCCTAGCCATTGGCTTTTCGCAGAGCACATGCTTATCAGCGTTCATTGCCTTTATAGACCATTCGGCATGAAGACCGTTTGGAAGAGGATTGTATATTGCGTCGATTTCGGAGTCGTTAATTATTGATTCGTAGGAGCTAAATGCTTTCCCTCCAAATTCAGATGCAAATGAATTTGCGGTATCTTGACTTCTTGATCCTGTGGCATGCAACTCCCCTAAGTCTGTAGCGTTAAGATCCTTGGCGAATTTTTTCGCAATCATCCCAGTTCCCAGAATGCCCCATCTTATTTTTTTACTCATGATCTAACGCCTTTAGGCTTCAAGACGTTATCCCTACAGGTCGAGTTATCACAAGGTATTTTGCAATGGTATTGGATATTCACTACAAAGTTTAATTTGTAACATTAATTATCATCCATTTTTCTGGTCTAATTTCAGGCAATTATTCATTATTTCTCTAAGTGATTTTTCTTATTCGGCTTTTAAGTATTCCTATTCTTTTGATTGGCGTAACTGCCAGTGATTATGCAACCGCTAAGCAGCCTAATGTAGTGATTGTTATGACAGATGATCAAGGGTTCGGGGATGTTCGCTCGCATGGGAATGAATTGATAGACACCCCTGTTCACGATCGAATAGCGCATGAAGGAGTTCGTTTTGATCGTTTTTACGTTAGTCCTGTTTGTGCTCCAACAAGAGCAAGTCTGTTGACAGGCAGGTATCATCTTAGAACAGGGGTTCACGGTGTGACTCGAGGATACGAGATTATGCGTGATGATGAGATTACTATAGCTGAATTGCTTAAATCAAACGGATATGTGACTGGCGCTTTTGGGAAATGGCATAATGGGTCGCAATATCCTCACCACCCAAATGGACAAGGATTTGATGAGTTCCTTGGGTTCTGTGCTGGTCATTGGAACAACTACTTTGACACGATCCTTGACCATAATGGAAAGAGTGTTCAGTCGAAGGGCTATATGGTTGATGCTTTAACAGATGCTGCGATTAGTTTTATAGAACAAAATAAGTCTAAGCCATTTCTTTGCTATTTACCTTATAATACCCCGCATACACCATGGCAGGTTCCAGACAATTATTTCAAGAAGTACATAGATAAAGGAATTAAGGACCCTAAGATAGCTTGTGCATATGCAATGGTAGAAAACATTGATTATAATATGGGCAGGGTTTTATCTAAGCTAGAGGAGTTAAAAATAGATGATGACACTATCTTTGTCTTTCTAACAGACAATGGTCCTAATGGGCTTCGCTATAACTCAAATATGAAAGGCCGTAAGGGAAGCGCGCATGAAGGCGGTGTTAGAGTGCCTTTGTTCATAAGGTATCCATCTAGAATTAAGGCCAATACAAAGGTTAGTACAATAGCAGCACATATTGATTTGCTTCCTACTATTATGGATTTATGCGGAATCAAAAAATACAAAACCAAGCGGCTAGATGGCAAGAGCCTAGTTCCTTTAATTGATGACAAAAACACGGTCTGGCAGGATCGCTTGCTGTTTACTGCATGGGGGGGGACTAGGCTGAAAGATACCAAGAAAGCAGTGCGCTCAAAACGATGGCGTGCTGTAGATGAGCGTAGGGGCTGGGAGCTGTATGACATGAAGAATGATCCTGATCAAAAAAAGAATCTTGCGAGTATTGAAGTCGATCAATTATCTAAATTTAAAATTACTTATAAAGATTGGTTCCGGGAAGTGACATTGGATGGGTTTGGTTCAGTTGCAATTCAAGTTGGTCACAAAGAGAGGGATAAAGTAGTCCTTGAAGGGCATTACGCCTATTTGTTTCCAGCAGAAAAAGCCCGGCCGAACGCGAGTCAGCATGGAATAAGTTATAATGGTCCTGCTGGCTGGGCGAATGATTGGGTCGATAACTGGAAGAGTACGAGTGCTTATCCATATTGGAACTTAAATGTAATCCGCAAAGGCGAATACAACATATTACTCAAGTATGCATGTGAAAAGGCAGATATCGGAAGCAAGCTTCAGCTTGAGGTTTCTAATTCATTTATAAAAGTTAACGTAACAGAACCATTTGAAAGCAAAATGCTACCAAGCGCAGATCGCATAAATAGAAAAGAGGTATATGAGCAAATTTGGGGTACTATGGATTTGGGGGGCGTAACACTTAATAAAGGTTTTACAAAATTAAAGTTGCGGGCTCTTGAGATCCCAGGGGGTGAAGCGATAGAATTAAAGGAAGTTCATTTAATTCGAAAGCGTTGATTCATTGATTAGTTTTTGATAAAATTACAATCCTCTTTTGGTGGAGAGAAGTAACCCTCTGTGAAAACACCTGAAAAAGTATCTAATACTGTTGCCCCTAAAAGCTACGTTGAGCGAAATACGTTCATTGGTTTATGGGCAGTTTTTCGTGACTGGTTATTTATTATTGGATGTGTGTCGATATCTTTGACTCTGAATCATTGGTTGGCTTGGATGGTATGCGTTTGGTTAATAGGTATAATGCAATTCTCTCTTGCAGAGGCTATTTTACATGAAGCTTCACATTATAATCTTTTTCGATCTAAGCGTCTCCATCATTATTTACAATTTCTATACGCTTGGCCTTTTTTGCAAACTATGAGTGACTATCAAGTGGAACATTTGAATCATCATAAACACTTAATGAGTGATAAGGATCAAACAACGGTAGATTATAAGATTTACGGACTCGCAAGTCGCAATCCAAACATCTTCTTTATATGGTTTGTAAAGCCTTTCACGTTTTTTCCTACTTTGCATTATTTGCGCCACGGTAATGCCGCCTTGGATCGGAAAAATTGGACACAGTTGGTTTTGTTTTGGGCACCTTTAGTTGTTGTTTGTTGGATGTTTGGGCAAATGCAAAATCTTTTAATGTATTGGGTTGTTCCTCTCCTTTGGATTTATCCAATTCTTAATTATTGGTCAGAAATTGAGGAACACTATAACACTCGTACGGGCTCTCGCTCTAACATAGGGAAGGTTCTTAATTTCTTTACTCATAATGAGGGCTATCACTCTGTCCATCATCGTTACCCCACTATTCCATTCTACAACCTGCCTAAGGCTCATATCGCCTTTACTGCGCCTGACGATGATATAAGTACTGGTTTTATTGATACTTACAGGCAAATACGTTCCAAATAACAAGGAGTTGAAATATATACCGTATGGGCTTGAGGTCTGCTAATGATTCAAGCGATATTGGGACGTGCTCTATAGCTGCAATTTAAAAGTCTCATCTATTAAAATTATTATATTTTTATCGATTTGGTTTCTATTCTTTTGTGGAGCTGTTAAATCGGAAGTGTGGGAGAAGGCTGAAGGTTTTAATTTCAGGCAGTTAAATGTGCCGAAGAGTGGGCAGACGGGATTCAGCCAAGTTTACACAAATGAAACGGGTGTTGCATTTACAAATCGCCTTTCGAAAAAACGTTATACCACTAATCAGATTTACCTGAATGGTTCAGGTGTGGCAGCTGGTGATTACGATGGAGATGGTTTGTGTGATCTTTTTTTCTGTGGGCTTGATTCTGAAAACAAGCTTTACCGAAATCTAGGTAATTGGAAATTTGAAGATGTAACTTCTAAGGCTAAAGTAAGAGGTGGTAATATTGCCTCAACGGGTTGTGTTTTTGCTGATGTTAACGGAAATGGACTTTTAGATTTAGTTGTTAATTCGGTTGGGCAGGGGACTTGGGTCTTGCTTAATACTGGAGATGGTGAATTTCGAGCTATTCGGCCTATTAATCTTAGGAAGGGAGGAATGTCTATGGCATTGGCTGATATAGATGGTGATTCAGACCTTGATTTATATGTGACTAATTACCGTACTTCGACTATTCGAGATGAACCCGGAACAAAATTAAAAGGGCGCAATGTAAATGGTAAGCCAGTTGTTGTGTCGGTTAACGGAAGGTCCCTTGCCGAGTCAAATTCTATTGGCCGATTTACCTTAAAAGGAAATGGGAAAATAATTGAAAACGGACAAGCAGATAGCCTGTTTTTGAATGACGGCAAAGGGCGTTTTACTTCAGTGCCTTTTACTAAAGGATCATTTTTGAATGAAGATGGCATGTCGTTGAATAAGCCTCTTTATGATTGGGGGCTATCAGTGATGTTTCGGGATATGAATCAAGATGGCCGTCCGGATTTATACGTTTGTAATGATTTTGAATCTCCAGACAGAGTTTGGATAAATCAAGGAAAGGGTGTTTTTCAGGCAATTGACCGTTTGGCTATTCGAAAAAGTAGTCATTTTTCAATGGGTGTCGATTTTTCTGATATTAACCGTGATGGGCTAGATGATTTTATTGTCGCCGATATGTTAAGCCGCAAACATGGGCTTCGTAACACGCAATTAAGCAACCGTAAACCTCCTGAACTTTATCTAGGAAAGTATGAGGACCGTCCTCAGTACAGCTATAATACTGTCTATCTAAATCAAGATAATAAGTCTTATGCTGAAATTGGATTCTATACTGGATTGGCAGCGACAGAGTGGTCGTGGTCACCTGTGTTTATTGATGTGGATTTAGATGGGTTTGAGGACTTCTTGATTACCACCGGGCATCCTTTGGATATGCAGGATATGGATGTTACTAATGAAGGAGAGAGATTGAAGAAAATTAGAAAAAGAACTCCTCGAGAACTACTTGAATTACGCTTCATGTTCAAACCGCTTGTTTTGAAAAACTTAGCATTCCGCAATAATGGCAACATGAAATTCAATGAATGCAGTAAAGATTGGGGTTTTAATAATAATGGTATTTCACATGGAATGGCACTGGCCGATTTAGACAACGATGGTGATTTAGATATCGCTGTTAATAATTTCAATCAACCAGCTAGCTTATACCGGAATAACAGTATAGCACCTCGTGTCACTGTAACGCTTAAAGGTATTAAACCTAATTCTCATGGAATAGGAGCTAGGATTATTGTGAAATCTAAAAATCTACACCAATCACAGGAGATAGTTAGTGGTGGGCGTTATTTATCAGGGGATGAACCCAGAAGAACATTCGCTGCAAAAGAAAAGATTGAGAATATAAAGGTCATCTGGATTAGTGGGAGAGAAAGTAATATTAATAATGTCACTCCTAATGCCCATTATGAAATTCATGAATCAAGATCTTCAGTAGTCAAAACGATAACTGAGAGTGCTTCAATTCCACTTTTTGAAGATGTTAGTCATATTATTGGGCATAATCATGTGGATCAATCATATGATGATTATTCTCGCCAGTTTTTGTTGCCTAAAAAGCTAAGTCAAGAAGGACCAGGGGTGGCTTGGGTGGACTGGAACAATGACGGCCATAACGATGTCGCGATACCCTCTGGCAGGGGAGGTAAGATTGGGTTGTATTTAAATAATAAGAAAGGAGGTTTTGAAAAGTTAGAACCAGTGTCTCTTAATAGGCTAAGTGCAAGAGATCAGGTTGCTTTATTGGAAATAGATTCTAACAAAAAAGAATTGCTCATTCTTCAGTCTAATTATGAAGATGGATTAACGGTTGGCGCAGCAATTGAAAAACATATAAGAAATTCATCTAAGCCAATAAATTTACTTGATGCTGGAGAGATTGCTTATTCAACTTTTTGTAGTGCTGATTACGACGGGGATGGTGATTTAGACATATTCGTTGGTGGGAGATGTAAGACTGGGTCATATCCAATTCCGGTTGACTCTTTATTACTTGAGAATGCAAATGGGGAATTTAAGGTTAATAAGGATCAACAGGAAATTTTATCTAATATAGGCTCAGTTAGTAGCGCAGTTTGGACGGATATTCTTGGTGACTATTTGCCGGAATTAGTTGTCTCTTGTGACCCTGGCCCAATTTTGGTTTTCCAAAATAAAGAAGGAGTCCTGAGCAATGTGACAAAGATGATGGGGTTTAACAAAGCAATAGGATTTTGGAATAGTGTTAGTAGCGGAGATTTTAATGGAGATGGCAGGCTTGATTTAATATGTGGGAATTTAGGTGGGAATTCAGAGTATGAGATTTACCGTGACAGCGATTTAGTGTGGCATCTAGGCGACTTGAGTGGCGGAGGAATTAATGACGTGTTCGAATCTTATTACCCTAGCGATATTGGTGAACTATCCCCAATTAGAACATACCGTGAAACATTAGGTGCTATTCCATTCTTACAAGAACTGTTTTCGACATACTCTGATTATGCAGCTGCAACTACGCGTCAACTACTTGGTGCGCAGAGCGATCAATTAAGAAAAATTAATATAACGAAGCTTGAATCAGTCGTTTATCTGAATCAAGGAGATGGGTTTAAAATGAAAGATTTACCGTCTGCTGCACAACTTTCTCCTGTGTTTGGTATATCAGTTTCAGATTTTGATGGGGATGGCTACGAAGATGTTTTTCTTGCGCAAAATTTCTTTGGTACCAGGCCTGCATTTCCGCGTCTTGATGCAGGAAGAGGCTTGTTGCTGAAGGGTGTTGGAAATGGCGATTTCACCTCCTTGACGCCATCGGAAAGCGGGTTGGATATTATTGGGGATCAACGAGGGGCCGCTTTTTCAGATTACAACAGTGATGGCAAAGTTGATTTATTAGTTGGGCAGAACAATGGTCAAAGCAAATTGTATAAAAACCGTAATGGTAAGAGGGGGTTAATTGTTCAGCTTAAAGGATTAAAAAATAATCCTAAAGCGATAGGTTCTAAAATTCAATTGGTGTCAATGGTGAAAAAGGGGCCAATTCGTGAGATTAAAGGAGGCAGCGGCTATCGTTCTCAAGATTCGGCGTTTCAGGTTCTGTCTTCGAGTGATCCCTCCCTGAATAAGGTGAGGGTAATTTGGCCGAATGGCAAAGTTTCTGAAAAGAACATTTTGCCTGAATCTAAAATAATAAAGATAGAGGAGCCCTCTAAATGAAAACCGGTAGGGGTAAGCTCTTTCGACTTTTATTGCCGGCTGTATTGCTCGGAGCCATTGTTGTTGTTTGTGCAGAGGAGAATATCAAAGGAGAACTATGGAGTGCAGTTAAACTTCAATTTAATAAGAGCAGAACGAGTGGGTTTAAGAGTGTTGAATCAAGTATAACTAATATTGATTTCAGTAATCTATTAGATAATGAGAGATCGATTAGAAATCGGAATCTGTTAAGTGGATCTGGAGTAGCGGCTGGCGATATAGATAATGATGGCTTGTGCGATCTATATTTTTGCGGATTGGAAAATGGTAATAAATTATATCGCAACCTAGGTGGCTGGAAGTTTTCCGATGTTACAGATATCTCAAAAGTATCATGTTTGGGCCAAGACTCAACGGCCGCCGCGTTTGCTGATATTGATGGCGATGGTGATCTGGATTTATTAGTTAATTCTTTAGGTGGAGGCACTCGACTTTTTCGTAATGACAATAATTTAAAGTTTACTGAAACTACAAATGAGTCGGGGCTTAAATCAAACGCCGGGAGCATGTCTATGACTCTCGCTGATATTGAAAATGATGGGGATTTAGATGTTTATGTAACTAATTTTCATCCTACAACAATTAAAGATCGACCAAATACACGTATTAGGGTTCGGATGGTAAATGGTCAGCCAAGAGTGGTTTCAGTGAATGGCGTTTCCACCACAAGTCCAAATTTGAAAGGGCGTTTTGAAATATCTAAAAATCGAAATGTTCTCGAGTATGGTGAGGCGGATTTTCTGTTTATTAATGACGGTAATGGTTTGTTTGAAAAAGCTGATTATGCAGACTATTTCTTAAACGAATCTGGTCAGAAGTTTGACGTAATTCCATTGGACTGGGGTTTAGCTGCAAGGTTTTCTGATATTAATCAGGATGGCTATCAGGATTTATATGTCTGCAATGATCTGTTCACTCCCGATCGTATTTGGATTAACGATAAGAAAGGACGTTTTAAGGCACTTCCAAAATTAGCACTGAGAAACACATCAACTTTTTCTATGGGTGTAGACTTTGCGGATTTTGATAGAGATGGGGATTTTGATTTTTTTGTTGTCGATATGCTGAGCAGATCCCATGCAATGAAGCATTTGCAAGTGTCAGAATTAATTTCAAGCAATGAAGACCAGTCAATCTTATTAAGCAGGCCACAATTTTCTCGTAATACACTTCAGGTGAATCGAGGAGATAATACTTTTGAAGAGGTTGCTCGATATGCAAATGTTGAAGCGTCAGAATGGTCGTGGGGCCCAATTTTTATTGATGTGGATTTTGACGGGCATGAGGACATCTTGGTTACAAACGGGCAACTAAGGGATTTCCAAAATGCTGATATGGCGGCTGTAATTGATCGCGAAAAAAATGAAAAAGGGCTTTCTCAAAGTAAGGTTTTGAATTTGATATCGAAATTTCCAGATTTAAGAACGCCCAATGTTGCCTTTAGAAATAATAAAGATGGGACATTTTCCGACTATTCATCCCAATGGGGATTTGATCAAGCTGGCATTTCTCAAGGAATGGCCTTGGCTGATCTTGATAATGATGGAGATATGGATGTGGTAATGAACAATTTACTGGATAGTGCTGGAATATACGAAAATCTGTCCCCTAAACCTAGAATTCGTGTTCAGTTAAATGGTATTGAAAATATTAATGGGATTGGAGCTAGAATTGTTGTTACTCAAAATGGTTTAGTTCAAAAACAAGAAATTATATGTGCTGGAAGATATTTATCTTCAGATCAATCAGTTCGTACTTTTGGTGTCCAGAAT
Organism: Verrucomicrobiota bacterium; assembly: GCA_030747605.1. Taxonomy (GTDB): domain Bacteria; phylum Verrucomicrobiota; class Verrucomicrobiia; order Limisphaerales; family UBA1096; genus UBA1096. The sequence goes on along the minus strand of JASLKL010000008.1, from coordinate 19,975 downwards.
AAGGTGTCTGATATTTCGATCACTTGGCCAAGTGGTGCTGTTCAGTCTGTCAGTAGTATTAAACCAGATTATTCGTATACTTTTAAAGAGCCCTCTCTGGTGGAAAGGCATGAGTATGCAGAAAATGAAAGACAACCTCTATTCGATGATATTTCCAATTTACTTAAACATAAGCATCAAGATAGGCCTTATGAGGATTTTCAAAGGCAATTATTAATTCCGATAAAGTATAGTCAATCAGGACCTGGGATAAGTTGGGTGGATATTGATTCAGACGGTTTTGATGACTTAATCATCAGTAATGGGGCAGGGGGGAGACTGTCTGTCTATCATACTAAAAAAGGAGGCAAGATTGAGCCTGCAAGGTCTAAAATGTTTCTTAAAACTAACTGGGATCAAACTATGATTTTGCCAATATTTTCGGATAAAGGTCTACCCTCGTTAATTGTTGGAGTGTCAGATTATGAGTCAGACTCAGATCAACTCCCGTCTGCTGCATTGTATGATTTCACAAAACAGAAGACTTCTGCAATTCGTACTGCGATTAATGGAAGTACAGGGCCTATGTGCCAGGCAGATCTTAACGGAGATGGGGTGCTTGAAGTATTTATTGGAGGCCAGATAATTCCTTCTCATTATCCTGCCCCTGCAGATTCTGCATTAATTAAATTCGAGAACGGAAGTTCTAAGGTTGTTTATAAATGGGAGACGTTAGGAATGGTCCAAAGTGCAGTTTTCAGTGATGTATATGGCGATGAGAAGCCCGAACTTATCACAGCGCAACACTGGGGTTCATTACGTGTTTTTACTTGGAGTGATAACGATTGGAATCCAATTGAAATCACGAATCAACTTGGTCTGTCGAAATTCACAGGATGGTGGAATGGTGTTGCGACTGGCGATTTTAATAATGACGGCCTCGTAGATATAGTAGCTACAAATTGGGGCCTTAACTGGAGGAGCAAGCCAACTTCAAGAAAGCCTAAAAGAATTTATTATGGCGACTTATATGGCGATGGTACTACTGCTGCAATTGAAGCATCTTTAATTGAAAATGAATGGAGACCTGACCGTAGGTTGAATATCTTAAGGGCAGCATTGCCGCCAATAAGGGAAAACATTCTCACGTTTGAATCTCTTGGCAAGAGTAACGTTCGTAATGCTTTTGGTAGCTCTGTTGAAAAAACTGCATATCTCGACGTTGTGGAGTTTAGGTCGGGGATATTTATTAATAAGTTAAATGCGCCTATGGAATTTATTCCATTGCCAGCCAAAGCTCAACTCACAGCTTCTTTTGGCGTTGCTGTTGAAGATTTTGATGGAGATGCTTTTCAGGATGTTTTTCTTGCCCAGAATTTCTTTGCTACTAATCCTGAATATTCACGAAGTGATTCTGGAAGAGGTTTACTTTTGAAAGGAAATGGCAACGGTGGCTTCAGGGCTGTCTCTTCAATTGATAGCGGTATAAAGATTTACGGAGAGCAGAGAGCTTGTGCAACTTCAGATTTCAATCAAGATGGTCGTATTGACTTGGTAGTTGGGCAAAATTCAGAAATAACAAAGCTTTTTCTGAACTCTAATGGCAAGCCAGGAGTAAGAATTCGGCTTAAAGGAAATATGAGAAATCCTTATTCAATCGGCGCGAAAATCAGTTCGACTAACCCTAAGTTTATAAAAGAAATTCAATCTGGATCTGGGTATTGGGCTAGCAATAGTACAACCGTGGTTTTTCCGAAAATTGATCGAGATAATATTGTGGAAGTAACTTGGCCGGATTCCAAAAAAGTTAAATATGTAATTTCTGCCAAGTCTAAGTCTGTGGAGCTTCATATGGATGGCGATGTTGTTAATCTGAAATGAACATGCTTCGTTATATTGCTGGTTTAATTTGCCTGCTCAGTATTGTTCAATTAGCTCATGCTTTAGAGTGGGTTAATCACAATACACATAGAACATCTAAAATTAGGGATTTAAAAACTAAGAAGACTGCCTCAGGTAATGCAAATGGCTTTAAATTGCATCGACCACAGGATTCAGCCGTATTATTTGCAAATAGATTATCGCGCAGTCTTGTGGCTAGAAACAGGAATTTAGCGAATGGTTCAGGAGTCGCAATTGGAGATATAAATGGAGACGATCTGCCGGATATTTACTTTTGCGGGCTCCAAACGGATAATAAATTATATAAAAACAATGGGGATTTCACATTCGAAGATATTACGCTTCAATCTCGCGTTAACTGTACAAAACAATATTCAACAGGGGCTCTAATTGAAGATGTTGATGGCGATGGTGATAATGATTTACTGGTAACTGGTTTGTCTAAAGGGACTAGATTATTTTTAAATAATGGAAAAGGAATATTTTCCGAAAAGAAAGATTCGGGGCTATTTCCAAAACTTGGGGCAACATCGATGTCCATGGCTGATTTAGATATGGATGGAGACTTGGATTTATATGTAACGAATTACAGGACAACTAATTACAAAGACAGACCTCCAGGTGTTAAGGTTGAAGTTTCTCAAGAAGGCGGAAAAATTAAAGTTACGCCTTCAAATCGGTTTACATACGTAAAGTCAGGCAGATCTGACGGCGTTAATGTTGTAGAACTTGGGGAGCAGGACATTGTTTATGAGAACCTTGGATCAGGAAGGTTTAAACCGATTAGCTGGGTTAATGGAAAGTTCCTTGATGCAAATGGATCCCCCTTGTCCAAGCCTCCGCTAGATTGGGGTCTTAGTGTATTGATGAGAGATTTTAACAATGACAATTTGCCCGATATTTATGTTTGTAATGATTATTTTTATTCAGTTGATAAATTTTGGATTAATCAGGGCGGGAATGTGTTTAAGTTAGCTGACTATCGAACTATTCGAAATTCGAGCATGTCTTCAATGTCTGTAGATTGTGCTGATATAAATTTAGATGGTCATGATGACTTCTTTGTGGCTGATATGCTTTCTGTCAGAATGGATCGCCGTCACACGCAGCGTGCTAACTCATTAAGAATTGATCTTCTGTTGCCAGCTTCAAATAAAATCTATCAGCCAGAGTTCGGCAGGAATACATTGCAGCTAAATCGTGGTGACGGCACATATGCTGAGATTGCTTACTATGCTGGTCTAGCGGCAAGTGAGTGGACTTGGAGCAGCAGGTTCTTAGATATTGATTTGGATGGTTATCAGGATTTGATTCTCACTACCGGGAATGAAGCTGATGTGCTTGACGCGGACATGCTAAATATTGTTGCCAATTCCCCAAGGACTCGAGAAGGGCATGTCTCCAGTATGATGAAATACCCAAAACTAATGACTCCAAATTTAATTTTCCAAAATAACAAAGATTTAACATTTACCGATCGCAGTAAAGACTTTGGTTTTAGTCAGTCAGGAATATCACATGGAATGGCTGCGGGTGACTTAGATAATGATGGGGATTTAGATATTGTTGTTAACAATCTTAATGAGCCTGCTTTTATATATGAAAATGTTGGGACAAACAATCGAGTTGCAATTCGCCTCAATGGTCCCAGGAATAACACACAGGCAGTAGGGGCTGTAGTGAAAGTGAGCTCTACTGGGTTAAACCAAAGTCAGACAGTAGTTTCAGGGGGGCGCTATTTATCGTCTGATCAAGCATTGTGTGTTTTCGGAGTGCCGGGCAAGGCAGGGGTGGTCGATATAAGTGTTCTTTGGCCTACTGGGAATATGACAGAATTATCCGATATTCCATCAAATACATATGTAGAAGTCGATTATTCCGATAGTGTAAGCAATTCAAGTGGACAGGCCGAAACAAACCAAATTAAACCAATTTTTAAAGAAGTATCGCCTGTAGCTTTAATGCCTCATAAGGAAAACGAATATAATGATTTCGAAACAAGACCTCTCCTTGATAGCAGAAGGTCTACCCTCGGCCCTGGGTTAAGTGCTATTGATCTAGATGGGGATTTACTTGATGAATTAATAATGAGTGGGAGTAAGGGGCATTGGATACAAGGTGTTTCTTCTAATGATAATAAGGCCGAATTCAATCAGGTATTTACGTGGGGTGATGGTAAAAAGGCGATTCGTGATACTTTATCTGTGCTGCCTTTTGTTAACAGTGAAAACAATGTGGAACTAATTGGTGTTCAAACGAACTATGAAGACGGTTTAGCAATCGGAAATTCATTAATACAATATGCTAAGAGCTCTTCAAGGGCTATACAAAGTTCAGTTCCCGCAGGATTAGGGCCAATGGCCATGGCTGATGTCGACAGGGATGGGGATCTAGATTTATTTGTAGGGAACTGCTCAAGCCATAATGATAATTATTTGAATCTATCATCTGAATTATATTTAAATATTAACGGGATGTTCAAAAGGGATGCTGGTAATTCAGTCTTAAATAACATTGGATCCATTTCCGGTGCTGTGTTTAGTGATATTGATAATGATGATGATCCGGATCTCTTGCTGGCACGCCAATGGAATTCTCCAGTAGTTTTAATTAATGATAACGGTAATTTTACCGATAGGTCGGTAAAATGGATGATGTCTGATTACCACGGAATATGGAATGGAATTTCTACCGGTGATTTCAATAATGATGGACTCATGGATATCGTGATCACTAATATTGGCCGTAATTGTAAATACAATCAATTTATCGGAAATGAAATTTGGATGTATGTTGCAGATTATAATAGAGACGGATTTGTAGAGGGAGTAGAGACGGTATTTGATCTTCAAATGAAGAAAAGAGTCCCATTTCGAGATCGTGCTACTTTAGCAAAGGTGATGCCGTGGGTGTTGGGCATGTATCAATCGTACAAAGCATTTAGTGTGGCGAGTATAGATTCGTTATTAGAGCCATTAGATGAAAAACCCAAAGTCCTGAAGCTCAACTCCCTAGACACTTCAGTGTTCATTAACAATGGAGGTTCTTTTTCCAAGTCATCGCTTCCTGCAGAATGTCAATTCACATCAGCTTTTGGATGTTCGATTGCCGACTTTAACGGGGACGGAAATGAGGATGTTTTTTTGGCTCAGAACTTTTTTGATGTTGAGCCAGAAACTTCACGATATGACGCAGGACTTGGTCAGTTGATTTTAGGGAATGGCAAAGGAGAGTTTGTAGCTATAGACAGTAAAAAATCCGGCCTTGCTGTTCTGGGGCAGTCTAGAGGAAGCGTAGCGTCTGATTTTAATGGAGACGGGAGGGTGGATATTGCAACAACTCAAAATAACGATTCGGTTAAATTATATTTTAATCAAACGGGTCACACTGGTATTAGAGTCATTTTGAAGGGGGATAATAATAATTATCTATGCGTAGGTGCTACGATTATGTTAGAATCTAATAATATTAATGGGCCTAAGCGCGAAATCCGTATAGGCGGAGGATATTTATCACAAGATAGTTTGACTCAAGTATTTGCTATAAATGATAAGGACGCAAAATTCCGTGTTAAATGGCATGATTCTGAATCAGCTATCTATCCTGTTCCAGCCGGTGCTAAAACAATAATCATATCACAAACTGATGGGGTTCGGATTGCGAATTAATAAAGAATATTTGCTTGTAGCGTTAATATGCTTAATGCCTGAGGTTCTTTTATATTCAAATAAGAGCGAGCAAGAGTTTCATCAATGGAGTGAGATTGCGGTTTCTGGAGAGACTCTTTCTGGCTTTACTCTTTTATCCAAAGAAGAAACAGGAATTCAATTTAAAAATGATCTACCTCAAGAAAAATCCTTGTCTAATCAGGTGTACCTTAACGGTTCAGGGGTGGCCTTAGGTGACGTAAACAATGATGGCTTGTGTGATATTTATTTGTGCAGTTTAGACGGCTCTAATCACTTGTATTTAAATCAAGGACAATGGCGCTTTAAAGAGTTAGGTAAAGAATTTGGAGTCGACTGCTTAGGGATGGATTCGACAGGTGCAAGTTTTGCAGATTTAGATGGAGATAATGATGTCGATTTAATAGTTAACAGTGTCAACAGTGAAACAAGGCTATATAGAAATGATGGTGATAAATTCCAACCAATAACTATAGAGCCAGAAGGTTTAGCCATTCCAGGAGGCACTTCTATAGCTATTGCTGATATAGATGGAAACGGCCTATTGGATTTTTATGTGGCGCATTATAGAGATTCAACTTTAATGGATATGCCAAATACGGATTTCAAGTTCCGTAGTGCTCAAGGGCGAAAGGAGATTTACAGTGTAAACGGAACTAAAGTGAAAGGCTCTAAATTCGAAAACCGTTTTCGAATTAATAGCAAAGGGGGTATTGAGGAGAACGGTTTGCCGGATGTGCTATATTACAATATGGGAGGAATGAAGTTTATTAAATCATTAGTAGACGGGAATAGATTTCAAGACTCTCGAGGAGTTCCATTGAAAAAAACTCCTTATGAATGGGGACTTGCTGCAATGTTTAGGGATATTAATAGGGATGGAATGCCTGATCTGTTTGTTTGTAATGACTTCTATACGGAAGATCGACTATGGTTAAATATAGGGAAGGGCCATTTTAGAGAAGCACCATTATATGGCTTACGTAAAACAAGCATGTTTTCTATGGGGGTTGATTTTGCTGATATTAACCGTGATTCCCTCGATGATTTTGTTGTTCTTGATATGTTGAATAGAGATCGTAAGACAAGGCAAAATCAAATGCCTCCTCGGTTTATATATCAACCTTTGCCTGGTCAATATTTAGATAGGCCACAATATATGAGAAATACACTTTTTTTAAACCGTGGATTAGGTGTGTTTTCAGAAATTGCTTTTTTTGCAGGAGTACAAGCTTCTGACTGGTCCTGGTGTCCAGTTTTCCTTGATGTCGATCTAGATGGTTATGAGGATTTATTGATTACTAATGGAGTTGAGCGGAACGCGAGGCATTTAGATACGATTATAAAGTTAAAAAACCAGCGAGAATCTAAAAAAATGAGCAAGCTTGAGATATTACTTGCCCGGAAAGTATTTCCTTCGCAATCGACATCTAACGTGGCATTAAAGAATCTTGGAAACTTAAAATTTTCAGACCACTCAACAAAGTGGGGTTTTGATTTGGAAGGAATTTCTCATGGAATGGCTTGTGGTGATTTAGATGGGGATGGCGATCTGGACTTGGTTGCAAATAATTTGAACAGCCCAGTTTCTGTTTATCGCAATGACACAGCAAAGCCGCGCTTGATGGTTGAATTAAAAGGCCCTAAGAACAATTCGCATGGTGTTGGGGCTCGCGTTGAGGTTTCTCATGGCAATTTCACTCAAAGCCAAGAAATTATAGGAGGAGGTCGTTATTTATCATCTGATGATTATACTAGAGTATTTGCAATGGCTAAAGGCAAAGCAAAGCTTACGATAACGTGGCCAGACTTAAGACAGAGTGTTATTGATAATGTTGAACCAAATAGAGTTTACATTGTTAACTATCAAGGTGCTGGTGTAAGGGAGTTATCCGAATCTAAGAAGCCTCCAATATTTAGCCTAGTTAACTCAAAAGGATTAAGTGCTCATAAGGAAAACTTAAAAGAAGCAACACAGCCTTTATTACCGAAGGGATTGAATGAAGCTGGTCCGGGAATAGCATTTGGAGATTTAGATAACGATGGATGGGAAGACTTGGCGATTAGTAGCGGCAGAGGCGGTGTTGTTGGTTTATATAAAAATCTAGAGGGAAGAGGGTTAAGTGCATTCAATAAATCGAGAACATCAGTTAATTCTCGAGACGGCTTGTCTTTGATCATTACAGATGGGTATTTGATTCAATCTTTTTCTAATCTTGAAGACGGGCTTCAGTTTGGAGACATGATTACTATTGGCAAACCCGGTGAAGATCCATCTCAAAAGATTAAAGCTAAAACGGAAAGTGCGGGGCATATTGCTTTGGCTGATATTGACTGCGATGGAGATTTAGATCTTTTTATAGCGGGGCGTTCAATCCCAAATCATTATCCTAAACCTGCTGATTCCTGGATTTACATTAATGATGAAGGGGTATTTTCAGAAAGTAAATTGTGGTCTCAAACATTTAAAGGTATTGGCCTTACTTCCGGGGCTGTGTTTGCGCCAATTAATTCAGACTCCATGCCAGATTTGATTTTAGCTTGTGAATGGGGATCCCCTAAGGTTTTCATAAACACTGGAACAAGTTTTGAAAACAAGACTAAATTTTATGGGCTTAATCATTTTAAGGGGCTCTGGTGTGGGGTTGATGTTGGTGATTTCGATTCTAACGGATCGGTAGACTTTGTCGTTACTAATCGAGGTCTGAACTCATCCTACCGGGCTTCCATTGAAAACCCTATGGTTGTTTATCATGGCGATATTAATGAAGATGGAGTTTGGGATTTTATTGAAACTGAATACGGCAAGGATAATAAGCTCTATCCTCGGCGCAGTGCCTCTGTGTTTGCTGAGGCAATGCCTTGGATTACAGATCGATTCAGTAGCTATAACCACTATTCAAATATGAATGTGACTGAATTATTTGGCTCTTCATTGATTGAAAAAATGAACAAGCTAGAGGTCACTACACTAGAAAGCATGGTTTTTCTTCAAAAGGAAAATCGCTTTATTCCAAGGCCTCTACCATTTGAAGCCCAATTTTCTAGTGCTTACAGTCCTGTAGTTGCTGATTTTAATAATGATGGATTATTGGATATGGCAATTAGTCAAAATCAATTTAATCTGAGCAGAGAGCAATCTAGAGATGATGCAGGATTAGGTCTTATATTAATTGGAGTCGGGGATGGCCGGTTTAAGGTCTTAGGCATCAAAGAAAGCGGATTTGTGGTGCCAGGGGAAGGAAGGGCAACAGCGGTTTCTGATTTTAATCATGACGGCCTAATGGATATTATAGTGGGGCAAAACGGCAACTTGCCAAGGCTATTTAAAAACCAGTCCAAAAGAAGAGGGTTGAGGGTTGTGCTAAAAGGTGACCCCGGAAATGTGAAAGGAGTGGGTGCTTCAATACGACTTTATTATAATGAACAGGCTGGCGGGGTTAATGTAGTCAGGCTTGGATCAGGCTACTTATCTCAAAATTCGACTACTCAAATTATTGGGAATTCTGAGGCCGCAATTGGATTGCTTGTGAATTGGCCTAGTTCAAACGCAAAACAAAACGACATAGAGTATTTTAAGCTGTCGCCCAACCAAACTGAAATCATAGCTGAAAAGGGGAAAGGGAGTAACTGGTCATCATCTAATTAATTGCGTTAAGCGCATCTACAACTTCGCTCCATTCATTATTAAGTCGTTCAAGATCCTCGTTTATCGTCATTAATTCTCTATTCAAAACTGATGCCTGACCTCCTGATGCATAGGTTTCAGGTTTTTCTAGCAAGGAGTTTATTTCGACTTGCCTTGTTTCAAGTTCAGTTATTTTTGTTTCAAGTTTATTTATAGTTTCTTTTTTGTTTTTCCGCTTTTTGGATAAAGCCTGCCTAGCTTCAGCTTCTCGTCTTTTTCGTGTTTTTGAGTCTTCCTTTTTCTTGGGTTGGTCGCTTTTGGGGGCAGCGGATTTATGGAAACTCGCCTCAGTGGAACGGCTGGAATTTTGATCAGTTTTATCAAGGTAATATTGATATGGTCCCGGGAAATGTCTCAGGTTTCCAGCTTCAACATGAATTACACTATTTGCAATTTTACGAATAAAATGAACATCGTGACTTATGAACACTAGTGTTCCACTATATTGTGATATCGCATCTATAAGAGTATCTATACTTGCTATATCTAAGTGCGTGGTTGGCTCATCAAGTAAAAGGAAATTAGGAGGATCAAGTAGTATCTTGGCCATAGCTAATCTGCTTTTCTCGCCGCCGCTTAAAACTGCAACTTTTTTGAATACATCATCTTCTGAAAACAAAAAGCATCCTAGAAGAGTTCTAACCGATTCTTCTGTTATTGTTGCAGTAGAATCAAGCATCTCATCTAGAACAGTCCGATTGAGTTGAAGCGTTTCTGTTCGATGCTGCGCAAAATATCCTGTTTTTACGTTGTGTCCTAATTCCCTGTCACCACTATTAAAATCCAATACTCCTGCAAGTATTTTTAGAAGGGTTGATTTCCCGGCTCCATTGGGTCCGACTAAAACAATTCTTTTACCTTTTTCGATTTCTAAATTTAACGATTTATAGACTTCGAGGTCTTCGTAACTCTTAACAATATTCTCAAGTCGAATAACTCGTTGCCCGCTTCTCATTGGTTGTGGAAAACTGAAACGCATTCGTTTTCTTGATATAACTGGTGCTTCAATTTTCTCCATTCTCTCTATTTGTTTTAATTTGCTCTGCGCCTGTGTCGCTTTGGTGTTCTTAGCTCGAAACCTTTCAACAAATTTCATTAAACGATCAATTTCTTTTTGCTGATTCTCATAAGCTGCTAGCCATTGAACTTCATTTGCTTCGCGTTGAACTAAATATTGTTCGTAGTTACCCGTATATCTTGTGAATCTTGAACTTTCAAGTTCGAGAATATGTCGAACAAGTTGATTTAGAAATTCCCTGTCATGAGAAATAAGCAGAATGGCTCCAGGGTAATTTTGTAAATAATTTTGCAACCAAATTAATGAGTGCAAATCCAAATGATTAGTTGGCTCGTCTAACATTAACAAATCTGGCTCTTGTACAAGAAGCCGAGCTAAATGGACCCGCATTATCCATCCGCCACTTAATTCCTTTGCTGGGCGATCGAAATCTGACTCTTTAAAACTTAAACCATTAAGAATCTGTCTTGCTTTGGCTATCAATCCTCCTCCGCCTGCGCTTTCAAACACTTCATAATCACTTTCAGTTGGCTCTACATCTTTTGCTCCTCCAAGTGCGCCTAATCTCTTCGCGGCGGCAATAAATTCAGGAGAGAAAGAACAAGCCAATTCTATCACTGTTTCATCATTCGTGGGGGCGCTTTCTTGTGGCAAAAACCCGACTCGAGAACCTTTTTCAAAAGCTATTTCCCCGCTATCAGGTGTGATCTCGCGTAAAATCACTGAGAACAATGTCGATTTACCTGCACCGTTAGGTCCGACTACACCAATTCTGTCGCGTCGATTAATTTGTATGCTTACGTCTGAAAATAATGTGCGTCCTGCGTAAGCTTTTGAAATACTCTTTATTGATAGCATTTAAGCCAGTTCCCCTTGGGGCAATAAATTACTTAAGAGTTATCTTAGTACAAGAAAAGACTCTATGCATATAAAAAATCTTATGTGGAAAGAGAGCTGAAGGACTGTGTGTTATTTTTTCAGATCGGGCGAAAGATTGATATCTTTTGCAGGATCGATTTTCACTTTGGCTCCAGTTTTAGGAACCGGGACTTTAGCTGTCCATAGAATGCCGTTTACAATGACTTTACGAAAGGGCTCAACGGCATAGTTCGGGTGAAAATGCCCAAGTGTGATTCCAAAAGATCTTCCTTTGATTATGCCTTCCCTCTCAAGTGTCCATGCAACTATCTCTTCTTTTCCTTTAGTTTTAACTTTTAGGAGTGGATTGGCTTTATCGTTTAGTTTCATTCTAAGATAAAATTCATCCCGCAAATCATACTCACTCCATCCGTTGCAAATAGGGTGATTAGGGTCAATTTGCAACAACCTCTGTTTATCTATATTGATACCAGAAAATTTAAAATTGAACCATCCGCCTAATAGTTGTTCGTAACGCGGCCCGTTGTCTAAATTAGAACCCGTTGCCCAATGTATCGCAGTGTAACCTATTCCTTGCTCAAAGAGAGCTTGAGATTGCTCCTTGTTTTTATTGCTCAATAAAATGTCAGCCGCTGGGCTAGAGTAAAAAACTAGAGCATCTAAGTTTTTTAATAAATCTGGATCACTTGGCCATCCATTAGACACTACGGCGCTTACTCCAGGGTTTTGATTCAGGCAATTTGCTAAAAGATTACACCCTTGAAGATACATATGAGTGCCGAACGGATGATCTAATTTATGGCCAATTAGCAGGATGTTTTTTTTGTTTTCTGCTTGTCCGTAAATAACTTGTAGCAATGCAAGTAAAAGGAATTTAAGTTTCATGTATGTTAGTAGGAATTGAGTTCTATTTAACCCTGTTGGCCTTCGCTAAATAATCAGAATCAATATCAACCCCGATGCCGTTACCGTTAGGGGTAGACATTGATCCGTTTTTAATCGTGATTTTATCCCCTGTAGATTCCCAGGGAAAATCAGTAGTAAGTCCTTTGTATTCCTGGAATGGTCCTGGGTTTGGAGAGCAGGAAGCGTAAATGCCCATGTAGAGAAACCCAAGGCCACCTCCGGAAATATGCGGAGTGCAGTCAAAGCCTTTAGCTTCTGCCATTTTAGCCACTCGCAATGATCGAATGAGCCCTCCATAGTAGAAAAGGTCTGGTTGAAAGATGCGAACACCACTGTTTTCAACCATCCATTTAAATCTCCATTGACTGCTCTCCTGCTCACCCCATGCGACTGGGATTTCCAATGCTTCGGCAACCCGTTTAGTTTCGTTAAGATAATCGAAAGGAACGGGTTCTTCGTAGAACGAGAAAGCATTTTCTTCCAATATTTTTCCGACTTGAATAGCTTTATTGACTGAAAGATAAGAACTATTAGCGTCCGCATAGAGAGTGCATTTATCGCCTAAAGCCTTAGCGACCATGGGTATTAATTCCTCGGTGCGACCGGGGACTGCATCGACCAATTTCATTCTGCCTCCGATTTTGAGCTTTAACGCTTTAGCGTCTATGCCCTCAATTGATTGAATGATTCTGCGTAAAGATTCCTGGACATCTTTAGTGCGGTGATTGTTAGCAACATATAAATCGACCTGTTTGCGTCGCTGCCCTCCCAGTAGCTCAACCACGGAACACTTTGCGACTTTACCTAAGAGGTCGAGTATCGCGAATTCAGCTGCTGCAACTGCAACCCAGAATAGTTGCCCCTGCATCTTGTAATTACTGTCACTGAGAAAAACCCTGTCGACTAAAAGATCGAGATCTCGCGCATCTTTATTTTGCATATAGGGAGCAATCACTTTTGTGAAAACAAGTTGGCTTAACTTCATTTTTTTAGGATGTCCGACAGACCACCCTTCAGCCCCATCTTTGGAACGAGCTCTTATAAACCAGTTCCCATTTTTTTCGTACAGTTCAAGTGACTCAATTATTACCGGATTCCGAAGGTGTTTTCGCCGAACGATTGGATCGAATTCGCCGATAGGATCTAAAGCCATGCTGTATCCTTGAACGGGGCCTCTCAGTATTGTGCTTACCAAAGGAATGCTTGCAGAATGCAGAAAGGTTCTCCGGTTCATGGATGTGATTTATGAGAAGGCCAGAATGATATTGGAAATAATAGAATGAAAAATCAAAGTTTATGGTTTTTTCTTTTTATATAAACGTAGTAAGCACTTAAGATTGTATTGTTTTGGCCTTTAAGCCAAGTATGTAAAGCACAAGGTCCTTTTTTTAGTTTCATTGTGAATGTAATCTCACGGTCTTTTTCTGTTACAGGTTTAGTCAATCCTTCAAATTGATTTGATTTTTTTTGCCCTATATCTAGATGGTTGTGTCCGCTGACATAAAGCATGGCCTGTGTAATTGGGAGAGCCTCTCCTTCTCCATTTGGTAAAGTGCCGTTAATCATACCCCCTGTCTCCTTAGGCCAACGTCTAAGTTCGATTTCATACTCTCCGGCCCTGGCGACTTCTAGTAGCCAATATCCGCTCTTTTGTACTCCGCGAAGGACTTGTCTTTGCTGATCAATGAATACATCGAGCCACTCTGTTGCGGATAACTTTGTGGGGTTTTCGTGTTCGGTTCCAATGATTGTTCGCTGAGGCTTGTTTGCCAAATGCTTGACACTGTCCCACCACGAGTACAGGTGGCCTCGCATCTTCACTACAACATCAGGGTGGGCTTCAATAATGTTTTTCTTCTGCATGGGATCGTATTCAAGGTTGTAAAGTTCACGGTCCTCAAGTAAGCGCCAACGCTTCCATAGGACCGCAGCCTGATCGGCTCGCATTTGCGTTTGCGCGAACGGAGATGGATAATTAGAAAAGCCAGGCATACGACTGTAGTTGATGACTAAAATACGGTCCTCTGGAATTTTTTCCGTGCCTTTTATGAATGGCTTGAGGCTTATTCCATCGAGTTTAGGTTCATTATTATATTTGATCTCACATAAATCCAGAAGTGTTGGAAGCATATCTTGGACTTGAGTAAGTCCGCCTATGTCGCGAGGTTGCCCTAAATCGCCCTTTGGCCAGCGAATGAAGCAGGGGACCCGATGCCCCCCCTCCCAGATTTGTGTTTTCCTGCCACGCATCCCCGCGTTGAAATACTGAGGGCCTAGTAGGCTTCCATTATCGGTTTGGAAAACTAAAATAGTGTCATCGGCCAAGTCGTTGTCATCCAAAAACTTCATTAGCTTGCCCATGTTCCAGTCGATGTTACGAATCATCCCAAGGTAAAGGCTGAGGCGTTTTTTAATGTTTGCCCCTAAATGGTCGAACTTTGGCTGTTTAAGAACTTCTTCGATAACTTTTCGGTCTTCTTCCTTAGGGATAAATGGCCCGTGAGGGGTGTTGGTGGCTAAATAACAAAGGAAAGGTTTATTGTCATTTAATGATTCAAGCATAAACCGCTTTGCCTCCTTAAAGAAAACATCAGTACAGTAACCTTCGTATCTCTGTTCCTTACCATTGTGGATATAAACATCGTCGAAATAGTCATTACCCCAATAGGCTGGCACCGAAGGAATTGACGAAGAAGGATACCAAACGCTTTCCTTAAAACCACGGTCCTGCGGTCTAAATGGGTAATTTGATCCGAGATGCCATTTCCCGAAAGCTCCAGTTGAGTAACCTGCATCCCCAAAATAATTCGCAATGATTGGTATTTCTGGGCGTAGCAGAGCTCTTCCACTGCTTACGTTTACCGCTCCATTACGGGCGGCGTCAATCCCGGTTAGAAGTTGTCCTCGAGTAGGAGTGCACATTGGTGAGACATGATAATCAGAGAGGCGGACGCTTTGCCCGTGAAGCAGGTCCAAATGGGGAGTTTGTAAAACTGGGTTGCCATGAACGGAGAGCTCTGGATACCCCTGATCGTCAGTCATAATTACAATAACGTTTGGTTTGCTTGTGGCAGTGAAGCACAAACCAAAAAAAACAAATAGGATGATGCTGCTTTGTTTCATTGCTTGAATTTAGATGTCGTAAAAGTTCATTGCACTTCCATCATCTTCTTGAGTTTAGGCACAATCGCTTTCGCCCATATCTCATGTGCCTTTTCGCTGGGATGAGTGGTGTCTGGCATCATTTCTTCTGACAGAAAACCCTTATTATCGAGAAATTTTTGTCCGATGTCCAAATATGTGACATTAGGGATATCCTTAATCAGTCCAGGGAGATAAGAATTAAGTTCGATGATTTCCTTTCTATGCGGGTGATCGAGAGTTCGTCGTCTCGGGAAAACGCCGAGGACGAGGATTTCCATATTTGGATACATCTCGTTGAGTTTTTTAGCGATTGCTCGGACTCCGTCTGCAGCTTCCTTGGGCAGGTCGCTTCCCCAGCAAATATTATTAGTACCTATCATAAGTGAAGCAGCCTTTGGGGCGGTCTTTAGATCGGGAAGATGATCAAGTCGCCATAGTACATGGTTGGTGCGATCACCACCAAAACCGAGGTTGAGAGCATTGAGTGGTGCGAAGTGTTTCTTCCATACTTTCTCGCCAGGCCCGCCTTTATCGAAGTTATGAGTAATAGAATCTCCCACCATGAGGAGTTCTATCTTTTGATCCTTTTTAGGATCGTTAGCAGCTTCGATTGCCGCCATATGTTCCGAATGCCTGGCTATCCACCATGACGACAGTCGAACTTGAGGTGAAATTGATGGATGCGCATTGGTCTTAAGTTTAGAAGGCTTTTGCTCTGCAGATATGGAAGAAAAAGCGGTTGCAATGCCAAGTAGAAGAGAAGCGATATGTTTCATTCTCAACGAAATATATCTATCTCACCTGTCGGTGCAAGAATAGTGAAGGTTTTATGCAGTATTAAACAAGTTGGGTTCAATACACTTAGGAAGCTGGAAAAAGTGAGAGCAAATTTATGAATTGATTAGCTATGTGATTTTTGAATAATTCGGTCCTCTTTTACCTTGGTCATGGCTCCTTGTCTGCTAATGGAATTAATCAAAGGGATAAGCGAAAAGATGAAACATCTCTTAATAATTATATTCGTGCTACTAACAGGGTGCGCTACTACTAAAACGACAGAGCTTTTAGTGGAATCAAAAGCACTTGATGTTTCTATTCACGATGCTGCAAGCCAAGGGAACATTAATGCCATAAAGGCACACATCGCTAATGGTACGGATTTGAATTCTATAGATGAATCTGGATGGACACCTTTGCACTGGGCCACGTCAAAGGTTCATAATAAAGCAGCTAAGCTGCTAATCACTGAAGGCGCAGATGTAAATATTGTGAATAAAGATGGATTGGCGCCATTAGATTATGCCGAAAATGAGCTCTTTGGAGTTCTGATCGACAACGGGGCCAAGTCGGGTGCGCAATTAAAGCCTGACGGCAAGTAGATCTCAGTTGCTTCAATTTAATTATTGCGCAAGAAGCAAAAAAGATGTTTGTTGCCTCGGAGGTAGATAGAGTTACCAACAATTGATGGGGAGGCATAAAACTTTTCATCTAGTTCGTTGATCGACAGAATTTTAAGCTCAGAGCCGCGCTGAAGTACGATTGTTTTACCTGACTCGCTTAGCAGGTAAATACGATTTGATGCGCCGACTGGTGAAGCACTAAAATTGAGATTTCCTGGTAAGCGGTGCTTCAAATAATGTGGCGCTCCATCGATTGCACTGAGACAAGAAAAGAAACTTTGATCTTCGAGAAGGTAAATTTCTTTACCCCAGAGCATCGGGCAGGGGACATACGGCACTCCGCGGTGAAGAGACCAGATCACATCCTTACTACCAGTCAAATCCCCCTGTTTTCCTAATGAAATCGCCTGGAACGTATCTTTCCTCCAGCCACTTGCAGTAAAAACCATGCCATGGCCGACTGATGGCATTGGGATCGCGCTTGCAGTATGGCCGCCGCATCTCCAAATCTCCTCCCCAGTGTTTAGGTCGTACGATCTAACTGTCTCTCCGTTTATAACTACTTGGCGCCGATTCTCATGCATGAAAATGCGAGGCGTACTCCAGTTGGATACTTCATCGCGATTTTGTTTCCAGATTTCCTTGCCGGTACTTTTGTTAATAGCCACTACATATGACTGTCTTTCGGTATCAACAACAATCACCAGTTTGTCACCGAATATTGCCGGAGAGCTGCCTTCACCCAAAGAATCTTCCATCGCTTGTGGCTCGAAATATTTTTCCCAAACTAGCTGCCCATTGAAGTCATAACAATAGAGGCCGAAAGATCCGAAGTAGGCATAAATATGATTGCCGTCTGTTACCGGTGATGTCGATGAAAACCCGCCTTTGTGGTGATGACCTTGATGAGGCATTGCCACACGGGCGGTTTTTTGCCATATCAACTTGCCGGTCATTCGATCGATGCAAATAATCGCAAACCTCTGCGGCTTCCAAGAACGGATCACTTGCGGATGCAAATTTATATTGGGTGTTCCATCGGGAATAACATCTGGAACTGCCATCTCTCTGTCGATAGCGATCGCTGTAAGGAGAAAAATACGATCACCCCAAATGATCGGAGTTCCCTTTCCGTTGCCATCGATATGAGTCTTCCAAAGCATATTTTTCGTCTCACTCCAAGTAGAGGGAGGGTTAGCTTTTGGAGCTACACCGTTCCAAGTCGGCCCTCGCCATTGCGGCCAGTATTTCAAAGACTCGTCCGCTATGAGTTGGGATGTGTTAGACCCCAATAAAAGTGCAGTCGTAATTATTGTTAGCAGGAAACGCTTCATTATCTATTGGCCGTGATTCCAATCTTGGGAAAAATCTCTGCCACGGATATAATTTGCTGCTTTAACAAATTCAGCATGACCATCTGCAAATAATATGGGCTCACCCTCAGGCCCATGAGGGTCAGTCACGTCTGGGAAATTATTTATTGAGCCATTTCCGTTATAATCTGCCTGCCGAATAAGCCACACGATACTACTATTAGCTTTGGTTCCCTTTTTGCCGTAAGAAGATGTTTTGTAAACATATGATTCAATCGAGTTAATAGTTTTAAGCACCGTAGGAGCTCTCCATGTTCTCCCATTCCAAGAGCGAATTGTCGTAGTTACAGAATTATCCGCACCCATAAAGCCCCATGGTTCATAGCTATGTCCTGGAACATGTCCTTTTGTTGGTGCCATTTTAATTAAATCTTTAACTTCTCGTTTTCCTAAATACCTAGAATTCGCTCGAGGCAAAAAATCTTTGTCATCTTCAGTGCGAATAAAGTTTTGAGTTGATGGGCAAATAAATAAATCTTTATTGTTAATATACTCTGGAAATAGCCAGTTTAAATTATCATCCCCTGGGCTTTCACATCCTGTTAAGCGACCAAAGCTATCGTCGTCAGCATACATTTGAGAGCCAAGCCCCATTTGTTTCAGATTATTCATACAACTCGTTATCCACGCCTTTTTCTTTGCGATAGATAAAGCAGGTAAAAGCAATGAAGCCAAAATTGCTATTATAGCTATAACTACAAGTAGCTCAATTAAGGTGAAGGCAAGGCTTTTATTCGTTTTCATTACTCTTCTGTTGTCTTACTGGCATCTTCTCGTTACAGATCCGTGATGCTGAAAATTTAACAGCTTTGATTTTATCTCTTTTTACTGTCGTTTTGGGATTGGCGAATTAGTGATCGTAGACCGATCATTAACGATTGCTGATTGAGTTTACTGTCTTTGTCTGGTGCCATATTCTCAAGTAATTCTCCAAATGATGAGATCAGGCTCTGCTTTGTGGCCATCCCGTCTTCGTCTGAATCTGCAAGTAAGAACAAGCCGTCTGCAACGTATGGTTCCGGAAGTTTTCCAAGTGGTTTTCTTCCACTTGGGAAAAAAGCTTCAGGCAAGCCTTTAGTAAAGGCATCCTTGTTTAGCTTTCCTGTTTTTTCACTATCCATTGAGTCAAACCATCCGCTTAGCATTGATAGAAGTTCTTTTTCAGATAACCATTTATCTTCATTGATATCTCCTTGAATCAGCATATGCATTGCGAGTCTACCTCTGCCAAATCCGCCTTGCGCCAAATGGCCCAACCTCCCACCTGGTCGACCATGTTTAAATATATATGCATTTTCAACTCCTTTTAACTGACGCTCAATCGATGACGACCTTTTGTTTATAAACTCTCTTATGCCGGGTGGCTTGTAGCCGAACGGGGCAGGGTAACCACGCTCATTTCTTGCTTCTATAGCAGCAGAATCCCTCTGGCGTGCTGCTAGAACAGTCCTCTCCAATTTTTCGAATTTTTTAATTAATTCCTCTTTTGAAAAAATGCTATCAACCAGCTGGTTGATTATCTTATCATATCTTAATTTAATAGATTCTATCGATAATAGTCTATCGATGAGCTTGTGTTCGTCCGAGGAGTGAGGGTGTACAAGGCTCAGTTTCATCTGATCATCAGGCTTTCCGCCAAGTGGCCATCCTGCAAATGAAATATCTAGATCCCAAGGAAAGAAAACGAACTTATTAGTGTCTTTTCCAAGATGAAGATAGTAGTTCTGCGGCATTGCCAGCATAGTATCGAGATTTACGATTAGAGCGTTTACTGCAATGAATCGAAGAAAACCATCGATATCGAGATACGAAGCAATCGAATCATGAAACTGTTTTTTGTTGCTTAAGTTAACGATATGGGCGAATTCAATTACACGTTTAGATTGAGCGGTTGAAGGTTTGCTGTCCGGGCGATAAAGATGTTCGTAAAACCTCCAATCATCGCCATGATACTCCATGCTGGCTATACCTTCTGGTTTCATTAGAAGGCCTTTTTTGGA
>JASLKL010000089.1 GCA_030747605.1 Verrucomicrobiota bacterium | reverse complement strand
AACGCATAATGCTGGCCTTATACAATAAAATGTAGCCAACGAAGGAAAGTATACTACATCTAGTGTGTCAATACCTCTTAGTACGTTTTTATCGACAAGTTGTTCACCGTATTTGGCGATGAGGCTGGACAGCTTGCCTGACATGGGGAATCTTTACCCCCCCCGAAGTTTATTTTTCAGGCCATGAAATCATTAATCCGTTTCATTTTAGTTGTTGGTTTGTTCTGGGCAGTCAAGTTGTCGGCTGCTCCGGCCAAGCATCATATCGTTTTTCTTACCGGAGAGTCACTTTACGGATCTGAAATGACTCTGCCGGTTTATGCGGATAGTTTAAAAAAGAGATTTGGATATCAATGCACAACGCTTACGCGTATTGATAAAGATAAGTTTCTTAATCTAGACGTTCTAAACCAAGCTGATTTAGTTGTTTTTTATATGCGACGGATGACACTTCCTGCAGATCAGTTGGGCCAGGTTAAACGATATATAGAAAGTGGAAGGCCAGTAATAGGTCTGCGTACGGCGAGTCATGCCATACAAAATTGGCTAGCTTTTGATAAGATTGTATTAGGTGGGAATTATCAGGGGCATTACAAGAATGAATTGATTGGAAAAACATCAATTATTTCCGATATGAAGAGTCATCCCATCTTAAATGGAGTGAAAAGTGGATTTATAATGGGTGGATCCTTGTACAAGAACACGCCACTGGCTAAGCAGGCGACAGCTCTTATGACCGGGAAGGTTAAAGGGTACTCGGCAGAGCCAGTGGCATGGATTCACACTTATAAAGGTAATCGCGCTTTTTACACTTCTCTTGGTCATCAGAAGGATTTCGAGAATCCCAATTTCATTAATTTAATTAACAACGCTATTGAGTGGTCTTTGAAAGATTCAAGTAAGTCTGTTGTTACGTCAGCAGCCATTGCTGGCAAGTATGGAATTGAATCAGGCGAGCCATTTCGTATTGGTGTAGGATTATTTGAAAAAATGTGGAAGGAAGAAAAAATGCAGTTGCTAGATGTTCGTACAACATCAGAATTTACGGCGAGCCATATACCTGGCACTAAATGGATAGATTGGTTTTCACCCGACTTTGCTAAAGAGGTTGCTAAATTAGACAAGGATAAGATCTATCTCGTATACTGTGCGGGTGGGGTTAGAAGTGCGCGTGCCTGTAAAAAAATGAGTGATATGGGTTTCAAATATACAGTTGATCTTGCCCCTGGTTTTAACGGATGGAAGGTCGCCGGAAAAGCGATTGAAAAATAAACGGTGAAGCTCGAAGAAGAATTCAGTCCGTATTTACCTGAGCCGAAAGCAGGAATTGGGACACATGATGTGTTTTGCCTGCGATCGGCGATGGGTTGGCTTGAGCTTGGAATGCCTTCTGAAGCCCGTAAAGAGTTACAGTCGTTAACGCCAGAGCTCGCTAAATTGCCTGAAGTTTGTGGGGTCCATTGGAGTATTTTGGCGAGAGAGGAAAACTGGATTGAGGCTGAAAAACTGGCGCGTGATCAAGTTTCTGAGCAACCGGACAATGTAACCAATTGGATTAATTGGGCCTATTCTCTTCGTCGTGCTAATGGGTTTGGTATTCGAATGGCTTATAGGACACTTCGTCGTGCCGTTGATCGTTTCCCAAAGGATTCTCTAATTCCCTATAATCTTGCTTGTTACTGCTCTTGTATGAACATTATTGAGGAAGCTTGGCGCTGGCTAGACATCGCTGCACAACGCTCCGATTATAAAACAATTCGTAAAATGGCTTTACAAGATGATGACTTGCAATCAATGCACGACCTGCTTGCTGATTGGAGTGTTTGATCTATGGTAAATACCCTCAACTTATACGGATTGAGCGAGGAGTTCGGAAATGAAGATACTCCGATACCTTTATTTAAAGCATGGCTTGCAGAGGCTAAGATAACCGAGATTAATAATCCTACTGCTTTTGCACTTGCTACGGTAGATGTCACAGGTCAGCCAAGTGTGCGTATGTTGTTATTAAAGGGGATGAAGGAAAATGGCTTTGTCTTCTATACCAATATGAATAGTCGCAAGGCGGATGATCTTCAGGCTAATCAAAGAGCATCCATTTGTTTTCATTGGAAAAGTTTGCAACGGCAGATTCGTATCTCTGGTAGTGTTTCTCAGATTGCCGAGAAGGAGGCCGATGCTTATTTTGAAACCCGAGATTATGACAGTCAGATTGGGGCTTGGGCTTCACTTCAATCTTCGACTATGGAGCAGCGTAGCGAGTTTGATGAACGGTTATCTAATTTTCGAACCAAATACCCTGAAGGAAGCACTGTGCCTAGGCCTCCTCATTGGTCTGGTTGGGTACTTATCCCAAATGAAGTAGAATTTTGGCTCAATGCTCCCGCGCGTCTTCACGAGCGTTTGGTTTATAAAGCTCAAGCTGATGGAACATGGGGGCAATCCCTTTTGTATCCATGATTTATTTTCTATTTAACTATAAGATCGTTTTCTGAGTGCGATATTAGAGGTGAGGCGGTAGGCTTTTGGTATGATGATTCGTATTGTTTTTGTCATTTTATTCTTGGCCATGTTTGGTCAAGTGACAAACGGATTAGCTAAGCGGCCGAATATTCTTTGGCTATCTGCTGAGGACATTAGTCCGCATATTGGATGCTACGGTGATAGTAAGGCAATCACTCCTAATCTCGATCGTTTGGCTAAACAAGGAGTGCTCTACACACATGCATTTACAACGGCCGGAGTTTGTGCGCCATGCCGTTCAGGTATTATTACTGGAATGTATCAGACTACGATTGGAACGCATCACATGCGCTGTAATGCTAAGTTGCCAGAGTTTGTGAAGCCATTTCCAATTTATCTTCGCGAGGCAGGTTACTATTGCACAAATAACTCAAAGACTGACTATCAATTTTCTGTACCGAAGCAGACATGGGACGCTTCTAGTAGTAATGCTCACTGGAAAAACCGAAGTTCAGATCAGCCTTTTTTTGCCGTATTCAATTTCACTGGTTGTCATGAGAGTGGTATCGCTGGCGAGCGGAAGTATAGGTCGGTGACGAAAAATTTGAAGCCGTTACAACGACAAGATCCAGTTAAGCTTGAGTTACCACCGTATTATCCCGATACACCGATTGTTCGTGAAGACTGGAAGCGTAATTATGAATTAATCACTGCTATGGATAAATGGGTTGGTGCCCACCTGCGTGCACTTAGAGCTTCTGGCGAGGCTGATAATACGATTGTTTTTTTCTGGAGCGACCATGGTGTAGGGTTACCTAGAGCTAAGCGTTGGCTTTATGATTCTGGGACTCGAATTCCGCTTATCGTGCGTATTCCGGAAATTTTTCGTGCCTCTTCCCAGGGATTGCCAGGGACATTTGATCAGCAACTTATAAGTTCTATTGATTTTGCTCCAACCGTACTAAAACTGGCGGGGCTTGCTGTTCCGGATTATATGCAGGGGCGTGCTTTTCTTGGCAATCAGCTCAAAGCTCATCGGGAATATGTATATGGGGCTCGTGATAGGATGGATGAACGTTATGACATCATTCGTATGGTGCGTGGCAAGCGTTTTCGTTACATTCGTAATTATGAACCACTTAAGCCTTATTATCAGTATATGAATACGCCGGAAAAAGGGGCGACGATGAAAGAGATTCGACGTCTCGAAAAAAGCGGTAGTTTGCTATCTGCAGCCAGGCTGTTTTCTGCCAAAAAAAAACCTATTGAGGAGTTGTACGATCTTCAGAATGATCCTCATGAAATACGCAACCTTTCTGATAATCCTGATTATATTGAACAACTAAAAAAAATGCGTAGAGCTCATTACTCATGGGTTCGAGAAACACGAGATATTGGACTATTGCCTGAGGCGGAAATAATTGAACGTGAAGCATTATATGGTTCTCGATATGAGATTCTTCGACAAAAAGATAGTTCATCTATTATGATGCGACTTGGAGAAACCGCAGCACTCGCCTCATCTGGTAAGAATTCGTTACCTATGCTGCTAAGAGCAATAAACGATACCGATGCTGCAGTGCGTTACTGGGGGGTTATAGGGATTGGCAACATTGCTCCAAGAGATTCGGTTAATGCTTTGTTTGTGACACGGAAATTACTGAGTGATTCCTCTGCCAGTGTTCGAATAGCTGCAGGTCGAGCTATGGCGCGGATGGGTAAGCCCGAAGAATCTTTCCCTGTCTTGAAAAAAGCGCTCGCTGGAACAAATCAGTGGGCAAGGCTTCAGGCGGCCATTGTACTTGATGAAATGGAAACGCAGGGCCGACCCTTAATTCCAGAATTGAAAAAGGCGCTCAATGATCAGCCGAACAAATATATAGTTCGGGTTGCAAATAGGGCGCTTAATGATCTCCTTAATACTAACAATGAGGTTCGTTAATTTTACCGTTGAATTCTGACGAATATATAATGCGTGAAGCTTTGCGATTAGCAAAACGCTCAAAAGGCGAAACATCTCCTAATCCTATGGTTGGTGCCGTGTTGGTTAGCGGCGGGAATATAATTGGTCGTGGCTGGCATAGGTGTGCTGGGTTGGAGCATGCTGAGATCAATGCTATTTCTAATGCACATCGGTTGGGCCACTCAACTCGTAATTCTACGATGTATGTAACTTTAGAGCCATGTTCTACGGCTGGCCGGACACCTCCATGTACTAAGGCAATTCTTGATGCTGAGATTAGTAGGGTTGTATTTTCAACCACTGATCCGAATCCTAAGCATTCTGGTAGAGCCTTGCGGCTCCTTAAAAGTAAAGGAGTAGAGGTTAAGCACGGTTTGCTGTCTGATCTATCGGCAGAATTAAATGTTGCTTTTAATCACTGGATAATAACCGGTTTGCCTTTTGTTACCGTTAAAGCAGCAATGACACTTGATGGTAAGATTGCTAGTGTTAGTGGGGAATCTAAATGGATTACCGGTTCTTTGGCTCGACGTGAAGGGATGAAACTCCGGCATGAGGCTGATGCTATTCTAGTTGGTGTTAAAACTATTTTGGCTGACGACCCTGCATTGACGCTGCGTGATATTCGTCGGCCTAAGCCAGAATGGCGTGGGCCTGATCTGAAAAGGGTTGTGCTAGATCCTCGTGCGCGCACACCACTTGATGCAAAAATTCTCAATGATGATGGAGCATCAAAAACTACTATCATTGTTTCAAAAAATGCTCCGGCTAACCGCCTGGCTAAGCTCAAAGAGAAATGCATAGTGATGATCTGCCCTCTGAAAAAACGTAAGTTCGATTTAAAGTATCTGCTTAAAAAACTAGGAAAACAACATGTTACAAATCTGCTGGTCGAAGGAGGAGGGGAGACCAATGCAGCGTTTATTGAGTCTGGCTATGTTAACCGAATTACTTTTTTTTATGCTCCGAAAATTTTGGGAGGACGTGAAGCAAGAACTGGCGTGGCTGGTGAAGGATTGCCATTGAAGCCTGGTTTATTTTTAGAAAAAATCCGCTGGAGAAATCTTGGTCCCGACCTGATGCTTACAGCACGCGTTACCCGCGCATAACAGACATGTTTACCGGATTGGTTGAGGAAACAGGTAGAATCACTGAGATAGATCACAGTAGAGACTCTGTGATTATTACGGTGTCTTCAGATTTGTGCCTCGCTGGCACGAATGTTGGTGATAGCATTGCTGTGAATGGGTGTTGCCTGACTACGACGAAGGTCTCCAAGCGAGGGAATAAGGGGCTTGAGTTCAATCTGCTGCGTGAAACGTGGGATGTGACTAATCTGAAATCTCTGAAACGAGGATCATTCGTTAATCTTGAGCGTGCATTGGTGTTTGGTCAGCGGATGGGGGGGCACTTTGTTACCGGGCATATCGATGCTGTTGGCAAAATTCGTAAGTGGGAGAAGCAAGGAAAAGATTGGTTGCTTGATGTTGATGTCCCGAGAAGCCTGATGACAGGCTTTGTTCCAAAGGGTTCGATTGCAGTTGATGGGATAAGTCTTACTGTGGCCATTCTCCGTAAGCGCGGTTTTTCCGTATGGATCATACCTCACACACGTCAGGTTACTAATCTTCGTACTCGTAAAGTAGGTGATATGCTTAATCTTGAAACCGATCTATTAGGTAAATATGCCTTACGTAAGCTTGATATTTGACTATTTACCTGATTTTTTCTGTCGGTAACGAATGTAATCTCGGGGGACATCGAGGAGTCGGGCGGCTGCGGAGACATTTCCTCCTGATTGGTCTATGGCATGTTGGATTATTTTTACGAAGCCTTTCCTTGTTCGCTTTAAATTTAGGCTATAAGATCTCTTTATATAGTTTTTATTCATGAATCGTAAATGGATAACCATATTTTTGGTAGGACTGTTAGTTTGCTTTCCGTTGTCCCAGCTGATCTTAAGTTTGGCTGACATGAATCGTACGATTATTATTGCCGGTGGTTCTGATGGAGGATTGTATCATCCTATTGCTTTAAGTCTGAAGAGTGCTATGGAGCGATCGGGCAGAAAAGTAGAGGTTAAGTCTACCGACGGTACTCTGGAAAATCTTAAGCTAATTGCCAAAGGTGAAGTTGACTTTGCCTTGGTTCAGCCCGGTGCGTATGAGGAATTAGTACGTTATGAACCTAATTTGCTTAAGGAGAGCTCAAAAAAAATAGATATTCAGTTGCTTGATCGTGTTTCATTTGTCGTAAATCTATATTCACAACCACTACATATTGCTGTGCGGAAAGATAGTGGGATTCAAACGCTGAAAGATTTGAATGGAAAACGTATCAATCTTGGTAATAGACTATCCGGTGATTATCCGATGTCTCGTCTTTTGCTTGAATTGCTTGAGATAGAGAAAAGTGAACTGCATTCAAACCTTACTTATCCAAAAATGGTAACGGCTTTTGAGGAAGACCAGTTGGATGCAGCTTTTATTACTGCAGGTATGCAGGCGAGTGTTTTTAATAATTTAGCAAAGTTAAAAAAAATTCATTTTCTTAGTATTCCGAACCATGAAGCGCTAGCTGCTATGCAACTTCAGTTGACACCATATCAGGTTCCGCGTGGGGTTTATCAGTTCGAAGGAAACCCTATGCCCAATAGCGTGATTAGAACTGTGGCTACAGGAGCCCATTTGGTAACGCGTGCAGATATGGAAAGCGGTGTAGTTGAACGAGTTGCAGAAGAAGTGTTAAAGACTACTTTTCTAAAGGAGAATAAACTTCAAGAATTATTCAATATGGGAAAAACATTCGCCAAATCAAAGCCATTCTTCCCAATTCACGAAGGTGCTAGAAGGGTTTATGAGCCGGAAACTAGGTCGTTTTTTAGGCCGGATATTGTTGAAATGTGGGAAAATCTAAGGTCGTTTATTGTATCGGTTTGCGTTGCTTTATTTTTTGGATATAAGTGGTTCCAGAAAAGGCAGGATCGACTTAAGGACCACAAAATTGATCAATATGTTCGCCAAGTGCTTGAAATAGAACGCCAACAAATGCACTTGGAGGTAGGAGGAAGTATTGATGACTTACCCAAACTTCAAGACTTAGAGAATAAGCTCACAAAATTACGGGAAAAATGTTTCAGTGATTTCTCTGGGTATGATTTGCAGGACGAGCCAGGTACAGATTATTTTTTAGAGTTATGTGCTTCGTTAAGTGAAAAATTAAATGCAAAAATGTCTCGATTCAGATTGGGTGGTGAGATTCAGCGTTTAGCAAAAGCGATTGAAGCAGATCGGGAAAATGATTAATTATCGTTCGTTTTTTCTGTCGCTTAGCAATCTTAGAGTAGATTTTATTTTTTATTGTTGTAACCCAGCTTAGCTCTATTTTTCCACAGTTGGTTGGGGTTAAAAATGCCGACTGGTGTTATAATTCCGGTGATAAGTTCTGGTGGAGTCACATCGAACGAGGGATTCCGAGCCGTACTTGAAGGATTGGCTATGGATACGGATTGCCGTCGTCCGCTATCCGTTACTCCCCAAGCACGGAGTACTTCTTCAGATGATCGTTCTTCAATCGGAATTTCTAGTCCTGACTTCAGTTTCCAATCAATTGTTGAGAGTGGGATTGTCACATAAAATGGAATGTTGTGCCGTTTAGCCAATACAGCTTTGGTGTAGGTTCCAATCTTGTTAGTTACCTCACCAGTTCTTCCCAGCGTGCGATCGCTGCCGACGATAACCAGATCAATCTCGCCTCGTTGCATTAGGTGTCCGCTAGCATTATCCGCGATAATGTCGTGTGAAATGCCTTCTTGGGCGAGCTCCCAAGCAGTTAAGGCAGCTCCTTGGGATCGAGGTCTTGTTTCGTCACAAAATACATGGAATTTTTTGTTTCTTGCTTGAGCAGAATACATGGGTGCAGTGGCTGATCCATAATCGACAAATGCTAGCCAGCCGGCATTACAATGAGTAAGTACGCGAGTCCCGTTTTGGATCAATTTTTCACCGATGCGGCCAATTCCCTGACAATATGCGACATCATCGTCAGCGAACTGTTCTGCTAAAGCTAGGGCCTGAGATTTTCGGGTTGCGACGGTTTGCCCAGCCATTTTGGTTACCATTGATCGCATGGCATTAATTGGATCAATAGCAGTAGGGCGGGCGCTGGCCAGAGTTCGATAAACTTTGGTGATATGCTTTTCGAATGTTTTAATCCCATTACCTTGAAATATTTGCGCGCCTTGGGCTAGGCCATAAGCAGCTGTGGCTCCAATAGCTCCAGCACCACGCACAACCATGTCTTTGATGGCTTGGGATGTTTCTACATAGTTCTTTGTGGAAACTATTTTGAATTGATGAGGTAGAAGTCTTTGTTCAATGAGCTGAACTTGGTTATTAGTCTTGTCAAACCACACTGTTCTGTAGTGTTTAGACTTTCCATTATGGGTGACTTTCACCTCGATTAATTAGTTTAGATAATTTGAGAGTTGGTCAATTTTTGGCGAATTGACTGGTATCGTGTATCGGTTCGGACATTATCCAGATCCGTATCTGTATCCATCCATTTAGAATCATTGTAACCAAGTATTACAGCTTTGTTTAGTGCTTTGATTGATTCGTTAATGCAGTTGGTCAGTGAATAACTACAGGCGAGATTATAAAAAACCATGGAGTCCTCTGGAAGTAGCTTTGCCAAATGTTCATCAATTTTTAATCCATCATGAAATTTTCCTCGTTTGGTGTAATCGTCACCGAGCAACTGTAATGCTTCGACATATTCGGAGTCGCGATCAACGAGTCCTTGAAGGAAGCTGATTTCGATATCTAAATCGTGATCTTCTTTAGTAGTTAATTGCGATTTTCTTGCGTAAATTTCTGACATTTAAAGAAGTGACTATCGCTTTGTAATAATACCAAGTCAAGAGACTGTGCCAATTCGAATTTTACAATTAATTTTCTTGGTTATTGCGGTGTAATTGATTGTGTTTTGGGAAATCTTTTCGATATCTATTTAGAAGTTCTTTTTCGTCATTTTTTACGATGTAGATTTTTCCACGAATATTACGTTTCTCTTTTGATTTTAATCCTCCCAGCCGAAAATCACTATGTAGACAACGAATCACTCCTTGAAAAAGTTCCTGATAAGGCTCGAAGGCTGTGGCGAAAATCATTGTATTATCAGCACTATAGCAACCAATCAATCCGTTACTTGGTGTTGCT
>JASLKL010000088.1 GCA_030747605.1 Verrucomicrobiota bacterium | reverse complement strand
TGAGTTCGTGGAAGATCCACAGCCTAATGCCTATGAACGCCTGGTAGATCGATTGCTGGATCGACCAGAATATGGTGAACATTGGGCATTGCCTTGGCTGGACTTAGCCCGCTATGCGGACACTAACGGTTATGAGAAGGATCGCCCACGTTCGATATGGCCATGGCGCAACTGGGTAATCAATGCTATTAACGATGACCTTCCATTTGACCAATTTACCATCGAGCAAATCGCTGGCGACATGTTACCTGAAGCCACACAAAGCCAACGTATCGCCACTGGGTTTCACCGGAATACGATGGTCAATGAAGAAGGGGGCATCGACCCTCTAGAGTTTCGTTTTTATGCAATGGTTGATCGGGTGAACACGACCGCTACCACTTGGCTTGGCCTAACGCTTGGATGCGCTCAATGTCACACTCACAAATTTGACCCTGTGCCACATCGCGCATATTACGAAATGATGGCGTTTCTCAATAACAGCACTGAGCCAGAGTTATCACTATTTACTCCAGAACAAAAAAAACAAAAGCAATCAGCGGAAAAACAAATCTTTAAACAACTTTCAAGTCTGCCCATAGATCAAGCCAAATACGAGATCTGGCTCAAGGCCAAGAAAACTAAAGCAACTTCATGGCACGCCATAATCCCTACGAAAATGAAGGCGAGCATCGGCTGGCTGGAGCTGCTCGAAGATCAATCTATTTTCGCCAACGGTGATACTAGTAAACACGACACTTACGAATTTGAGTTTGCCGAACTGCCCGAAAACATCACCTCCCTGCGTCTTGAGGCCCTCCCAGATGAACGACTTCCAAAAGGCGGCCCCGGGCGTGCTTATTATGAGGGCCCAAAAGGCGATTTCTTCTTGAGCGAAATCGCTCTTAGCTCAGAGGGAGAGTCATTGGAAATTATTTCTGGCTCAGAAAATTATGCAAAGCAATGGATAGGAAGTGGCAAGCCAAGTGCGATGGCGGCTGTAGATGGAGATTTGCAAACTGGTTGGTCGGCCAGCGGGCACGAAGGCCAGCATAGTCAGGCCGTCTGGCAATTATCTAAACCTCTAACCACAACATCCCTTAAGCTTCGACTTGATTTCAGCCGTCATTACTCGGCAAGTCTTGGTAGATTCCGCTTATCAGTTACAACCCAAAAAACTCCGCTAAAAGCAAAAGAATTGCCGGGCGATATTGAAACACTTCTTGCCAAAAGAGATGAGATGCTCAATCAGGCAGACCGTAATAAGCTCCGGCTATATTATATTAATACCTCCAAAGATACTGCCGAGGCCCGAGAGAAAATCGATAAATCATATAAAAAATTACCTACCCCTCCTACTACTCTTGTAATGCAAGAAAGGCCTGTCTCCCATTTACGCCTAACGCATCGCCATGATCGCGGCGAATTCCTATCTCCGCGCGAAACAGTACAACCTAAAGTGTTACCTTTTCTACCTCCGCTGGGCAAAAACATGCCGCGCAACCGGCTTGGTTTTGCTTATTGGCTAGTAGACCCAAAGAACCCCCTTACCTCGCGAGTTGTAGTAAACAGACTTTGGTCTGCATTATTCGGCGAAGGAATCGTGCGGACCACAGATGACTTCGGCTATACCGGGGCCTCTCCGACACATCCAGAATTACTGGACTGGCTCGCAATTGAATTTATCCGCCAAGGCTGGTCTCAGAAAAAAATTCTGCGCCTTATCGTTACGAGCTCCACCTATCGGCAGAGCTCACAAATAGGTTATCGATTGAGCGCTGAACAAATTCGCGATTCGACACTAAAAGTAAGTAATCTGCTTCATCAAAAAATCGGAGGCCAAAGTGTATTCCCTGCGCAAAATAAAAGTATCGGCGAGGGCATCTACGGCGGTGGCGGCTGGAAAACCAGCTCAGGAGCAGATCAATATCGGCGCAGCCTATACACATACCGAAAACGTTCCATGCCTTACGCAATGCACGATACTTTTGATGCTCCAAGCCACGAGACCTGCATTGCTCGTAGAGAGATTTCCAATACTCCGCTTCAGGCACTTACACTGTTAAACGACCGGTTCTTCATAGAAGCTAGTCGCACACTTGGGGACTGGGCCTCACAGCAACCTGATGAAAATACAATTGTAATAAATGCTCTCTTTCAGCGATGCCTTACCCGCCTCCCAAGCGATATAGAGCAAAAAGCAATGCTCAGTTTTTACAAAAAAACATATTCCCGCTTCAGTTCTGGCGAACTTGACGCTTCTGTATTTGCCGGCTCCTCAAAGAGAGACGCTAAAAAACAGGCTACTTGGACAGCCCTTGCCCGGGTGCTACTAAACACTCATGAATTCATCACTCGCAACTGATTTTAAATCGATAACACGCCGCCACTTTTTTCAAGAGTGCGGGTATGGAGTTGGCAAAATTGCTTTGGCCGGATTATTAACCAACACACTAGGCCGAGCTCAAACTAGAACACATTTCGCACCAAAAGCAAAAAGAGTGATTCATCTTTTTCAAGCTGGAGCCCCAAGCCAGTTAGAGTTATTTGATAATAAACCAAATCTAAAAAAACTTGAAGGAAAGCCTTTGCCCCCGTCAGTGATTGGCGATCAGCGCTATGCTTTTATCCAGCAAAATGCAGCGGTTCTCGGCCCCCGCTTTCCATTCGCACGTCATGGTCAATGTGGTGCAGAGCTATCAAATAAACTACCTCATTTAGCTAAAATAGCGGACGAAATCGCAATCATTCGCTCTATGTATACGAATCAATTCAACCATGCTCCAGGCCAAATTTTTTTTAACACAGGCTTCGCCCAGCCTGGAAGACCATGCCTAGGCTCTTGGCTCAGCTACGGCCTTGGTGTTGAAGCGGACAACCTTCCAGCTTTTGTTGTTCTTTCTACAGGGGGTGGAATTAGTGGAGGTTCAGCACTATGGTCAGCTGGATTCATGCCGGGAAAACATGCCGGGGTGCGCTTCAGAAACTCGGAGGATCCGATTTTAAATGTCAGCCCGCCCGCTGGCGCAGATAGAACACTACAAAGAGATTCTCTGGACTTAATTCGCACACTCAATAGCCAAAGGTTAGCTGTGGAAAATAATCCTGATATAACTACACGTATAGAAAGCTACGAAATGGCTTTCAGACTCCAAGCAAGCGCACCTGAATTAATGGATCTGAAAAGCGAAAGCCAAGAAACACTTAATCTCTATGGGGCCGATCCCATCAAGCCTTCTTTCGCAAGAGCATGCCTACTTGCTCGTCGCATGATTGAAAGAGGGGTGCGTTGCGTTAATATTTATCACTCTGGATGGGACGCACACTCTAATGTCGCCGGTAACGTCACAAATAATACTCGCTCTACTGACAAAGCAAGTGCCGCCCTTATCCTAGATCTTAAACAACGCGGATTGCTCGATGATACTCTTGTGATTTGGGGAGGGGAATTTGGCAGAACGCCAATGGTTGAAAGCAATCCCACTCTCAACAGATCTCAGGGCAGAGATCATCACCCTCAAGCTTTCAGTCTATGGCTCGCAGGAGGAGGCATAAAAGGAGGAACTACTTTAGGTTCTACCGACGAGCTAGGCTTTCACATTGCCGAGAACCCTGTCCACATCCATGATCTCCAAGCAACAATTCTCCATTTACTTGGCCTGGACCATGAGCGACTTACATTTAACCATGGTGGCCGTGATTACCGCCTAACAGATGTACACGGAAATTTGATACAAGAAATTGTTGCCTAATCCTTTAAGCGCTCCTCCAAAAAAAGATAAATTTATATATTTTCTTTTGGAGCTTCAGGGTCCTCCTCTGGCGCCGAACTCTTTGAACTAGCTCCCGGAGGGGGCTCCACAACAGCAACGGGAATAGGATAACGGAGTTTCATTACATCATCCACGACTACTTCGATAGTATAAGTACCAGAAACTTCAAATTTGGTTCCTGCAAAGATAGCTACATTGGTCGCACAATGTGACGGGTCTCGAAGAGCGAACTTGGTTTCGCACTTACGAAGCACTGTTTCCTGATCAGGGCCAATAAGTTGAATATTTTCGTGAAACTCTCCAAACCCAGCAACCCAACGCGTAAAGACGCATAGCTTGCCAGCAACAATTGGAACCTTAGGCACTCGGATTGCACCAATTATACCTAGCGCAATAAAATTACCTGTAATCTCCTGCCGCACGTCTTCGCACAGCACAGAACATTGTAAATCGGGAAGAATTCGAGATGCTTGCATTTAAATTAATTGTTTGCCCTTGGCGGTTTGTTGTTCAGCCGCAAGAACTGTATTCCGCATGAGCATAGCTATAGTCATTGGCCCTACCCCGCCAGGATTAGGTGTGATTTTACCAGCAATTGGCTGCACCGCCTTAAAGTCGACATCGCCTACAAGTCGATATCCTTTTTCCTGTGAAGGATCTTCCACGCGATTCACTCCTACATCAATAATAGTGGCACCCGGCCTAACCATATCTTCTTTTAAGAACTCAGGGACACCCATTGCAGCAATGATAATATCTGCTGATCGACAATGATTCACTACATCACGTGTACGAGAGTGACAGATCGTCACGGTGGCATTTGCATTGGCTTCCTTTTGGCAAAGAATCGCAGCCATCGGCTTACCAACAATATTGCCTCTGCCAAGTATAACTACTTCAGATCTAGGAATAACAACCCCAGAGCGAATCAGTAATTCATGAACCCCTCCTGGAGTACATGGCACAAATCCACCTTTCTCTCCCAGCATCAACTTCCCTGCATTCATTGGATGAAAGCCATCAACATCCTTTGCAGGTGACACCATGGAGAATATTTTTGTCTCGTCGATATGCGACGGTAACGGGGCCTGCACAAGGATGCCATTAACACCCTCGTCATCATTAAACTGACTAATTAAATCTAGTAATTCAGCTTCAGGGGTATCACTTGGCAGGACAATTGTCTGCGATAGAATTCCTAGCTTCATCGCGCTGCGCTCTTTCATCCCCACATAAACTCTAGATGCAGGATCCTCTCCTACACGAATAAATATAAGACTAGGCTCAACCTCAGCAGCCTTTAAGGCCGTCACACGCGATTTGGTCTCAGTGTGTACCTCTTTAGCAATCGCACGCCCATCAATAAGATTATCCAATGACATTAGGGGACAGTCTTGAGTGTGCGTACATCAAGCAATGGTAACGCCGGCCATCGAGGGTCTACCGCCTCTACTCCGGTCAATACAACCTTACGGTTCCGCAGCATGTTCATTAATCGCCCAAAGGTAATCGGCTCGTCGCCATCACCGGCCGCTTTCAAGGGGCCTTCTTCTGATGAAAAAAGATAGTTTAGTGTCCGGCCATTCTCATCCACTAACTCATAACGACTTGGTGCTTTTGGACTACGAAAAAACCGCCGCTTAATTTTCCCTTCGCGAGTGACAATTCTAGGAGGAGGGACAGGAAGTTCCTTTTTCTTAGTAACAGTAGCACTTTCCGGTTTTGCTTCTTCTACGTCTTCAGGATTTCCTGCTGGCTTCTTATTGTTATCTGTCCCTTCTTCAACCAAAACTAATTCTGGCTCGGGCAAATCAGGCATATCCACTTCCTCGGGGTTTTTCTCCAGCCCACTTCCATCCGTTCCCACATCAGAAACCTTATCCTGATCTCCTAATTTCTCCTGTGCAATTTCAGAATCATCAGTAATTTTGTCTCCTTCTTCTTTTATTTTAGGCGAATTATCCGGACTAGTTTGCTGTATTAGCGTTGAATCTTTCGAAGACTCACTCGATTCCTTGATTTCTTCACCTTGCTCCGACTTACTGAGGAGATCTTCCGTAATATTCCCCTTAGTCTCGGTTGGGCTTTCTTTCTTTTCTATGCCAGCGCCAATTTTAATATACTTAGCCGATACAAAGGCATGTGCGCCATCTGGATGCTCAATCTCAATCCAATCACCAGAAGAACGCTTCTCCTTTACAATATCGCCCTTAGCCAAGCGACCCACAATGCCGAAGTGCTCACTCCCCCCAGCTCGCACATTGAGTCTGTTAGCCGTGATCTTGCCATCTTTTACAAAGGCCATATATACCCAAGTTTGACCACCGGCAGGCATAGCAATCTTCAGCCACTCCGAAGGCTCCCCTTCCTTGGCAGATTCTACCGTTACTTTCGCCAAAACCTTCACCGAGTCACCTTTCCGAAGCTGGGTCACCCTTTCTCCAATTAAGCTAGCGCGAGCTCTTACGTTTACACGATCGGCTGATACTATCCCTGCTTTTGCAGGACTAATTTCACTAACTATATTTTTTGCTGATAAATCTGAGTTGGCTATCAACCATATCAGTACAGTTAAAAGTAACCGGCTATACAACTTCATTGGAACCCGAGTGTGAAACGTCCCGCAATCCGTGTCAATTCCAGCGAAGGGGATACAGCTATTTATCTGCCTGCCGTAGACATGAAGTAATTTCTGCCCTGCTCAAAACCCTCCATTTACCTAGCGGAAGCTCTCCTAGCTTAACTGGCCCAACCGCAATCCGTTGAAGGAGCAAAACTCGATAGCCTAAAACTTTGAACATTCGTCGAATCTCACGATTCTTTCCTTCTTCTAATACGAGTTCGACTTGGCTACGAGTATTGTTGGCATAAAGTAGTTTAGCGTGCTCGGCCTTGAGTAAGTCTCCATCGTCATGCAAGCCAGTTGTCAAACTTTCCAGTGCGCCAGAATCAACCCGTTTAGCCAGAGTAACATGGTAAGTTTTAGGCATACCATGCCGAGGGTGAGCCACAGCCTGACAAAACTCACCGTCGTTAGTTAATAAAATTAAGCCCTCACTATCAGAATCAAGACGACCGACGGTAAATAAATGACCAAAGTCATTCGGCAAAAGATCAAATACAGTGGCCCTCTTATGTGTATCCTGACGGGTGCAAAGTATTTTCGGAGGTTTATTTAAAGCTAAAAACCTCTTAGCCTTAGCCTTAATTAATTTCCCATTTATTGCTACTTGATTCTTCGTGGGATCAACTTTTGTGCCAAGCAAGCGAACTACTCGACCATCGACAGTAATCTTTCCAGCAACAATAAGTTTCTCGCCTTGCCGGCGCGAAGCGATCCCGGCTTCTGAAAGGAATTTTTGTAGACGAATCATCACCGCTAGAAAGCAAGGGCGGTGGTCTGGAAATTAATAAAGGAGAAGAACCGGTGGATTATTCCTCCGGTTTTGTCTTTTTCAGGCCGGTAATACGACCCCCTTCTTTGAATTCACCACGCTTACGCAACAATTCTACCCGCTCGAATCGCTTGAGAACCGTGCGCTTGGCCGTGGTGCCTCCTCCGGTTTTGAGACTGGGATGCTGTGACATATTTATTTAGATTAAATGGTTATAGGCCCCTCTTCCGAGAAGCGGGCGCGGGAAACTATCATAACCAAATATGATTGCAACCGGTATTTTAGCTCTAAAAATCACCTTTTATCCTAATTCTGGTAAAGGCATCCTTCCGTGCTCGTGATATTGAAATGCATAAAACCTCTATTAAGCCTTTTAATTTTTTTCATTTCTCTAAATTTAGCGAAGCCCGAGGCGCCAGATATTCGAGACATCAAACCAGACCTTATTGTTCCCAAACTAGAAACAGGCCCCGCAAAAGCTGGAAAACGGATTAAGCAAATACTCCCAGGTTATGAGCATACCGCCGTGTATCATGTTGTCTATTTGCCAAATGATTGGCAGCAAGGCAAAAGCTATCCAATATTAGTCGAGTATGCGGGCAATCAATATATTGGATCTTACAACGATATCAGCACTGGACGCCCTGAAGGAAGTAACATGGGGTATGGCATTTCAGCTGGACAAGGTTTCATCTGGGTTTGTCTTCCTTATCTAAACAACATCGGAAACGACATATCATTAACCTGGTGGGGAAACAGAAAAAACCGAACCTCCAAGCCTACAATCGATTACTGCCTTAAAGCTATACCTTGGATTTGCAAGAAATACGGTGGGGATCCCAAACAGGTCATTCTATGCGGCTTTTCCCGAGGATCTATCGCTTGCAATTACCTAGGATTACAAAATGATCAGATTTCCAAACTGTGGCGGGCCTTCATCGCTTACAGCCATTACGACGGTGTAGCGCCTTGGCCATACGCAGACTCCGAACGCGAGGCAGCACGTGAACGACTTCAGCGATTGGGGAATCGTCCTCAGTTTATATGCCATGAAGTTACCGAATCTAAACTGAATCTTGCGGCAACAAAGGAATGGCTTAAATCAACATCCAAAGCAAATCAGTTCACTTTTGCTGAAACCGGCTTCCGAAATCACAATGACGCGTGGCTTCTTCGGCCAAGCACAACTCGTAAAAAAATGCGACAATGGCTTAAATCAACAATTCATGATTAATCCAGAGGAAGAAAGTTATAAACAAGAGCGGCTTGCGTCCATCTGATCGGAGACTACACTTCCGACCGCTCTATCGGCAGATATGGGATAGAATGAATCCAAAAGAAAAAATATCACAAGAGGATTTTCCAGAAGATTTGCGGCAGCAATTCATTTTGGTAGAGCATCGTCTTTGGCGGATAGAAACCATCATGGCAATATGCCTTGCCGCCGCCGGGTTGTTTGGATCATATTTAATTTTGTTCTTTTCAGATCGCCTTTGGGACAGCCCTGGATGGCTTCGGCTTGGTCTCTTATCTAGCGGGATAGCCATTACAATAGGAGCCATAGTTTGGTGGTTATATCGGTGGGTTTTCAACCGGAGAGACACCCGAGCAATAGCCCGATTGGTACAGCGCCGTTACCGCCGACTAGGGGATCGACTGCTGGGTATAGTAGAGTTAGCAAACGAAGAAAAGCGGCCTGCCATTTTCTCGCCAGCTCTTTATCGCGCTGCAATCGGACAGGTTGCGGAGGAAGCTCTCAAACTTGACTTCAAGCAAACGGTCAACCCTCGCTCTGCCCGCCGCAGGGCAGCCATTGCCACATCATTCATTATTCTTGCTATTGCCGGATGGGTAATAATTCCGGAGGCAGGGCTAAACTCACTACGGCGTTGGGGACTCCCCGGCGCAAATATATCCCGACACACACTGGTTGGACTAGATGGATTTCCAAGCCAACGAATCGTAGCCAAAGGCGAACCATTCGATGTTAGCGGCGGAATAGAATATCGTTCATTTTGGGAACCAAAAACTGCCTCTGCACAATTCCGGAACAACAAGCCGCAAACCAGTTCAGTCAACGATGGAAACATCAAATTTACAGTCCCCGGCCAAGTTGAAAACGGCGATCTCACAGTTACAGTCGGAGACGCAAAACAAGCCATAAAAATTCGGCCTCTTCAGCGGCCTGCAATGCGGGAGTTACTTGTAGAAGTTATGCTTCCAGACTATCTCAAATACCCGCCTCAAAACGAGATAGTTCAAGCCGGATTCTTGCCTGTACTTCGCGACAGCAAAATATCATTTCGTGGACGCGTTTCTCGTAAACTTAATCAAGCCCAAGTGACTATTGATGATGCAGCCGCTCCAATGACAGTTCGGAACGAAACCTTCTCAAGCCCTAAACATAAAGTAACCGATCCATCACATTTTGCATTTACTTGGCGTGACGAACATAACCTCACGGAAGCGGCCGCCTGGCAGCTCAACATAGAGCCCATCGATGATAGTCCCCCTCGGCCAGATCTGAGCTCGCAAGGGCGCAGCA
>JASLKL010000087.1 GCA_030747605.1 Verrucomicrobiota bacterium | reverse complement strand
CGATTATTTCTCAAGTATTTTGCCTGATCAGCATTCTTCTTTTTTTGGAAGTCCTCGATTAGAATCTCCATCAGTTCTGACATAGATATATCATTTTGTTTTGCAACTTCGCGAAGGACGTCCATGTCTTTCTCGTGTCTCCAGAGCGTTAACTGCTTCTTGTTGGGGTGCCTTTGTCCTGGCATTATTAGTCTTTATCGCACACAAGTTTTTCGAATACCTCAAGAGGCACTTCACGATAACTAAGGCGCTTAAAAGAGCGTTGATCCTTCATTAAAATTTTCCAAGTAAAAAAACTGAATACCAGTGGTCATTAAACCGTTCAGTATGAAGTTGAGAGAAGTGGAGCGGGTGAAGGGAATCGAACCCTCACATGAAGCTTGGAAGGCTTCCGTTCTACCGTTGAACTACACCCGCAATAACAAAGGGAGGAGCATAGCGGCCCGAATTGTGTTGTCAATTCACCTTCTTAATCGTTAATCCTAGGAAAAATTAATAATTGATTAGATTGGTTTGGTCGGTCCAGCTTATGTGATAGATTAGGTGTGATAAACCTACTGTTTTGAAGGTAGATGTTGATCCATTTATTTAAACAAAACCCTGTAGTCTCCTTGTCTAGATGTTATTCCGTCACTATCCATTTTTTCTAAAACAGGCACAGCAATTTTTCGTGAGGTATTCATAACTTTTTTAAGCTCACTAACTGTCGCCTTACCGTGCGCTCTGAGATGCATCTTTGTGGCTAGTTTACAGCTGCCATATTTCATGGCGCTCATATAGATCTCGTCGCTGATGGATAATATGTCTCCTGATTCAATTAAAAATCGGAGTGCCTGTTTACTTAAACCATATTCTGTCAATTGCGCCTGAGTTATAATCCCGGACTCTTTCATGGCTAGGCGTATTCGTTCTTTTTCATCATAAAGATTATCTGATTGATCACGAGCATGTGTTTTTCGCGCGATATATCCTCCATGACGAATAAAGTTATTCTTCAAGCAAAGTTCGCGCAGCAATTCTTCAAGCTGTTCAGAGTCAAATTTATGATTGAGTAATTCAGTTAAACGTTCCTCTGGCATGCCGGAGGAAGCTGGATTATCAACATGGATTTTGTCTACAGATCTGGAAACCTTTTCAACTGATGCATTCCAAAACTTGTTGGATAAAACCCAATCACCAAATAGGTATATCTTATTTTTTTTGACTAAATGAGAAATCGCTTGGCTACGTTCTTTCTGTGTAAAACTAGAGGGTCTAATTAATTGATCTAATTTTACCATCTTCTCTAGTTCGGTCTGAGCATAAGTCCAAATTATTGCTGAGTCTGGAAATCTTGTTCTAATTTTAAGTGTTTTTTTTGTGGTTTCATTGATTTGTTTTTTTTCATTTCCAATATTTAGCACAAGCCCGCCAGCTAATGTTTTATTACCCTGCCAATTTCTAATAAGTATTCGATCTCCTAACCAAATGCTGACTGCTTTGCTGAGTCGCAATTGAGCTAAAGCTCGTTGTCCTGGTATGATTTTTTTTATGTCTAATAAGATTATTCTGGCTTCAGTATTTGCAGTCCCATGGTGTATTCGCACGATTGAGTTGGTTTTCAATGGCTTTGAATCTAAGTCAAAACGGGAAGAACATTCTAAAATTATATCCAAAGTTAAAACGGGAATTAAATACTCTGGGCTAGCAAGAACTGATCCTCTTTTAATCTCGGACTGCGCTATATCAGTTAAGTTTACTGCTGCTCTTAATCCTGTTGTTAACATGTCACTTGACTGGTTGTGATTATGTAAACTTCTAATTCTAGATTTTTTACCTGGAGGATAAACGCCGATACTTTCATTTATTAAAAGGGGGTTTCCGGTGAGAGTGCCAGTTACAACAGTTCCCATTCCTTTAAGCGAAAAAGATCTATCAACTAAAAGTCGAGTTGGGCCTCCTTCTTTACGTTTAGTTAATATTTTTAATGCTGATAAGATACTGTTTTTTAGATCAGTTAATCCTTCCCCTGTTTTAGATGAAAAAGGGATAATTTCAGAATCGGCTAAAACACTGGCATCTAATTTCTTTCTTATGGAATTGATCTTTAAATTAATTTCTTTAACCAAATCAGTTTTAGTTAAAACGACTATTCCTTTTTTTATGCCGAGATAACTTATGATCTGCAAGTGTTCTTCAGTTTGAGGCATCCAGCCATCTTCTGCAGATACAACCATTAGGATCAGGTCAACTGCACAAACACCTGAAACCATATTTTTGATAAAGTCTTGATGCCCGGGCACATCGATAAATCCAATCCTATTTTCGCCTAATTGCATTTCTGCAAAACCTAAGTCGATTGTTAGATTTCGTTTTTTCTCTTCAGGCAATCTGTCAGTATCTTGATTTGATAGAGACTTTATTAGTGAAGTTTTGCCATGATCGACATGGCCAGCAGTAGCTATTATTACATTATTCAAAAAACTTATTTCAAATGTATTTAGTTAAAAATTTCTCTTATGCCAGATAAAAGAAATTTATCCTGCTCAGGAAAAATTGTTCTTAAGTCCAAACAATATTTTCCTCCTTTAATTAATCCAATGATTGGAAGCTCTGCATTTCGCATTCTGGTGGCTATTTGAATGGCATTCAATTTGTTGGATGAAAATTGGAGCGCAATTGATTTAATTTTGGCTTTCGGAGAAGTTCCTCCTCCAACCGTTGATGTGCAGGGTGTAATATTAGACTCCAATTTTAATCCGTTTAATTCAGAAGCAATTTTTTGTGCTCTTTGTTTAAGAAGATACAAGTCTTCAGTAATAATTTTATTTATTTTAAGGGATTCTACTTCTTTGTTTAGGTATTTTTCCAACACATCCTGCATTACAGTGAGCACCATTTTGTCACATCTAAAAGCTCGGTATAGGGGTTGCTTCTTAAGAAAATTAATTAGTCTTTTTTTGCCGGCTATCACCCCGGACTGAGCTCCACCCATCAATTTATCGCCACTAAAACAAACGAGGTCCACGCCTTCTTTGAGAATTCGTTTAGGGTTTAGGTCGGGCTCTGCAAAACAATCGTAACTGTGTAACACGCCACTTCCCAAATCTTCTATCAAGGGTATGCGCTTTTTTTTAGCCAAGAGTCCAAGTTCTTTTCTTGTGGGGCTTCCAACAAAACCATCCATAGAAAAGTTGCTTCTATGAACTTTTAGGATGAGGCCGGTATTTGAATCTATGCTTTCTTCATAATCAGCAATGGTTGTTTGATTAGTTGTTCCAATCTCGCATAATTCGGCACCTGTAGACTGTAAAATCTCCGGCAATCGAAACCCTCCTCCAATTTGTACTAGTTCTCCTCTTGATATGATTACTTTATTTTTGTTGGGGCTTAAAATCTTCAGAATTAGCATTAACGCAGCCGCGCAATTATTTACAAACATTCCTGCTTGAGCATCCAATAAAGCAGCTAGGCATTTTTCAACGTATATTGCTCGGTCTCCTCGTTTGCCATTGGAAAGGTCGAATTCTAAGTTTAGGTATCCACCTGTGGCATCAGGAATATCTATTGGGGATCGGCCTAGATTAGTATGAATAACAACTCCGGTGCCATTGATTACAGGTTTTATTCTGGATAATATTAAATCCGATTTTTTTTTGTTAAGCAGATCGATTATTTCAGATCTGCTTGGCACTTTTTCAGTTTTTCTAATTTTCTTTAACTCGTCACGAACAAGGGTGCTCAACAAGGGTCGAGGTATGCTGTTTGAATCTAAATTTTCTATTAGAAAATCTACACTGGGAATATCCCTTTGATTTCCGTAATTCTTCGGCATTAAATTATAGTAATAACTTTATTATTTTTTGGTGTTATTTCACCAAAGGATTCTAACTGTAAATTATCTGTTAATTGATGAAATTCATTGAGCTTGGTTTGGTCAACTGCAACCAATAATCCTCCGCTTGTTTGAGGGTCGAAAAATAATGCTTTCTCTTCATCTTTCAAGCCACTGACTTTGGAGCTATAACTTTCACAATTGCGGGAAGTTCCTCCTGGAACGCAGTCTAATCTTATGTATTTTTCACAATTATTTAGACGAGGAACTTTTTGCCTCTCAACTTTAGCGCTTACATCGCTCCCTTCGCACATTTCTATTAGATGTCCGATTAAGCCAAACCCAGTAACATCTGTCATTGAGCATACTGCGGATGAATTTCCAAACGAACTGCCAATATCATTTAATTTGGTCATGACCTCCAAGGCTTCACTGAAATCCTTTTGATTAACTAAAGACTTTTTATGAGCGGTAGTAATTAATCCAACTCCAATAGGCTTAGTAAGAAACAGTTTGCAGCCTGGTTGCGCAGTGTTGTTCTTTTTTATATTTTCTTGTTTAGCGATACCGGTTGCGGCTAGTCCAAAGATTGGCTCAAGGCTATTGATGCTGTGTCCTCCGGCAAGAGGTATGCCGGCTTGTTTGCAAACAGCATTCGCTCCATCCATTACCAGATTAGCAATTTCTATAGAGAGACTTTCGATCGGCCAACCCAGAATAGCCAATCCCATTATCGGGGTTCCTCCCATTGCATATATATCACTGATTGCATTTGCTGCAGCAATTCTTCCAAAATCAAATGGATCATCGACTATGGAGGTAAAAAAGTCTGTAGTACTTATAATAGCATTACCATTTTCAATGGCAAAAGCCGCAGCATCATCATTAGATTCATTTCCAACTAATAATTTGGGGAAATTATTTGAGCTGTTTAATTTGCTTTTCAGCTCTTGAAGTAGGTTTGGTGCTAATTTGCATCCGCAACCTGCTCCTTTGCTAAAAGCTGTTAATTTAACTTTTTCATTCATTGAATTGATGAATGGCGGAGAGGGTAGGAATCGAACCTACCTCGGCATATAAATACCGACAACGGTTTTGAGGACCGCGAGGGACACCAGCCACCTTTCACTCACCAGTATTGGGTTGGGCGGTTATAAAGGTTTATAGGAATTTTTCACCCTCTTTCTATCTCAATTTAATAAATTGGAAATGAAGAGTTGTTTTTTGGAATTCAGAGCGAAGAACAATGAAAATTTATATTAAATATTTATAGTTAAATATTATTTATTTTGTGTCTTTAAAAGCCGGCTTTCAAAGTCCTTAATGCGATTTAATGCAGCATTAATTCTGTTTTCATTATTATTCTGTTTCCACAATTCAATTGCTTTGAGAGCTGTTTCTTTAGCTGATGTGTAGTTGTTGTTTGCGGCGTAAGCAATTGAGAGGGTATCCAAATAATCAGGATTTCGATTTTTTGTCATTTCGCATAGGCGGCTAGCCAAAGCAAGGGCTTCCTTGGGCTTTTGATATTTTATATCCTTTGTTGAAGCTAAAGTTATAGCAAGTTTGTTTGCCGCACTTAGTTGATTTGGATTACTTGATAAAGCGTTTTTGTAACTTGAGATAGCTCTGTTGATATCATTTTCAAGTAACAAAGAGTTAGCGAGCTTATAGTGAGCCTCTCCTAGCATTCTTTTAAGCTGCTCATCAATTGGATTGATTTTTTTTGCAGTATTCAAACTCGCAAGGCTGTCTTCTAATTCATTTTTAATTAATAAAACATTTCCTAATTCAAAGTGAATGCGAAAATCATCTGGGTTCTTTTTGCGTGCC
The DNA here is from genome assembly GCA_030747605.1 of Verrucomicrobiota bacterium. Lineage (GTDB taxonomy): Bacteria > Verrucomicrobiota > Verrucomicrobiia > Limisphaerales > UBA1096 > UBA1096. The sequence continues at coordinate 4,195 of JASLKL010000087.1, read as the reverse complement.
TTTTTAAATATCTCAATTGCTTTATTTAATTCCTGATTTTCTTTTAGCATGACCCCTAAAACTAGGTAGATGTCTGCTAACTCAATCGGATCTTCGTTGGGGATTTTTTCAGCTATTGAAACGTGTCTTTCAAGATACTTTAGTCCTTCATCAATTTCGTTATGGTCTACAAACTGACTGTTTACCTTGAGAGGGTCGCCGCTGGGGTGACTTCCAATCCATTTCCCGTCGAATGGGACTGAGAAGTCTCTCCATACGCTTGATTCGGTTTCAAGTAACTCTACATCCTGCATTAACTGGTCAATGGCAACGGGCCCCTTGTATATAACAGCAACTCGACCAAATTTATCTATTAGGAAACTGCTTGGAACTGGCGTAGGCAACCATCGATCGAGTTGTGATCTTTGAAAAAAATCTAGATTACGTACCGTCTTAGTGGTTCCTAATTTTATCCCAAATGGGAAATCTGTTTTTCTTTTTATTTTCTTTACGCCCGACTCGCCATTCTCTTCTACGTTTAGTGCCAATATTCTAAGCCCTTTATCTCTAATTCTAGATTCTGATCTAGACCATTCACTTAATTCAGCAACGCAAGGAGCGCACCAGCTTGTCCATAGGTTTAATAATAAAGGTCCTTTTAAAACTTCTCTATCCAGTTCCTCTTCAATCCCATTTGAATTAATGTATATAGGCGGAAGTGACAGGCGAGATGATAAGACGATTCGGGCTGTGGAATCGGGTTTAACATTGTTTGGCTTAGATGGGGGAAGTTCGTTGCGGGAAGGTTTCGTTTTCCATTCTTTCAATCCGCCAACTCCTTGGGTTGCAATATAAAACCGGCTAATTTCGACATTCGAATGCTCCTCGGGATCATCACCTGGCCAGTCTATAATTATTTTGTCTATTAGCTCTTTTTTACCCAGACCGAAATGAAGCCATTGGCTTGATTGCGAAAGAAAAGAATCTCCGGCATTTAGTCTGCGAATTAGTGGGATATTTTGGTTTTGAAGATAGATTTTAACTTTTGCACCGATGGCGTCTCGATTCGTAGTTGTGCCATTCCCAATTAGTTTAATCGCAAGCCAATTATGTTTTTTGTCAGAGTTATTTCTTAAATAACGAACACGAGGTGCTGTTCTCCCTGTCATCCATAAATCCAAGTCTCCATCAAAATCCCAATCGATATAAGCCAATGCTCTTGAATCATCCAAGAAATCAAAGCCTGAAGCCGATGAGATATCAGAAAATCGATTTCCCTTGATATTTAGATAAGCGCAATTTCTTTCAAATCCGCTGAAAGATCGATCTTCATGCAGTAATCGATTTAATGCCTTCCAGCCCTGACGATATCTGTCGGTGTTTTCTGGAGTGATTTTTTTTCCAATTGGTGATTGCGACACGACCTGCCGCCAATAGACACTTCACAAATCTCCAGTATCATCGGTTGTGATAAAGCCATTCGCAACGATCAGGTCTTCCCATCCATCGTTGTTTAGGTCTACAAATCGAGAACCCCAAGCCCATCGCCCCATTGTTACTTCCTTCTCAATGCTAACATCCTGAAATTCTCCCTCTTTGGTTCCTTGAAAAAGTGTATTACCTCGAGCATGCCGCTGGTACTGAGCTTTCATTTGGCTTGTTGCGGATGGCTTGAATTGACGTTGAAAAGTAATGCGGTTTCCAGCAGCTGAAAACATGTTACTTACGTAAAGGTCCATGTATCCGTCCCTGTTAAAATCTGCCCAGCTTGCAGACATGCCGGCAGACATGTCTTCAACACCCATTTCTCCGGCAACATCGGTGAATTTCCCAGAGGTGTTTCGGTATAGGTTGTTGCGTCCGTAGTCGTTGGCCACATACAAATCTAAATCTCCATCATTATCGAAATCCTCCCAAGCCGAGGCAAAACTAAATCTGTTATTATTTTGATCTAAACCTACCTTCGCTGTGACATCTTCAAAGTCCCACTTGCCTTTGTTTCTTAATAGCATGTTTCGGCCTCCGTTTTGAGCGTCATGGTAAGGAATAGGCTCACCTAAAGCTCCTGAGCGGCTTCTGTTGGCAGATGGGTTGTAGCCGCAGGCATAAACATCCAGCAGCCCATCCAGGTCGAAATCCGAGGCGCTTAAGGAAAAGGTTTGAGCGTGTGATGATGTGCCAAAGCTAAGGGCAAATGATCCGGTTCCATCGTTTTCCATAAACAAGAGTTTAAAATCCTGACCAATAACTAGGTCTCTATCCCCATCATTATCAAGATCAACAATTAATGCGCTTGAACAATATTCCAGCCAATCTGCACCACTTGAAGATGTGTGATCCCTTAAAGTTCCATTTTCATTTTGTAGATAAAGCAGATTTGGCAACCCTCCTTGTTGGCATATATAGATATCCTCTAAACCATCACCATTAACATCCCCAATGGCCAACCCGTGATTTGCAACTACATCAAGTCCAAGATTGCTGGGGATTCTTGAGCGCCAATAATCTGTAGAACGTAATATTTGCTGACTATATGAATCGTTTTCGCCCACGACAGACTCAGTAAAGTCGCTAAATAAAGTTAATCCTTTTTCAGATAGTCGGGTTGATTCCTCATATTTCTTGAGTTTAATGCTTTTTAAAAGTGGAGATTTAATTTTAGGCGTCCATTGGCAAATTAGGTCGCAGTTAATCTGTTTCACTCCATTTGTAGAGAGGCCAGATACTTGAAGCTTCACATCGGAAGTGACCTGATCTCCACTAATACTAACCTTGTACAACTTTATCTCTGCCTGAAGGTTTGTTGATGAGCTGAAGCCAGACAGGAATGCTTTAAAAGATAAAGTAGGATTTTGATTGATGTCACATGACTCAACATCTCCACGACGAATTAGAAAATCTTCATCCCTAAAAACTTCAGAAATTATCTTCGGATTAATCTCTAATTTAGGTTCGGTTTCATTATCGAAAAATAAATTAAAAGAATCTGTTTTGATTTCTTCAGGGTTAATCATTTTTTTTGCCATAGATTTTAATATCTTTGTGGCAGATTCACTGAATGCCTCGCTTTCCCAGCCATCCTCAAGTGGATTGATCCTATTGTAGGCATCCTTTAATGGAGCTATTAAAGTTTTTTTATCGAGTCCTGGGGCTACTTGTACCCCGGTTAACACGTCATTCTTGATTGATGCGTCTGAAGTTTCCTGGGTGACCTTTGGATTGTGCTCTTGTTCAGAATCGATGGATTGTGAATTGTCCGAACAGCCTATTAAGAAAAAGACTGAGATTATTCCTAGACCTCTAGAAATATAATTCAACAGCAAATCCATTTTCTTTTTTCTACTATGAGCGAAAGGTTCTAGGCGCTTATTGCAATATTGCTATTTTAAAATCAAGTTTAATTAGATTTCCTCGGATAAACTTAAATAAAGATAAAATTATCCTTCATTAGGATTCAAGTGGGAGGATATACGGAATCATTTTCTTGATTGGGGCTTATTTGTATTTGTATAGGTGAATGTGAAATGAATAAAATCCTTAATGAAAATCAAAAAATCAAAAGTTATTCACAATTATGCCAAGTTATTCACAATGATCGTAAATGCCTTGATTAAACTCTAATGATTGTAGAGGTTTTCCGCCGCACCATTTTATTTAAGCAATGCAGATGGCGGACTGTCGTCTGTTGGGATGGTGTAATTTGATATTTTTTTAACAGTACTATTAACAACCTTAACAACAAATAAACTATGACTAAGAAAACACAAATGATGTTGGTGTTTCTATTTGCATTATTTTGCAATGTGAACGCTCAACTCAAGGACGGTCTGGTGGCTTATTGGCCATTGGACAGTATTTCAGGTGAAACTACGCCTGATGTTGTCGGCGGCTATGACATGGAATTAACCAATATTGATGATTCCAATGTGGTCGAGGGAAAAGTTGGGAATGCGTTTTCATTCTCCAATGGCGATCAGACTTTATTAAGTAGGACGCACGAGGAGGGAGATGACTTGCCGATCAACAAGCATGAATCATTCACTGTATCTTTTTGGGCTAAAGTTCAAGGTAACGGACAGAATGATTTGCGTGTTTTTTCTGAGTCAAATACTGGAGGAAACAACACTCCATTGTTTAATTTAGGAACAAGAAACAACGGATCTGATGGAACTGTAGATGTTTATATTAGAGGCATCGGAGCCACAGTAGGCCATAT
>JASLKL010000086.1 GCA_030747605.1 Verrucomicrobiota bacterium | reverse complement strand
TGGCCGTTAGGTAGATGTACCTCGCCAAATGGCAGGATGCCTGTGAAGGCCCCCAGCAAAAGAGCAACTATTGCTGTAACTCCAACTATAACTGATTTTTTTGCATGGATTTTTTCCTCTAATGCGAGGCACAGGACCATGACTGCCAGCAGTCCGGTGAATATATAAGTAATAGACGGGGAAACTTCGCTAATACCGTGATCAGAAGCGGCTAATAAAATAAAATTCATGGTTCTTTTTGTTACAGCATTAAGAGAGGGGTTGTTCTCAATTCCACTGCGAGTGGATAAGCCACACCGTGCATCGCCAATTGCTCATCGTCTTTAGTATACATTACCAGTAAATCAATTTCATTTTTGTCTATCAAATTTCGGTAGTCAGACATCCGGCATCCAAGTCTGACCCAATGTTCGATGTTTATTGTTGGAAATGTTTCGGCTAGGTTTTTCCTGCAAGATTCGACGTAGTCATTTGGATCTTTTAGTAGTCGAGCCTTGATCTGTTCGCTCGCTGTTTCTGTATCCAGATCTGGAATTTTTGAAACTGCCGATATATAGCGATCGAATACGGCTTTATCCTCTACGTGCGCAAGGAAAAGTGTTCCTCCCGTTTGAGTGAAAAGGGACGCATAACTAACTAGGCTATGATCACCTGCTAAATGATCTGTAACAGCCATTACTTGGTTAGTCTTATTAAGGGAGTGATCTGCTAGATTCTTGCGGTCAGGATTTGGTAAAATAAGAACTGGGGTAGTTGTGGCCTGTGTAAGTACATCGATGTGAGTCCCTAGACCATAATGCCAATCGACAGCATCACAGTGAAGATGTCGATATGTGACAATCAAGTCAGGTCTATTATTCTCAACAGCCTCTAGTAGAATATGCATCGATGACTCCGTACTGCCAAAAACTTTCCATTCCACTTCCGTATTATGTTCAAGCACTGCAAGGAATCCCTTAACTAAGTACAAATAATCATCCTGTAACGTTTCCGGTAAATCCTGGATGATCAAAACTCGTTTGATCTTAATAGATTGAGGTGTGAATGCGTCTTTAGCTGCCGCATTAAATACGCTCTCAAATTGATCCAGTGTACTCATAAGAGGGAAAAGTATAAAAAAAACTTTTTTCTCTCAAGCTGGAATGGTCGCGTTTGGGGTGCTAATAGCCTTTTGGTCATATCAAAGTGATATCCTTATATTATAAATCTAATAAATCCAAAGGGTTCAGCTTTAAATGTAAAATGATGATTATATCTGCCAACGGATTAGACGCTCGCTTAATTTAAGTTCGATTTCAGCTGGAGTTATGAGTTTTGGAAAATCAGTTTTTATTTGGTTGAGCGTTGGTATTTCTCCCCAAGCGGTGACAGTAAAGAATTCAGCCATTGGTAGTTCACTGAGTCCAAGCTCGGCATTTCTTTTTGAGTAACGACGTTTCAATGTTGCTTTCCATTCTTCGATTGATTTTGGAACGTCAATGTCGTGACGTCCAACCCATGGCAGCCATTCTGTTACCTGTGATTGGTGACACCAACTCATCTCTGCCATCAAATCAAACGCTTCACTGACATCTATAGCTAGATCAAATGCATTTTCACCAAACATGTAGCCGTCATAGGCGTTGAGGATGACTGGTACTTTACAAGGCTTAGAAGCAGAATCCTCTAAGGGGTATTCTGGAGTGAAGGCGTGAGGTACATTTATCATGTATGCTACTCGGCGCACTGCTTCAGCCACGGCGACATGATCCACATGTATTCCAGCCAAAGGATCATTGGGTAAAGGTGGAGAGAACAAATAGTCTGGCTCAAAGTCGCGGATGGCTTTCCATAATGCAGCCAAAAGAGGAACGTCTACCTGTAGGCAGGCTTCACGTGGAGGTTCTCCATTTGGTAGTTTGAGTTGCTCAAACTGGTAATTCCCAAGAGCAGCTGATTGCAACTGTTCCTCAAGTCTTACTCGAGCGGTTTCATCTCGAGATAATCGATGGTGTCCAGCTTTTCCATCTGTACAGACTATTACTTTTGCTTGGAAAGCTTCACCTAGCTTACGACGCCAAACTTCGAATGCGCCAGCTGTACAAAATTCGTAATCGTCAAAATGAGCGTGGATAAAAAGAACCTTCATAGGTAAAAAAGGAGAGCCAAAGACATCGGCTCTCCTTCAAAATTAAAAACGCTCTCTCTTTAATTTTTTGGAGGCTTCGGTGCTGCCGCTTTCTTTTCCTTGGCTTCCTTTGCGTTGCCAACAGCTCCCCCGATGCCGGCGCCAACCAGACCGCCGACTAGCGCCCCCTTGTCACGTTCTCCCGATTGGTTGCCAATGATTGCCCCTACGCCTGCACCAACTAAAGCTCCTACGCCAGCGCCAACTGCAGTTTTTTTACCTGGCTCAGTAGCGCAACCGCTTAAGAGTAGTACGCCTGCAGATGCAGCCAAAAAAGTTTGTTTTATTTTTTTCATGATGATCTAAAACTGAGTTGATTTTCTGGCTTAATTTGCTTTTGCACAAGCTGAATTTACGTCGAATCGTTATTTCTGTTTTGCTGTTCCGCTAGTTTATTCAGAACTTCTAAACGTTGACTCATTTCCATGGTGAAATGCTGGAGATTCTGGTCGAGCTTGGAAAATTCTTCTTTGAGGTTGATTTGTTGAGGATCTTCTTTTTTGAGGCGAGTTTCCAGTTCCTGTTCCTTTTTGGCATCTTCCATACCCGTTAGCATTACTCCCACGAATAGGTTTAAGACAATCATTGCACCAGTAATAACGAAACTTACAAAGAAGATTGCAGCTCCAAATGGGGACGAGTTTGATATAATCTGGTCTCGAGTGATTCCAAGGTCAGCTAGCATCGTATATGATGCTTCTTCGTAGCCATAGTTAGCACTACCGTACATATTTATATACATCAGGTCTGTCCAGTCCTCAAGTGTCACTGCCCGGAAAAGAGAGAGCATTGAAGTCTGGAGATTTCGAAAGTGAACTGGATCGTTATCTGAATAAAGGAAAGTTGCCATGCAACCATAAATATAAAAATGTAATGTTGCTAAAAGGAAAACATATCCGATGGATGGGACGCTCTTTAGTACCGCTCCGACCAGTACTTGTAGGCGAGGAAGAGCCGATACCAGTTTTAAAACGCGGAGTACTCTTGCTAATCGTAAAACTGCTACAAAGTCGTTGGAATCAATTGGCAGTAAGCAAACAGCAACAATACTGAAATCAAAAATATTCCAAGAATCCTTAAAGTAGTTTAGTGGCTGTCTGCCTTGAGCTACAATTTTTACTATTATCTCTAAAATAAATATTACGAGAATTATTGAATCAAGTGCATTGAGAGTGACGTGATGTTGGGCTTCGAAACCCTTGTATGTTTGCATCCCGACAACCACCGAAGCTAAGCCGATAACAAATAGGATGAAGTTGTTGAATAACTTTGATTCCGAAATTTTTTTGCATAATTCAGCCATAAAAAATAATTTTTCAGATTTTCATTATAAAAACAATATATAACAATATATAACTCATTCGTTATAAATCGTCTTGCATGCCCTTGGTGAAGCCTGATTATTGCGGGGACATGATTGCCTTATCAAGAATTGCTGTAGCTGTTGTTATGGTTCTGCTTTTGCATGGTTTCAATCTAAGACATCTTTGCGCTCATGAAGATGAAGATCAGCCTAGTAAATCCAAATTAAACAATGGTGAGCTCAAGCGCGTTCTTGTCTTTTCAAAAACTGCCTGGTATCGGCATCCTGCAATTCCTGAGCTCAATAGTTTTTTAGTGCGATTATGTTCTAAGTACGGTATTCAGGCTGATGTCACTGAGTCTCCAGAGGATTTTGGGCGGCTGAATAATTATCAGGCAGTTATTTTCAATAGTACAACAGATATTGGTAAATCTCTTGATGAGAAACAAAGGAAGCAGCTTAAGGATTGGTATCACGCGGGAGGGGGTATTATGGGGCTGCATGCAGCAGCTGTTCATCATAATACCTGGCCATGGTGGGCTAAACTGGTGGGTTGCGGATTTAATAGCGACTCGGATTTTGTCAAAGCAAAGCTTATGGTTGATTCTAAAAACAAGAATCATCCCATCGTGAAAGGTTATGGCCCGGAATTTTATTATACGGCAGACTGGACCAATCACGATAGATCAGTAACTGGCTTATCTGGGGTAAAAGTTTTATTGCGGATTGACGAGTCAACTTATGAGCCAGTTCGAGACGCTTTTAAGAAGAGTGGGGGCAAACCAATGGGCAAGGATCATCCAGTTTGTTGGATTAGAGAATTTGAAGATGGTCGATTTTTCTATACGGAGCTAGGGCATGAAGTGAAATCACTTGATACGAAGTTTGGGCACCAGCATCTCATCGAAGGGCTTCGCTGGATTGTCGGGGTTGGCAATTAACTGGCCTTTTTTATAGGAAATGTTATATTATTTATACCCATTACTTTTAATTTTCACATTTATTCAGACGCTAGATGCGCAATCTTCGGATGGTCGTAATAGGAAGACTGGTAATAAGTCTCAGCCCGAAGATCCCGATTTGGCCAAGTTCGCATTGTTTGAAAAAAATGCCCCTCGTCCAAAGATTGTTTCACCATTGAATACGAGGTTGCCTCTAAAGCTTAATCGCGAGATGCGTATAGTATATGTTGGCAATACTCTGCTAGATCGTTCGCAGGATTTTGGTTATCTTGAGACACTATTGCATCAAGCCCACCCCAATTATCGTTTGATTTTGCGTAACTTCGCTTGGTCTGCTGACACGATTGATTTGCAACCGAGGCCGGCAAATTTTGCTGATACCGATCAACATCTGGTATTTGCAAAAGCTGATATAATATTCGTTGCTTTTGGGTTCAATGAATCGTTTAAAGGAGTGGGAGGGGTAAATAATTTTCGTACGATCCTTAAGGAATATATAGTGGAGACGAAGTCCAAGGCGTTCAATGGCAAATCTGGCCCCATGATTGTCATGCTATCCCCGATTGCGAATGAGAATATCAAAGGTGTAAATGCAGCTGTGAATAATTCGAATCTTAAGATTTATAGTGATGTGATGCGTGATATTGCGGATAGTCAAAAGGTCGGTTTTGTAGATCTATTCTCGATTACTGAAAAAGCCATGAGGTCACAAAGTTACGATCTTACATTCAATGGGTGCCATTTGAACGATGCTGGATATAGATTGTTTGCTAATACGGTTTTTCATCAGGTTTTCGGATACAAACCGCCGGTGATTAACGAAGAGCTTCGAGCTGCAGTTCTGGAGAAAAACAGGCAGTTCTTCCGGCGGTTTCGACCGGTAAATACATTTTACTATACCGGTGGTCGTAACCGGAGTTATGGCTATCTCGACTTTCTTCCGGCGATGAGAAATTTTGACATCATGACTGCCAACCGAGATCAGAGGATATGGAATATTGCTGCCGGAAAGCAGGTTCCTTCAACCATTGATGATTCCAATGTGCCACCTCTGCCGACGACAACACAGAGCCGAGGTGCTAACCGTTTGCTTTCGCCTGAAGATGAGCTTAAAGAATTTGAAATCGATCCTCGCTTTGAGGTGAGCCTTTTTGCATCCGAGAAAGAATTTCCCGACCTTGCTTGCCCGATTCAGATGCGCTGGGATAGTCGAGGCCGACTTTGGGTGAGCTGTTCGACAACGTATCCTCATGTCTATCCAGGGAATGAGCCTAATGATAAAATCATAATTCTTGAAGATACTGATGGTGATGGGAAGGCTGATATTTCAAGCGTTTTTGCCGATGATTTACATATTCCTTTGTCATTCGAATTTGGTGATGGTGGTGTATACGTATCAGAGGAGCCTCACTTGACCTTTCTCAAGGATACGGATAATGACGGTAGGGCTGACATCCGTGAGAAACTATTAACCGGTTTCGGTAGCGAGGACTCTCACCATGCGCTACATGACTTTGTGTGGACTCCGGACGGTGATCTGATTTTTCGTGAAGGTATTTTTCATCACAGTCAGGTTGAAACTCCATATGGTCCGGTGCGTCAGCAGAATAGCGGTTGGTTTAGATTTGATCCGGATAGTCATCGCCTGACTGCTTTCGGAACTCACCAGAGTACCAATCCTTGGGGTGTGACATTTGATGATTGGGGGCAACATATGGCCAGTTATCCAATCTATGCTCAGGCATTTCATGCGCTTGATCCGGTTTATCCAACTCAACATCCTCGTCCTGTCGGTTTACGGGCTTACTCTGGCACTTGTGGCCAAGAGTTCGTAGATTTCCCTAACTGGCCTGTGGAGATGCAGGGTGGTTTTGTTAAAGTCCGTTATAAACCTACTAATAGGATTGAATTTCATCGTTGGAATGAGTCCGATCATGGCTTTGTTGAAGAATACGTTGAGAATATCGTATTTTCTAAGAACCTAAGTTTTATTCCGGTTGACTTACGTTATGGCCCGGACGGGGCGATGTATGTGTGTGACTGGTATAATCCAATTAAGGGCCATGCTCAGTATTCACTGCGTGATGACCGGCGAGATCGTATAAGCGGTCGTATTTTTAGGATTATGCCTAAAGGTTCCAAGTCACAGAAGATGCCTCAGATAGCTGATGCTCCGATTGTGGATCTGCTTGATATACTTAAGCGCCGTGAATATCGCTATCGGTATTGGGCGAAGCGCGAATTGCGAGGGCGGAATTCGGATCAAGTTAAGGCTGCGCTTGATTCATGGGTGGAGAGTCTTGACCCGAATGATTCGCGTTATAGACATCATCAGATCGAAGCTGTTTGGCTGTATCGTGGTATTAATGCTGTTAATAAAGGGTTGCTTGCTGAACTATTAGAATGCACTGACCATCATGCTCGTGCAGCAGCAGCTTACCAATTTCGTTATTGGCATTCTTACTATGGCAACCGTAAACAAATACTAAAAAGCCTAGCTAACGATTCCAGTAGTCTCGTTCGTATGGAAACCGCTATTGCTACTAGCTACATCGGGACTCCTTGGGCACTTGATGCACTTGTGCAAATTCTAAAACAACCCAATATTGGTCATCTTAGCTATGCTATTCGTACTGCGCTTGGTTCGCGCGCGCTTGAACCATACTGGAAGAGTAGTGTTGATATTAATGCCAAGTATCCGGAGATTGGCAAATTTATTACAGCATTCAACCTTCGCCAGAAAATGTCACCCAATCGGCGGTACTCTGCAAGCGATGCCGAGTTTGATGCTCGTAAAGATCTTAAGATAGTAAAAATTGCTGCTGTTAAGGAACGTATGCTATTTGATGTTACTCGATTTGAAGTGAAAGCCCGTCAGTCGATCAGAATCGATTTCATTAACCCGGACGCGACTGCGCACAATTTAGTAATCGTGGCACCCGGATCAGCTGAAGAAATAGGTCATGCTGCAAACGAAATGGCCAAGGATGCAAAAGCTGCAAAGAAAGGTCAATTTGTACCAAAATCAAAAAAAGTGATTCAAGCAACTAGAATGGTTGCTCCTTTATCAGCTGAGTCGCTTCGTTTCGTTGCTCCAAAAAAACCTGGCGAATATCCATACCTTTGTACATTCCCTGGTCATTGGGTAATCATGAAAGGTATTATGGTGGTAAAGTAGAGCGGTGAAAAAGTAAGGAGGACTTTTAAAGAATTACATGAACCTTCCTTGTTTTTAGTTATTTTTGCTATTATCGAGTAATTTTTCGACTTTATCTTCTAGGTTAGAACGTGCTTTGGTGTCAATTAGGTTGCCTTCTTGATCTATTAGCCACATTGCTGGAATACTGCGTATTCCATGCTTCTTTGCGAGTTCGTTATCCCAACCCTTTCCGTCGAAGAACTGGGGCCATGGCATATTTTCTTTTTTTAAGAAACGCTTAAGATTGTTTTCATTGCTGTCTAGTGAGATCCCAATGATTTCAAATCCCTTTGGATTTAGTTTGTTGTATGTTTTCTTAACATTTGGTAATTCGGCGATACAAGGGCCGCACCATGTTGCCCAAAAGTCAATTAGCACCACCTTGCCTTTCATTTTAGCAAGGTCGATTTGTTTACCATTAATTGCAGTAAATTTCATATCCAAAGGTTTTCCAATCCTAGCATCAGTCTTCTTAGCTGGTGATTTTACTGTAATTGCAACGCCTGTTATGTCTTTGACGATTGCTTTAGCTAGTTCGATACTTTTGCTGCAAGTGGAGTCATCATTTCGGCATTGTGCTACGGTCATTTTGCAACCGCAATCACATCCCTCTATGTTCGCGCGTTTAAGTATGGACGACTGTTGATTGTCAGTAAACTGAGCCAAATCTATGGCGGTCATTGATTTGTAGTTGGTTGGCTTGGGGAGATTGTTCTGCTGAGATTGAATGGGCTGAACAGAAACAAGAAATATAATTAAGTAAGCAAAAATTTTTGCGGGCGATGGTTTCATGACAAGAAAAACACTTACGGATAGGAGTGTTCATTTCAAGGGATTTTTATATTAGCTGAAAGTTTAAATTCCTCGGTTCATTTTCCAGAGTAATATGCAGCCTACTGCTTGAAATAGAAAATTCGGTAACCACATCCACAGGTGCGGTGCAAGTGCAGGGAAGCTTTCTAGAGATTGGGCGAGGATGATAAGTCCATAGTATATTGTTACCAACACTAGTGCCATGGCTATCCCAATATTTGTTTCTCTTCGTTGGGCTCGGATAGCCAGTGGGATTCCTATGATTGTAAATCCGATGCAGGCAAATGAGAATGCAAATTTTTGATGTAATTGTATTCTGGCTGCAGTCGTATCGGTGCCGTGTTGTTTTGCCTCGTTGATGTGTTTCCTTAATTCTATAAAGCCTAGTTCTTTGAGTTTTGTTGATCTTTGAGTTTTATTATTTTGTTTTTTTCCTAGTGTGATAGGTCCGTACTTTGAGTAAACAAAAGTTCGTTCCTTGTCTTCATTGAACTCGAACCCATCGACAGAGCGAAGTGTAAGTAGAATCTGTTGCGTGTCTGGTTTAATTTCCAGTGAAGCTACATCTGCATTCATTCGCATCTTCAGTTTTTGATTTTTATCGTACTGATATATGGTGACATCGTGTAGAGTGTTACTTCTAATGCTATTTACATAAACACGGTAGTTGGGGGGGAAATCAGTGTAGCTTTTTTCTTGGACTAAGGCTGATGCTGTTGCTAGACCATGCTCGAAAATCATAGTCTTATATGCTGATCTGCATTGTGGCCCAATCTGCAAATTGATCCAGCCACAAAGTAATGACATAAGTGCGCCGATTAATAATACAGGCATTGTAAGTGACAGAAGGCTTATTCCTCCAGCACGGGCTGCGGTTAATTCTTGATCAGAGCTGAATCGGCCGAAGACGAGTAGAGTAGCTGTCAGCATCCCCATTGGTAGTGAGTAAACTAGTACAAATGGAATTAGTAAGCCGATAGCTTTGAATAGAAAGACAGGAGAGATCTGGCCAGAAGCCATAAGAGCTGCGATTTCTTTTAGTAAGTTTCCTAGCAGCAGTACAAACGTGAATACCACTACAGTCATTAGCATTGTAGCTAATATTTCCTTAGTAAGATAAAAGTGCAGTGTTTTCATTCCTTGTCAGTTAACTGACTGCCTTAGGCCATTGTTGAAGTTACCTGACCAAGTGCGCAAGTTTTATGCTGCGTGACAGCTACAAGTCGGTTGGATAATATATGCGCATGCGGAGGTTCCTTAATTCGTTTTTACGACGAATATTTCTTAAGGAAATCGCTTGTAACCAGAATAAATGAAAGATTTAGAGCCGAATTCTAACCATTCATCTTCTCCTTCAAATGATTTAGAGGAATTGGTCAATGATGATGATGCCGTAATTGGCCAAGCTCTGAAGTGGTCTGCTTTTGCGGCTGTGTTCTTATTAGTTTCTGGTTTTATCGCGTACAATTTATTCAAGCCAAAAGATAAAAAGGTTAATGCGGTGGATTCTGTTGTTGAAGCTCCCGAGCAACGTGTTGTTCTGGCAAAGGAATATGTTCCGGAGGCTAAGTTTACCGAAATTACTGCAGAGGCTGGCATTGCCTTTGAGCATAATAATGGAGCCACTGGAGATAAATTGTTGCCAGAATCAATGGGAAGTGGTGTTGCGTTTTTTGATTTTGATGTAGATGGTTTTTGATATTTTACAGGTCTTGATAAAGTTGGATCTTTGGCTGGAAGATTTAGTTTTTTGCGAGCTTCGGCTGTTGTTCCTGCTCCTGCTCCCGATTT
>JASLKL010000085.1 GCA_030747605.1 Verrucomicrobiota bacterium | reverse complement strand
GCGTGGATTATGGCCCTGCCATTTCTTAAGGAATTTCAGGCGCAAACCGAACTTACTGAGGTTAGAGAGTTGGCTGCTTCGGTTGATAAGGTGGATTCGTTAGAGTTACTCCTTAAACGGGTTGAGAATGCCACTGAGCAATGGCTTCATGTAGAGGACCGAGCAAACGAAATTAATGTTACTTCTAAAGACATCTCAGATAAGATTAATGCAGAGGCTCGAGAGTTTTCTGAGTTTTTGCAAAAGGCTAATGATACCGAGAAGAATCATCTTCGGCTCGAAGTGGAAAAGCTGGGTAAGTCTCAGAACGAATGGCTTCAGGTTTTGACCGCTACGCTAGATCATGTTTTTGCTCTAACTCAAGCTGGGCGACAGTCTGGTCAGGAAAACCTAATCAAACAGCTCAATGCTTTTCAGATGGCTTGTCGAGAAGTTGCCCGACGAGTCGGTGTGGTTGCGCACGATGCGCAGTCAGGTGAATTGTTTGACACTAGTAAACACCAACTGCGTGATGTAAAGGCTGAGCCTAAAGACGGTTCTAAGATTATAGGTATTGCCGCACAGGGGTTGTCTTTTCAGGGGCGTTTGATTCGAAAAACAGTTGTAGTGTTAGATGGTGAGGATGTTGAAGAGGCTCCAAAGCCAAAGCCAAAGCCAAAAGCTAAAAAAAAAGCGTGAGTTGATCAGTTTCGCCGGCCGGCACTTTGCATGTTTAGGATAGTCTGAGCTTTCTTGTCTCCTCTTTCAGCTGCCTCAATCATGGCGTTTTGAATATTTACCCCAGCTTCGCTTACTACCATAAACTGGTCGGCTGTTAGTTTGGCTCCGTAAGCTCTTAATTGATTGATTGATTGCACGGCCACTGCAAAATTTTCTTGATCGAGGGCGTCACTTGCAGTTTTTGCTAATTTTTTTAAGTTTGGATCTGCTTTTTCAAAATAACTGATGAGGTCGCTTGCTGATTCTTCAGTGGTATCTGCGTTTAAGGCTTCTTCGACATTGCCTCCCCCGCAACCGCTTAGTAGTAGTGATATAAAAATTAAACTCAATAAAGTGTGTGATTTCATAACTTTGTTCGACTTAGATTTTTATCGGCCGCGATTTCGAGGGCTGCACCACCACCTATTTCCTCCACGTGGGGCTGATCGTGCTTCTTCGTAGTAGACGCGCGGATTAATGAACTCTACGTGGGTGTCTACACAGGCGGCAACAAAACCTTGTTTATGTCGTTTGGCAACTGGTTCGCTAGGGCGACTGGTTGCGTTATCATAAGCACCAGTGTCATCACTGTGCGCCTCCCAGTAAACCATATCTCCTGGCTGGAATTCGCTGGCTTTATATGAGGCGCCTTTTTTTCTAGGATTTAAATCACAGGTGAATTCGCAAAATGCTCCATTCATGATGTAACTGGAAACTTGAGTTTCTCTCTGTTTGAAATTTCTGTGTGAACGGTTTTTGACAATATAGTCTATCGAACATTTTAGTACGTTACTGTTGTTATGGTAATTCCATAATTGGCTTTCATGGACTAAATCGCGCGCAGGCCTTCCGCCTGCAAGCCGTATATATGCCCAGTTTCGAACTCCGGTCATTCCCGAACACCAACCTGGATATGGCATATAATCGTCGTTGTCATTGGTGTACATCATTGTAGCTTTTCCAATTTGGTTAAAGTTGTTGATGCAGTTTGTTCGATGAGCTTGCTCTTTTGCCTGTGCTAGGGCTGGAAGCAGCAATGAGGCTAGGATGGCAATGATTGCTATGACCACGAGTAATTCGATCAAAGTAAAACCTTGGTGTTTTTTTTCTAGGGTTTTCATCTTTGTAATTTAGGGTTAAAAGATATTTTGCTTTTCGCAACAATTTTGCAACCTTAAAACCCTAATCTTGACAGGCAGGTGAAACTGAAGGAATTTCCAGTTTTGCTAAAGGATTGTGCACAATTATATATTGCGGATTATGGTACAACTGCCGTGATTAGGATTTCTGGTCGCGCAACCTTTGTTTCTAGCGTTTCGTTCAAAAAACTTGTTAATGGCCTAATCGACCGTGGCTATGTGAAATTCACTTTGGATCTTTCACATTGTCAGTTAATGGATAGCACTTTTCTTGGGGTGCTTGTTGGGTTGTCACGTAAGTTTGTTAATTCGGTGCAATCTATATTGCTTTTTAATCCCTCTGATCAGGTCAGGGACATGTTTGATAATCTGGGTATTCTTGACTTGTTTGGTTCGGTTGATGCGCTTTGCGTAGAGAACGATTTGGTTTCTGCTGTGCCTAATGATGATTTAACTAATAAGTCTGAGCTGACTAAGAATAGTCTCGCAGCTCATCAAGCATTGATGAATGTGAGTCAGGAAAATGAAGTTAAGTTTAAGGAGGTTGCTCTCTTTCTAGAGGAGAACCTTAAAGGCTGCTCGTAGGGGTGATTCTGAAGACTGGGTTAACGTTAAGGGGTTATAGTTGATGGTATTTTCCTAATTCAGGTTGATTTAAAGTTTTCTTTTTTCCGTTTGGCCAGTGGATTTCCAATTTTTCAACCGATTCGTTTTCTCCTAGTCCGAAGTGGGCGGTCGTAGGGTGTTGTGCTGTAAATGAGTCGCCAGTTACAAATTGTCTTATATCATTCCGATTTTTTGTGAAAAGTTTAACTGTGACACCATTGGACGGCTGTCCGGGTGCGTCATTTACATGAAGTCCAATCCATTTTCCTTTTGTTGATAGTTGATTGAGCATGACAAAAAGTCGCTGTTGCTTAGCGTTAGCGTCGTATTGTACTACAAGGAGGTCGTTGCGTCCGTCTGCATTAATATCAGCTACAACGACTGCTCGCGCATCAAATTCAAATGCAGTTCCAAATAGGAATGCTACATTGTCGAATCCAGTATTATTGTTGCTCAGGAATAGATGGTTATGCTCAAAACCATTCCATGAATAATTTGATCCAAGGCCGGAGAGTTTTCCGGAGAAAAAAGTTTCGAGGGTTTCGTTCGGTTTTGATGTGCCTGTGTACACGTCGTGGCACCAGAAGCGCGTACAGTAGTCTAGGGCTGAGTTTCCACTTAAGTGGCCGTTGGCAACATAGATATCTAGATCGCCATCATTGTCAAAGTCCGCTGCTCCTGTGCCCCACGACCAGCCAGTGCGTGCGACATCGTCGCTAAATGTTGGCTGTTGGAGTCCGTTTTCACTGCCGAAATAAAGTCTGTTTCCATATGTCATTGGGGCTCGCATTGAGTCGTTTTTTTCAAAACCTTTTCGGCCAAGTTTGAGTCGATCTAGTCTTCTTGCAGTGGTAGAGCTCATCCCTACCATGTAAATGTCAAGCATGCCGTCTCCATTGAAATCACTAATTGTATGCCCCATTCCAAATCCGTGTCTGTCTTTTACTAATTGATCTGTCATGTCTGTGAAAGAGCCTTTTCCATCATTGTGATATACGTCTATTCCGGAGAAGTCGCATACGCAAAACAGGTCTAGATCTTTGTCGCCATCAAGATCTGCAAATGATGCGCTATAGGTGCGCCGGTTTCGCTTGGGAGCTAATCCTGAGTTTTCAGTATTATCAGTAAAGTTTCCATCCCCATCGTTTATTAGTAATGCATCAGGATACCCGTCGTTAGCATTATAATATGGTGTAGGCATAGACCCATCCATATAGGGTTGTTTCCATTGCCCAATAAATAGATCTAAATCACCGTCCAAGTCGACATCGCCAGTGGTCATAGTGTGCGGATTGTCAAATCTTGTATTGAACGCAATTCGTGATTTTCGGTTGAATGTTCCTCCTGCACTTGCTTCCCAGATTCTTAGTAGGCCATCCTTTTTACTTGTGGATATGAAGTCGGCTTCGCCGTCACCATTGAAATCTGCGAGGATGCCTGCTTCGCCAAGCGGGATGATTGGGTAGTCCAGCATAGGTTGGCTTTGAAATTCGCCATTTTGTTTGCGGTAAACAAGATTGCTGCCAGCGAGGATGATTTCCGTTTGGCCGTCTTTGTTTAAATCGTGAACAATTATAGGGGTTACACGTGGGTAAGGTTTGGATTTTATTTTTTTTGGGTCGACCTCTAGTAGCTTTGTAAATGCTGGATTTCCAGTATAGTCGGTAATGGTCGTGTCCTGGATTTGTATTTTGCCAGGGATTGTTAGGCCGGGGCGAATTTCATGGGCTGTCCATGTTACCTTGAGTTGTCCTTTAACAGCGGCGCGACGTTGTTGTTTTTTATTTATAGCGTGAATTTCGTAGGAGACGATAGATATAGGAGCAATACCGTTACTGGCTGGACGAAACTCAGTGTGATGCCATTCGGTTTGTTTTACTTGCCAACCATCTTTTTCTAGCTGGTCAATCTTTGATAGATAGGCAGGGTGATCTATGGAAATATTTTCACCATTAAGTTTTGCTTGCCTTATGTTCTCAACTCCAAGTGTTAGGTTATTCCAGTTGCCAAGTAAGGGTAACTCCAATTGTGCAAAAGGAAATTGACGGAATACTTTGAATGGTTCAGTTGACCTCAATTTGTCCCATAGCGCAACAAATGTGCTTTCGTATGCTTGAGCTTCAAGCTCATTGTTAAAGACTGTCTTATCATAATGGGTTTCCTGATTACTCAGATTCTGAATAGCATTCGTCTTTATAGAAACTTGCTTAGGAGTTGGGGATGGAGGAGTTGGGGTGGAGCTTTTTGAGTCGCCGCAACCAGTAAATAAGCCCGTTGAAATGATAGCCAAAAGGGCAAAAAAATTAATTATTGTTTGTTTATGTTTTGGTTTCATTGAATTTGGGTTCGGAAAAGTAACGGCTAATCAAATATTGGACAATATGATAAAACTGTGTATCCGTTACTTTTGCAGGGGTTCGCTTTGTTACAGTGGCTTTATGGCCTGGTCTGGAATTGATGCACCTGCTGATTGACTAAAAGCTAGTGCTATTGCGAGTGCGTCTGCAGCGTCAGGTGAAGGAGTTGCACTTAGTGCTAAGCGGGTTTGAACCATTTTGGCAACAGCTTCCTTTTGAGCGCCGCCAAAACCAACTATAGCCTGTTTAACTTTACGGGGTGCAATTTCAAATGCATCCAGCCCGGCTTTTGTAATCGCAGTCAAAGCTGCACCTCGAGCTTGGCCCATGACAAGTGCGGTTTTTATATTTTGTGCAAAAAACAAGCCTTCTATTGCAGCTACTGTTGGGGCTGTTTCTTTTATGACCGATTCTAATGTATTTGATATTTCAAGAAAGCATCGGGACATTGGCCAGGAAGAGGGGCACTTGATTGTGCCTTGTGCCAGTGTGGTTGGTATCGATTTTGATGTGTTTATTACGCCGTATCCGGTGCCGCGTAGAGATGGGTCTACGCCGAGAATTATCTGTGAGCCTTTAAATTTTATGGATGCAGATGTGGTCACAGCGCCATTAGTCAGTCGCTGTTGCATGTCTGCGAGTTGTTTTGATGTAAAACCCACACCAATCAAATAAAAAAGCTGAGACTGAATGTCGAGGCTATGATTTAATTTTACTATACAGTTATTCAGCGTTTATTTAATTCTTTGAAAATATCACGATAAAATTCGGGATGACTTTCCCATGTTTGAGCGGTAATGAAATTGCCATCAATTATACTTTCCTTGTCGACCCAGTGGGCTCCAGCTTGTTCGACTTCGAATTGGATGTTAGTGTAACATGTAAGATTTCGTCCTTCTGTGATTCCAGCAGCTATCATAATCTGGATACCATGACATATTGAAAATATCCATTTACCTTTTTTGTTGAAGTCTCGAATGAGATTCAAAAGTTTAGAATTGTGACGTAGAAATTCTGGTGCCCTTCCGCCAATCAAAAGCACCGCGTCATAGTTCGGTGTCTTGACTTGATTGAGTGATACATCCGCTTTGATAAGATAGCCAGGACGTTCAATGTATGTGTTCCAGCCTGGTTCAAAGTCATGAATTACGCCATTTAGCCTTTTTTTCTTGGTGGCACCTATGTGCGCAGTCCATCCCTCTTCTTCAAATCGATGTTTGGCATAGAGGATCTCGTAGGATTCTCCAGCATCGTCGGTAACAATTAGAATTTTTTTGCGTTTATTTGCCATTTTTTTTGTGGCGGTTTCGTAGTTGATTTATATTAGGCTGTCAATCTAGTTGCCTTTAATTGTGGATTGTTTTGCCCACAAAATTGTTTTTAATTGACTTGCCTATAGGTGATCAATGAGTATTGCGTCTTATGCGTTTTAATTTGATATTATTACTATCGATGTTGGCTTTATGTTCTGGAATCGCTCAGGAACAAAAGCTATGTCCTTTGATGATTGAGGATGAAATTGATCCTGAGGAGTTTGTCGAATATAAGGGTAAAAAAATATATATGTGCTGTGGTTCTTGTGTTAAGAAATTTAATAAAGCCCCTGATTATTACATTAAATTAACCAGTAAATTATTGCCTCAGATTGATAAAAGTTTACTGGATGCTAAAGTTAAAATTATTGAACAAAAATTCTGCATGGTATATCCGGATCGAGTGGTATCTCCCAAGAGTTATGTTCATGAGCATGGAGGTAAAAAATATTACTTCTGGAGCTCTACCGCTATCCGTAAATTTAAAGCTAAACCTGATTTTTATATCGAGCGTGCAAAGAAGAATGCGAATGTAAAGAAACTGGCCTTAAAATAAGCAGCTTAAAATTTCTATTCAATTAATCGCAGTCGGTAATACCGCTGCGATTTTTTTATAGTATAATCTTTGTCTGTAAATTTTGATTCACCTTCAATAATAGATAGATCTTCCCAACTTTTTAGGTCTGATGAGCTTTGAAGTAGATATTTACCAGGCTCAAATGTCATTACTGGCAGGTCGTTTATCATCTCTATTGATAATCGGTTATTGGGTGGATTTGTTATTGGTTTTTTTTCAATTTTGTAATCGTCAAACACCATGAAATTTTCTCCAGGCTTACCGATTTCTCTCAACACCCAGACTGCACTGATATCTCCTAGTTCAAGTTTGGCGTTATTCGTAGTTAGGGGTTGGTTTTCTGTTATGTAAACATCTCCTATCTTTGCATCCCAATTATTTCCAGAGAAGTCTATGTCTATTGTGAGATCATATGCGGTATCCCTTTCGAAACTAAATCCTGTATCTCTAAAGCCTTCGCCGTCATCTAGTTCGTAATTGATGGTTTGTGTGTGATTGTCAAAGTCAACAGAGGCAAGTCGCTTTGTTTCACTATTGTAAATACTCCATCGGAATTCATCGCGTTGGTTGTCTTCAGAATCTGCAATCATCATAATAACTGAAAACCGAATTGCTTTTATTTCTGATGTCGGAGTTTCAATAGATCTCCAAAGGTTGATGTATCCTTCATCATCGTTTTCAGGTGGCCAAAAACCAATATAAGCTTGATTCCCGAGGTCTTGGAAGGTGTCTTTTATTAAGCCATTGCCGCCGGTGCCTTCAGCTTGCCAGCCTGATTGTCCGGCTAATGTGTACTGAAGGTCGTAGCCTTCTTCCGCTTCGAATCCGGTTTGGTAGATTATCTGACCTTGGCTAATTACGGTTGCGCTTAAAAAAAGAATAACAGAATAAGTCCAAGAATACTTTCTAGTCTGCTTAGTCTTATCGCATATGCAGTCTTGCGGCATTTATCCTTTTGTTATCGTCGTTCCTTTGAAGAGTTGGAGTTTGAGGGGGGAGCTGAAGGGCGGCTTGGTGCTGCCGGTGGAGAATAACTTCTTGATGGCGGGCTGTAGGACCTGCTTGAGGAAGAGCTTCTTGATGGCGGGCTGTAAGACCTACTTGGGGAAGAGCTTCGAGGTGGAGGAGAGTAGGATCGGCTTGGAGCTTTGTAACTCGGAGATGTACGCCGCGATGGGGCTCTGTAGGATTTCGTGTTAGGTGAATAATTACTGGATGTGCCTAGTGAGCTCGGTCGTTTAGATGGTTGTGCACTCCGTGTTGATGTCCCGGGGATGTATCTAGGGGAGCTTGGGTTTGGTGGGTTGGTTCTGGAAAGAGAGCTGCTTGACGATGGCTTAGTGGGGCTGCTTAGTCGAGGTGAGCCATATGTTCTTATCGGCTTTTTAACAGTGGTGTTTGGAGAATACTGTTTGAAGCCGGATGGTCGCGAGACCCTGTTAGGGCGAGATGGAGTGGAAGGTGTGGCTAGTCTAGTTGATGACGAATTTAGTGGTCGTCGACTGATTGAGTTTGGGCCAATCTTTGATCTTGATGAGGCGATTCGGCTTTGGTTTCGACTGGGTGTTTTAACTACGTTTGGTTTCCCGGGGGATGCAGCAGATGACGCAGTACTGCGGCTTGGAGTTAAGGGTGCAGCAGTTGATGGTCGTACTGAGTTAACTGTGCCGATTCTTCCTAATGGCCGAGTAATTAAGGCAGAATTTTTGCTGTTGTTTTTTAATGTGCCCTTGGTTGGTTGAGATGATTTTAGTGAGTTGTTCTTTTTCGCAATCTTACGTCCGTTAATGGCTTTGCTTTGCGATTCATTTTCGGATTTGTTTTCAGTTGCATTTTCTTCTTTATTATCATTTGCAACTGTTGTTTTGCTTACCTGTTGCCGTTTGAAAACTGTTTCAGATGAGTTCGCATTTGATGGGGGCTGCATTTTCGGCCGGTAGACTGCTAAGGTTTTTTCATTGGCATCAATTTGTCCAATCTGTGCGATATTTTCCACCTCAGGATCGACCTCGCGAATCCGTACCTTGCGGACTGGTTCGCGGGTTTTTTGTTCCACAATCGAAGGAGACACGCCATTATTTATAATTGTATTATTATTTCCAGTTATATGGTTGTTAACGACCTTTGTCTCGTTGTGGACAACTGTTACATCCTTTTCACGAACACGATGTCTATGCAGGCGTCGATGCCTCATATAAGAGTAATTGCAATAAGTGTAGTGGCTATGACTGAGGCCAAAATGGAAACCAATACTAACACGAGAACCGTGCCACATATAGCCGACACCAGTTACATAGTCGCAACCTGGAGGCAGTGGTGCCCAGCCTGCGTAAATATTGGAAGAACGCCAGTGAACCCAAGCAGGGCTCCAGCGGTATCCTGGAACCCAGTACCATCCGTGAATGCCAGATCGATGCCAGCGGCCGTAGTGAAATGGTGCCCATCCCCAGCTGTAATATGAGTTCCAATACCATCCGACATCACTGTAAATCCATCGTCCGCCATGACAATATGGGCGCCACCCAGAGTCTATTCTTGCCACTGTAGGTCGCCAGACCCAACCGTGTTTGCTGTCGTATATCCAGTCGCCATATGGGGAAAGTGATCGGTGGAAAGAATTATCTTCAAGTGGAGGTGTTGACGGTGGAGGTGTTGACGTTTGGGTTGGCGACGGCGGAGTGCTGGCGATTGGAGGCGGTTGAATTGCTTTCTTTTCTATTGGTGTAGCTGGAGTTTTTCCCTGACTGGATTCTCCTTGTCTAATCATAGTAGCTACAACGTTTTCTGGTACTCCAATATCGTTGAGATAGATAATGTTTTCCGAAGTAAGTTTTTCCGTGATTGGATTAGATTCTACATACGCCAATAAAGCCTCGCCACCTACACCTCGTTTAGCCATTTCAATAATACCAGTTACATTTGGGGTTAAATCGCTGATTGTGGCCGTATCAATAACTGGAACAGAAGCTGCTGGCGCTTCGGCTGGAGGCGGCTCAGGTGCAACTTCGTTTGCGTTTGCCGGCAAAAATTCGGTTGAAGGTGGTTCAAATTTTGACAAGTCAGCAGGCGGGCCCACAGGTGTTGGGCTGTGGTGATAGACGCGTGGTTCCTTGGCTTTACTTGTGCACCCAGCTAGCCAAATCATCGATAGGATTAGGCTGCCAGCCAGTGTGGATCGAACTAAGATCTTCATGACATTAGGCGGTTTATTTAGTTCCTACTATAGTCATTGACCAAAACTGGAGTTAATTATTCAAAATTAAATCAACGACTGAACAAATAATACTGTGTTTATTGGTGTAATCAATAACGAAATTAATAATTCCTCAAGGCTTGCCAACGTGCTTGAGCGAGCTGAAAGTGGGGCTATGAGAGTTGAAGCGTTTCGTTCTGGAATTCATTTATCTTTTTTGATTTTAGCAGTTGGTTTTGTCGAGTTGCTGGCAGAATCGAAGGAAACGATCACTTCTGATGGGAAAGCTGTTACGACAAAGTCCAGTCGTTCCTTGTTGTTTAAACAATTTGAGAAAACGTTGACTAATGCTCGGATGGTTGGTCAATTTACTTTCGTTGGTAAGGATGTTCCTCCGCTCAAGGAGTCATATACAATTCACTCTGTAAAAAAAATGAGTCAG
>JASLKL010000084.1 GCA_030747605.1 Verrucomicrobiota bacterium | reverse complement strand
GCAACGATTGTTTGTGTTGGTACAGATAGTAACGCCCCCATTGAGCAGTGTGCTGAGGCTCTGCGTGATCGTGGCCGTTTGGTTGATGTTGGGATTACAAAGATCGAACTTCCATGGCGTGTTTTTTCAAGTAAAGAAATTGATGTTCGTTTTTCAAGATCGTATGGACCTGGGCGATATGATCCGGCCTACGAATGGGGCGGGTCTGACTATCCGATTGGTTATGTTCGTTGGACAGAACAGCGAAATTTTCAAGCTGGACTTCACTTGCTGAAGAGCGGGGATTTGAATTTAGATGGGATTACTACAAGTAAGATTAAGTTTACTGAATTTGAGCCTGTATATAAGGCATTGGGGGACGGAACTTCAGGGGATGTTGGTGTAGTAATGGAGTATGGCAAGTCTGATAATTTGTTTAAACAAACTGGTTCCGTTACTGGTTCTGAATTTAAAAATGAATCAACAAAACGCCTAATTGAACCAGTTGATCAGATTGATGTAGTGGGTGCTGGTAATTTTGTCAGAACGATGCTTTTGCCCGCTCTGAAAGGGCAAATACCTTTTGGTTCAATAGTTAACAATACTGCTCTTAGTGCAAATCACGTTCGAGATAAATTCGGCTTTACGCATGCTTCATCTGATTTCGAAGTTGTTCTTAAAAAAATGGGCGGTGCGGTATTAATAGGCACTCGTAATCATTTGCATGCACCTATGGTAATTTCCGCATTGAAGTCGAAAAAGCATGTGTTTGTGGAGAAGCCGTTGTGCTTAACTCCTCAGGAGTTGGCTGAGATTGATGAAACTATTGAAACTAATACAACCAGTGTGCAGGTTGGTTTTAATCGCAGATTTGCACCTGCTTCGGTTGAGCTTAAGAGAAGGCTTGATCGATCGCCCGGGCCGAAATCCGCTAGTTTTCGTGTCTTTGCAGGCAAGTTAGATCCTGATCATTGGTTTGCGAATATTAATGAAAGTGGAGGCAGGGTGGTTGGGGAGTCATGTCATTTTTTAGATTACTTTTGTTTTTTGTTTGGCTCGAAGCCAGTGAGTGTTACGGCACAGACCACGTGGTCTACAGAAGGGGCAATTCAAGTTCCTGATAGCATTGCAGCACAGGTAGAATTTGCTGATGGATCTTGTGGCCAGTTGTTATATTCGGCTGAGGGCTCAGCTGTTTACCCAAAGGAGCGACTAACTGTATATGGAGCTGGGATAGTTGCTGACATTACCAATTTTCAGTCACTTGAAATTAATGAAGGCCGGAAGAAATCTAATTTTAAATATGGTTCAAAAGGTCATCCGGAACAGATGGCGGCATGGTTGGCTTTCCTTTTGGGAAAGAAAGATCATTCATTACCTTATTCTGAGGCTAGGCAAAGTATGCAATTAACATTTGCCGTCTTGAAGTCAATTCGCGAATCGCGATCAGTGGAGTTATAATACATGCTTTTGAAGACGGTGTTTCGAGCACTAAACTCGGCCGAGGCGCAGTTGATTAGATCGCAACTAGAAGCGGCTAATTTCAACGTTTTTGTTGCCGACGAGACTAGTGCTTTGTCTATGGAGGGATATGTACTTGGGGCCGGTGGAATTCGAATCCAAGTCCCGGATAGTGAGGAAGAAGATGCTGGTGAGTTTCTCAAGTCATGCGGTTATCCTGTAGAATGAAATCAATCCGCAAGAAAAAGCTCGAACAACTTCAGGGACAATTACCAAAAGGTGTTTTGCGCTTGGATGAGCAAACGCTGTTGAGTCATTCTGGTGATAAATGGTTTGCTTCAAATCCTCCAGAAGCTGTGGCTTTCCCTAAGAATGCAAAAACAGTGTCGGAGATTTTAAGGTATGCTAATAAGCACAATATTCCATTAACAGCGAGAGGCGCAGGTTATGGATATGTTGGCAGCTGTGTTCCTGCTCGAGGCGGAATTGCATTAAGCTTAAAGAAGATTAATCGGATAAAAGAAGTTAATGATAAAAATTTTGTTGCTGTAGTGCAGCCCGGAGTGGTGACTGCGCAATTACAGTCGAAAGTTGAGGCAAAAGGGCTTTATTATCCTCCTGATCCTGCAAGCCGTAACGATTGTACTATAGGTGGAAATATTGCAACGAACGCTGGTGGTCCGCGTTGCCTTAAATATGGTGTTACCCGTGATTATGTAATTGGTTTGGAGGTTGTGTTGCCGAATGGTGCAATAGCAAGATTGGGGGGGAGTTGTCATAAAAATAAAACCGGATTTGATCTAGCTAGGTTTTTCGTGGGTTCAGAAGGAATGCTGGGGATCGTTACTGAGGCTACACTTAAGCTTTTACCTATGCCTCCATTTAAAGGTTGTTTGAGTGTGGGGTTTCGCTCAATGCGTCATGCTGCAAAAGTGATTCAAAAAATATTTAAATCTGGGTTTTTACCGTCTGCTTTGGAAGTGGCGGATGCATTTACTCTGGATGCTGCTAGAGAGCGAACTAACAGTAGGATGTTCGATGGGTGCAATGCTCATATAATTGTAGAGATCGATGGCCAAGAGAAGTCAGTACGGAGTGAGCTTCGTGATTTAAAAAAGATTATCGAAAAATTCTCGCCTTTATTTATTCGGAAAGGATTAGGTGATTTAGGAGTTGAGAAATTTTGGGCTTTGCGCCGTGAGTTTTCATATTCATTAAGGGATACGGGTTTGACCAAACTAAACAACGATATTGCAGTTCCGAGAGGCATGCTTGAGCCCCTTTTTGAATTTACAGGTCGGTTGCAAAAAAAGCATGGCATTCAAGTTGCCTGTTTTGGCCATGCCGGGGATGGTAATATTCATGTTAACTTGATGATGAATGAGAATGATCCCGAGCAAGTTAAAAGAAGCGATGTGGCTCTGGATGACTTGTTTAAGCAGGTTCTTGCGTGGGGAGGTGTCGTTACTGGTGAGCATGGAATTGGTTTGGCACGATTGCCTTGGTGGAATCAGGCTACTTCCTTGGAGGTGCGGAACTTGCATGCTGCTTTCAAAAAAGCTGTTGATCCTAAAGGGATTCTTAATCCTGGTAAATTTGTTTAATCATGGTGTTCGACCGTTTTACTCATGAGCGGGAATGGTTAGCAAAAGGTTGTTACTTTATCGCTGGGATAGATGAAGTGGGGCGCGGTCCTTTGGCAGGGCCAGTCGTTGCGTCAGCAGCCATGTTTTCGCATGAAGTTATTACGGCAGGTTTGCCTGACTCATTATACGATGTCAATGATTCCAAAAAACTAAGCGAAAAAAAACGAGAACAATTATTTGATGTTTTAAATGAGTTCGATGGAGTTATGTTTGGTATCTCTATAATTAACCCAGAAGAAATTGATCGCATTAATATATTGCAGGCTACACACAAAGCGATGAGAGAATCCTTAATATCCCTTGGACAGAAGCCGGATCATTTATTGGTTGATGGTCGTCCTGTTGCCTCACTGGGCAAAGCGCAAAGCGCAATTGTTAAGGGGGACTCGCTAAGCTACTCGATCGGTGCTGCAAGTATTTTTGCTAAAGTAACGAGAGATCGAATGATGAGTCAATTTGACCTTGAGTTTCCAGGCTATGGGTTTTCTTCGAATAAAGGGTACGGTACAAAAGAGCATCTTAATGCTCTCTCTGATTTGGGGCCTTGTCCTATACATCGGCTCAGCTTTGCGCCAATTAGAAAAGATCCCCAAGATGAATTGAATTTTTTTTCTGAATAAATCGAAATGATTTATCTGTCTGAATGATTGTAAGTTGTAATCTTATCTTTGTTTTAAAGGAGATTATTTAATAATCCGATCTTCAGATTTAAATATTATGCCTGAGTTGCCGGAAGTAGAGGTGTTGCGTTACCACTTGGATTCATTGCTGACTAATAAGAAATTAGTTAGTGTTGATGTTTTAAAGTTAAGGGTTGTTCGGCCAGAGTGCCCAAAATTGCTTCAAGATAAGGTTGTTGGTTGCACTATCAAGGGGGTGGGAAGAAAAGGGAAGTTTTTGTGGCTTGAATTAGAGAGGGCTCAGTCGAGAACAACGTTCCCTTTAATTATACATCTTGGAATGACGGGTAGATTGTTTATTCAAAAATCTAATAAATCACTACCCAAGCATGCGGCTGTAGTCTTTAAACTAAATAGGGAATATTTGGTTTTTAAGGATCCTAGATCTTTTGGAAGAGTAACCTTCGATGCTGATTGTCTGGGAAGTTTAGGAGTAGATGCCTTATCTCGTGACCTTACGGAAGAGATGCTTGCTTCAGTTATTCAGACTACAAATCAATCTGTGAAGGCTCGCTTAATGAATCAAAAACATATTGCAGGACTTGGTAATATTTATTCGTGTGAAGTGCTTCATAAATCCAAAATTTCTCCATTTATCAAAGGCTCATCACTTTGCCTTGCTAAGGTAAAGGCCTTAAGAAAAGCAATTAGTATGACTCTTCATAATCAGGTTAGTTTTGGTTTGAGTTTAGATTTGGATTTTGAGGGGGAGTTCAAAAATGATGGGTTGTTTTATTATGGGAGCAAATCAGGTCGAGATAACCAATTGAAGGAGCCATTCAGAGTTTACGGTAGAGAAGGGGAGTCGTGCCGGAATTGTGGGTCAATTATTACGCGAAGTTATCAGGCTAATCGGAGTACATATTATTGTCCTGAATGCCAATTGTGTGACGAGACTTAATATCGTGTGATTTTATCTGGGTCCTCGAGTGATCTGGGGGGGTTCAAAATAATCGCAGAAATAACACCTTGCCTTGCGACATTTATGTCGTTTGCTATTTCTCTGGCAATATTAGAATTGTAAATTGGAGATTCGTAAACTGGAGAAGGATTAACATTTTTAGTTTCTTGAACCTTGTCGTCAATTGTCACATCGCTGAAAACTGATTCCTGTTCAGTGTCTGTATTAATAATCTCACTTTGATCGCTTAAGACGGGTGGAAGATTATCATAATACTCCCCATGTAAACGGGGAGTATTGTATTCAGTTTCGTCATTAAAACTTTCTAGTTCAGCTTCTTCGACCATTTGCTCCAGCTTATCCATCCATCCTCCACTGCTTTGAGAAGTGGAGTTGATTAATGGTGGAGTAGCAACACTACTGGGGGTATTTAGTTTGGCTCTATTTTGTGATTCTGCTGCTTTTTGTTTTTTGTACCAAGCTACAAAAGCGTAAATTAAGCCTATTACAAGATAGAAGATTAACTGGGCTACGCTCTCCGCCAGCAGGATTGGGATTTCCTGTTGAGGGCTAAATAAGCTTGTGATGTTATGGCGCAAATCGTTTATGATTTATCGCTGTTAGATGATTCATCTCCACCTGCAATCTTAGAGCGCATGTCTGTGTCAGCTGCGAGATTTTTCATTCGATAGTAATCCATAATTCCTAAATTTCCATCTCGGAATGCTTCAGCCATTGCAAGTGGGACTTGAGCTTCTGCTTCAACAACTTTAGCCTTCATTTCTTCCACACGCGCTACCATTTCCTGCTCTGAAGCTACAGCTGCTGCGCGGCGTACTTCGGCCTGAGCTTGCGCCACAAGTTTATTAGACTCGGCTTGTTCCGCTTGAAGTTTAGCTCCGACGTTTTCTCCAACATCAACATCTGCTATATCGATAGAAAGAATCTCGAAGGCGGTATTACTGTCGAGGCCCTTAGCTAAAACATTTTTTGAAATGCGATCTGGATTCTCAAGAACGTCCTTATAGCTTTGTTCGGAACCTATAGAAGAAACAATTCCCTCTCCAACTCGGGCAACAATAGTGTCTTCTGTTGCCCCTCCCACAAAACTGGCAAGATTGGTTCTAACCGTTACTCGGCCGCGAGCTTTGATGACAATACCATCTTTGGCAACTGCATCTATGCTTCGTTTTGAACCTTCTGCGGGCGGACAGTCAATGACTTGGGGGTTAACTGAAGTGTGTACAGCTTCAACCACGTTCTTACTGGTTCCTTTTGTCGCAAGATCAATTGCGCACGCATGATCAAATGTAAGATCAATGTTTGCTTTTTGAGCATTAATAATTGCTTTCACAACCATTTCTACTTGTCCGCCGGCTAGATGGTGAGCGGATAAGTCTTCGATTGAAACATTTATACCGGATCTTACGGCAGTGATTCGAGGGTCAACAATTCTTCTTATTGGTATTTTTTGAAGCTGTAGAGTGACGAGCTGGAAAAGAGTTACTTTAGCTCCAGACATAAAAGCCCTTAGCCAAGTAGCTCCGAAATTAAGTAATATGATGCCTACTACTAGGACTACTAAGCCGATGGTTCCGAATATTATTAGTTCAAACATGATTATTTTTTTTGGTTAAATTTTTCTTACTACTATTCGTTGTCCTTGTATTTTGATAACTTTTACAGGATCACCTTTTTCTAGGAAAACGCCTTCAGTAACTACATCTACACGTTGTTCTTGGATATTAGCTTTACCTGATGGCCGAAGATCAGTAAATGCTTCACCAATTTGGTTTAGTAGAGCGGTGTGATCAATGTCTAATTCTCCAACGGTAGTAGATTGACTGGAAATTTTTTTAACGAATTTTGTGTTTGGGAAAAAAATCACAAACCATGCTGTGAAAGCGCAAATACTAGCTAAGTTGATACATAAAAAGATATGACCATGGTCGGTGTTCATATATCCAGCTGCGATAGAACCACCAAGGCACAAAAGTGAAAGCATGCCCAGTATCATCCCAGGTAAAAGGACTTCACAAAAAAGAAGAATGAGTCCGATTACTAGAAGTGTAACAGCTGCTATCACTTCAAATAAATTAGAATGAAATTATCGCGGTTGCAACGATTATTAATCTTATATTTTATGATAATAATTCGCTTTTAGGCTGTGTTTTCTCGGAATTCGTTGATTGCTAAAGAAATAGCATCTAATTCGTTTGCTTTAAGTTCCCATTCGGCGGCTTGTACGGTTTCAGCAATTTGTCCTTTCTTTCGAGCCCCGACAATTGCTGAAGTTACTTCATTGCGGGAAAGCACCCATGATACAGCCAGCTGTGAAACGGTATGGCCGCTCGAATTGGCGATGATATTAAGTTGTTCAACTAGTTTTAGGAAATGATCTAGCTTAGGATGGTGAAGCAGAGCGGCTACAGGGTGATCAGCTTTGTGTCGGCGCCAGTCATTCTCCGGAAGGTTGTCTATCCATTCTTGATTCACTTTACCTGTTAATAGGCCGCTTTCCATTGGGCTGTAGCAAACGATTCCACAGTTATTATCACGACACCAATCTAATTGTCCTTCTTCTTGTATTTGTTGATTGAGGAGGCTGTAGCGTGGTTGTAACGACGAAATGGGGCCAAGTTTGGCAGCTCGCTCGAGTTGGCTTACGGAATAGTTACTCACTCCAGCCCAGCGAATTTTGCCTTGTGTCTTTAGGTCGAGAAGAGTTTGCCAAGCTTCTTCCACATTTTCATCCGGTTCTGGCCAGTGGATTTGATAAAGATCAATTACTTCAACTTGTAAGCGACGTAGTGACGTTTCCACTTCTTCTGTGATGGTTTTGCGAGATGCATATCGTCTAGGGAAATTGTTTTCATCTGGTAATACACCGCATTTAGTGGCGATAACTACGGCTTCCCCCCATTCTTTAAGTGCTTTGCCAACCATTTCTTCCGACAGCCCAAAACCATAAGCATGTGCGGTGTCTATCCAGTTTATGCCCGCTTCTAATCCTTCAAGAATTGACTCTATAGAGTCTTTTTCTGTCTGAGGCCCCCAGCCCATTCCCCATTCTCCTCCTCCTATTGCCCAAGTGCCAAAACCAACTGGAGTAAGATTGAGATCGGAATTTCCAAGCCTTCGAGTATGCATGTCGCGAAGAACTTATAGTTAAGTTGGATCGAGGAAAAGAATCATGATGTTTCAAAGTGCTTGCATACATAAAATATGACGACTAAATTTCGCGCCCTTCTGAGTTAAGCTCAGTCTTTGGGTTGGTAGCTCAATGGTAGAGCAGCGGCCTTTTAAGCCGTTGGCTGTGGGTTCGAGTCCCACCCGACCCACCACTTCTTTAAATTACTTCTTAGTGTTTACGATTGTTTTAACATTTATCCCAATTTTATAAATTTCCCGCTGGCTGACAAAAAAACTAGTTTCCCTATCAGATAGTGAGTCGAGGGAGTGGAGTTTCTTCCAAATATTACAATTAGATAACTTTTGATAATGACCATAATCTCGACGATTCTTAGTAAATTAGTTATTTTTTTTGTATGAAATTTTTTTTGCGCTTTTTATTTGTTATTTCCTTCGTGTTTTTGTTGCAGGGCGTAAACGCTGAGCGTCTAGTTTTAGTGAGTGCGTCTTATGGTAAGAATATTCTTGCGATTACAAATAGTGAAGGAAAGGTCCTCTGGTCATACAAGACATCTGGGCCTCAGCGTGGGCATGCTGGCCATCATGACGTTCATTTATTGGCCAACGGGAACATTTTGTATCATGACAGTTGGACTAAATTGACTGAAGTGACGCTGGGTAAAAAGGTCGTTTGGGCTTACGACTCAGGGGAGATGAATGGCAATGAGGGTAAGCGTGTTGATGTTCATGCCTTTGCTCGCCTCAAGAATGGTAATACGTCTATCGTGGAAAGCGGTGTAGGGCGAATTATTGAGGTTAACAGAAAAGGTGAGATTGTTCATCAGTTTCCTATGAAAAAGGACGGGCGTGAAAATACAAGATGGGCCAGATTTACCCCGGAAGGAAATCACCTTGTGACTTCAGAAAACCCTGGGATCGTCACGGAGTATAATCGTAATGGAGAGATTGTCTGGGATTACCTTGTTAAAACTCGCTGTTATGGTGCTATTCGACTTAGCAATGGGAATACGCTAATTGCCACAGGGTCAGGGAAGAGTGTTATTGAAGTGACAGTTGATAAGAAAGTGGTTTGGGAAATAAAAGAGAAAGTTCCAGATACGCAAATTGAGCTTGGTTGGATGACAGCACTACAGGAATTAAAAAACGGTAATTTCATTATAGGTAATTGTCATGCTGGTGAAAACAATCCTCAGATTTTCGAAATTAATCGAAAGAAAAAAGTAAACTGGGAGTTTGATGAATGGGACTTGGTTGGTAACGGTCTTGCAGTATGGCAGGTATTGGAAGGGCGCGAGGCCAAGCGATTGAAAAGGAAGCTAGCCCAGTTGAAGAAGTGAAGGTGTTTATCTGGTGGCTAAAGGCATCCTTAATGGCTTATTTTTTCTGCAGCTTTCAGTTCCGCGCTAGTTTTGGCTCCGTTCTTGAGTAGTAATTTTATTATCTCCTTTTTTCCTTTTGCCCAGTCAAGAGGTGTGTCTCCATCAACATCCTTAGCGTTAATGTTTGCTTTCCCAGAGATCAAAGCAGCTACAATAACAGGGAGACCTTTATATGATGCACCGTGAAGAGCGGTCCATCCATTGTCGTCTGGTGTATTAACATCTGCTTTATTATCTAGCAGTAGTTTTACGACGTCTTTATGGCCATTGTAAGCAGCCCTGTAAAGAGGGGTGCGTCCCAGTGAATCTTTTCCGTTCACATCGGAGCCAGAAGAAAGATGTTCTCTGATGGCATCAAGATTGCCTTTAGCGGCATCTTCAGAGAGTGCTCCTAGTTTAATGGCTGATTTCGCGCCATATTTTTTCAATATCTTTGCTGTTTCTGGTTCGGCCAGTTCAAGTGGGGTTAGGCCGGCTCCGTTTTTCGTGTTCACAGTTGCGCCGTTCTCAATAAGCATTTCTATTAAATCAATATGTCCACCCTGCGCGGCTCGATGAATTGGGGTTAAACCTTCTGAATCCTGTTCGTTAATGTTTGCTTTGTTCTTAAGAAGCAGCAATGAGATTTCCAGACTGCCTCCGCTAGATGCATAGTGAAGAGGGGTAACGTCGGTGTTGTTTTTAGCATTAACATTTGCGCCTTTGGAAATGAGAGTTTTTGCGGAACTCAATTTCCCCGACCTAGCTGCGTAGTGTAGAGGAGTCGCGTTCCATTGGTTCTTTAGGTCTATATTTGTTCCTGCTTTATAATGCTGAATGATCGTTGTTGCATCTCCTTTGTAGGCAGCTTGGTGAATGGAAATTCTTGGAGATTCTGGTTTGTTTTTATTAGTTTTTGTTGGCTCAGGCTGTGAAATTGTGCAGCTAGGAATCAATATAGTAATCAAAGTTAGAAATGTTAAAAACCCATTCTTCATAAATCGAAAAGAGCCTATGGTGCTGACAAAATTCTATCAATAACGTTTTGTTCTGATAGATGTTTATGTCTTGTTTCTTTTGAGTTCAGCGGGTAGCAAAGGTGTGCCGATAAACCAAGTAGTTGGTTTGCTTAAGGGGTAGTCATGCAATTAGACGATAAACAAAAGAAAATCGTGACCGGTTGGATTGAGGAAGGATTAGATCTCTCGGAGATTCAGGGCCGGCTTGAATCTGAGTTCGATAT
>JASLKL010000083.1 GCA_030747605.1 Verrucomicrobiota bacterium | reverse complement strand
GAAGATTTTCTCGTAGCGCTAGAACACGGTATGCCTCCAGCAGGAGGTATCGGTATCGGCATAGACCGATTGGTAATGATGCTGCTTGGGCAAGAAAGCATACGTGATGTCCTGCTCTTCCCGCAGCTTAAGCCCAAGGTTAATTCAGATTGAGCTTCGCCCTAGCCTGTTCGAGTTGATCTTTTTCACCGAGCAATAGCACAACATCCCCTTCGAGAATCACTTCTCCCCCACCCGGATTAAGTATGCGCTCGCCATCACGCTCAATCCCAACGATGCTCACTCCAGTCTCCTCACGTAAGCGTAACACAGCAATCGCTTGCCCCAGAACGGCGCTGCCCTTGTTCAAGCAGACACGTTCCAAATGCGCCGCTCTTAACAGTTCCTGCTCAACCTCTCGGGACTGGCTGATCTCATGTGACTCGAGCGTCTCCTTAATAGCGATCTGTGCTCGGGCATAAACTCGCACCAAAAACCGCCACTGCAACCAAGCTACCACCGCTACAACCACCATAAGTGCGAGCATGATTTTCAAAGGCGGTAAAAGGGCAGAACTAAGCAGGGTTACACTAAGAATCATTCCGGTTGTTCCGGCGATCAAGCAGGCATTAGCCACAACCGCACGGAGAGACTGCGTACGTTCCCCTGCCCTGTTGTGACTTACAGTCGCCTCGGAGATTAGCATACCTAGTGCCTGAAGTTTTCGTAAGTTTGCAATAATCATTGGCAGCGAAAAAATAAGAGAAGCGCCCCATAAAACTGTCCGCAATGTATCCAATTTTAGATTCCATTTGGTTAACCAAACCGGCTGAAGCCTGGCTAAATAAGCGGCACCAAGGATTATGCCAGCAACAAGAAGCATATTTATTGCCATCTGTAGAATCCACTTTCTTGAAAGCTTCCAAGCGAGACTATTCCACTGACCACCCTTAAAACGCTCCACCCAGTCCTTGTAAAGCGCAAGGTAGCCGACCAGCGGCTTGGGTGCGGTGCGCAGAATATGGTCAGTCACTCCGTCGGCACAGCGGATCAAACTAGGCGTAAAGACAGTTGTAACCAGCGCCACACCGATCACGATCGGATATAGGCTCGGATCTGTGACCCCAAGCGTCAGCCCCAAAGTAGCAATAACAAACGAGAATTCACCTATTTGCGATAAACCTGTCCCAACACGCACTGCTGTCCGCAAATCATGCCCAGCCACGACCGTACCAAAAGTGTTACCTAACACCTGACCTACAATCACCACAATCGAAACTCCGACGATCGGCACAATATGTTTCCACAATAAAACCGGATCAACCAACAATCCAATCGCCACGAAAAACACCGCTGTAAACAAATCACGCACCGGTTCCACTAGAGACTCAATCCGGTGGATTTGTGACGATTCCGCCATTACTGCCCCGACAAGAAACGCCCCAAGAGCAACACTGAAACCGAGCTTTGCCGCAACCAAAGCAGTACCAAAACATAACCCCAACACCGCAACTAAAAGACGTTCATTGCTTTCGAATCGCGCCACAAAATTAAGCAACCGAGGTATTAATAATAGACCAACAACTGGTACAGTTACCAAAAAAACCAACAATTTTCCAGTCGAGATCAGCATCGACTGAAAACCAAGATCGCCAGTCGATGCTATGCCAGTCAGCAACACTATCATAACCACTCCGAGCAAGTCTTCCACAATTAGAATACCGTAGATCAACTCAGTAAACGGCTCGCGATCGCGCTTCATTTCCTTGAGCACTTTGACGATAACCGAAGTTGATGCGATAGAAATGATCGCACCTAGAAATAAGCTACTCACTGGCGTCCAACCCATCAACTGCCCGACCTGATAGCCAAGAAACACCATCAGCATAATTGCCAAAGGCGCTGCAACTAGCGCTGTCGCCGCAACCCTACCTAGCTTGCGTAGGTTGAACTCCAGTCCAAGCGAAAACATTAAGAACACCATCCCCAATTCCGCCAATGACTCGATCGTCTCACGATCATGCACCAATCTGAAACCATCTTCCTCTAGAAATAGCGCAGAGAAGTTTGGTCCAATTAGGATGCCAGCCACAATATAACCCAACACCACTGGCTGCTTGAGACGTTGAAACAATAACGTCACGATGCCTGCAGCGATCATAACCACTGCCAGATCCTGTAAAAAATTCACCTCATGCATAACACCAACGCCGTAATAATGCCCAAGTGTAAGCTGTTGGCCAAGCATCGGAAAATTTAAAAGTTTAAATTAAAGAGAGTTTTAATTTTGCATAGTGAACTTGAATGACATGATTTTAGAGTTAACTATTTCGTTCAACATGGACTCCGAACGGTTGGATTTTTTTAGAAAACGATTAGAAACGCTGAGGCTTGAAATTGAGGGAAATATGTCAACAAACAAGGATGATACCGGAGTAGTTGAGTTGGATTCATCTATTGGAAGATTATCAAGGATGGATGCCTTACAAAACCAGCAGATAGCCCTCGAACTAAAACGAAGACAAGAGAATCAGTTATTACGAATCAAAAACGCAATTAAACGTATGGATAAAGGCCAGTATGGATTTTGCGGTAAATGCAAAAAGTCAATTGAGGAGGATAGGCTAGAAATTTTCCCAGATACTTTCACCTGTATAAACTGTGCATAGCATCAGTTAAGATCGAGCTGGAACCTGATTATACACTTGGCTTGGTTTAGCAGAGTCCCCAACATGAGTCGCACATGAATTCACTGATTCCTAAATTTCGAATACGCACGATAGGTGTCCTAGCCATGCTCAGCTTAACGGCAGCCACCACTTGGGCTGCAGACAAAATCAACGTACTTGTTTGGGATGAACAACAGAAGGTCTCAAAGAAAATCTACCCCAATTTTCCCGGCAACTTCATCGCAGATCACCTGAAACAAAATCCCAAACTCAACATAACATCAGCCAACATAAATCAATCTCAACAAGGACTGTCCACCAAGGCACTCAACAGGGCTGATGTACTTATCTATTGGGGGCATGTGAAGCACAAAGATATAAGCGAATCCAAATCTCAAGAGATTGCCGATCTCGTCAAGAGCGGAAAACTCGATTTCATTGTACTGCACTCAGCTCACTGGGCAGTCCCATTCATGATCGCGATGCAAGAAGTCGCTGCACAGGATGCTCTAGAACAGTTACCAGAAGAAATACGTGCGGATGTATTAGTTCAATTCAAAGGCCAGATTCAATGGAAGAAAGCTCCTGATAACGCTAGGCCGCACCAATTGCATGAGTTTAGCCAAAATGAAAATGGGCAAATCGAAATAAATATAGAACGCCCAAATTGTGTATTCCCTCGCTGTTGTACCCCAGTTCAACCAAGCAAAATCCGCATCATCAACAAGAAACATCCAATCACTCAAAACGTTCCAGCCACCTTCATCATCCCAGAAACAGAAATGTACGATGAACCATTCCATGTACCAACTCCAGATGAAGTGATCCTTGATGAAACATGGGAAGGGGGAGAATACTTCCGATCAGGAGCCATATGGTCTCTTGGGAAAGGTAAAATCTTTTATTTTCGCCCAGGCGACCAGCAATACGGGGTTTATAAGGTAAAACCCGTGCTCAAGATAATTGAGAATGCCGCTGTATGGTTGGGTGAGAATTAATTCTATATATAATTGCCTATGCTCAAAAAGCCCAGACGATTAGATTAGTTCAAGTCTATTACTAACCAAACTACGATTGACTGCATCAGTAAACTGCATGTAGTGCAATCCATCAGCGAATGTGGTGTTCTTTATATTCCGTTCACCTCGAATCGCAGCAACAAAATCCGCCTCAACCTGCCATTCGCCTCGTTCGCAATCCTCGATTTGGAGTTCTTTCAATTGGTTTTGATCTTTAGTGACACCAAATAACCGATCACTGGTTAATCTCAATGTGCCATGACTACCAAAAAGATAAATAGAATCATCATCCATGAATGAAGTTACACTTGATTGTTGCAAATGCATTTGCGCACCACACTCAAGATCAGCAACTACATCAAGATGCTCAGGTATATTGACTGATTGGAGCATGCCCTTTTCGTTCCGACGATGCTTAGTGAATATTTTAGCCTGAGCGATCACTTGAGTAGCTCTGCTTACCCAACGAACAATCGACTCATAATATATACCCATCGCCATAATATTATTACCACTATAGT
This sequence comes from Verrucomicrobiota bacterium, assembly GCA_030747605.1. Lineage (GTDB taxonomy): Bacteria > Verrucomicrobiota > Verrucomicrobiia > Limisphaerales > UBA1096 > UBA1096. Next base: position 6,246 of record JASLKL010000083.1, on the reverse strand, counting down.
CAATATTTTGCCTCCAGTGCAATGAAGCATCCGAGTCTAAAAACTGCCCCCTAATACGACTCTCCACCACAAGCAATCTTCCGAGGTAGCCTTCCGAAATTAAGCGCTTAATAGTAGTATCAGCAAACAGAGTAATCGGAGAAGGAACAACTTGGGCAACTAATTCAGGCTTGGCCTGATTTGCATTAAACATTTGAAGAGCTTCATCGGCATTCATCGCCATACGTGCTTCAGTAAGAACATGTTTACCCGCATCGAGTGCTGCCAATGTTACAGGGCAGTGAAGATAAGGCCAGGTACCTACAACAATCGCATTTGTTTCAGGATCAGTAATGGCATGCTCCCATTGATCATAGATTTTTGGAACATCAAAGCGCCGGGCAACATTTATGGACGATTCCTTACTACGGTTTACGACACCAACAATTTCAACTCCATCAATGGCCTGCAAGAGTGGAATATGCTTGGCCGTCGTATTGGCTCCTGCGCCAATAATACCAACACGAATGTCACTGGCCATCGATTTGATAATCAGTGTATTTATTACTCCGACCCTTAGCTTTATCAACAGGGTAACGCTTCTCATTGATCGCAAGTTTGGCTTGAATTGCTTGGCCAAGATCAACACCAGCATCTGAAGCCATTAGAAAAAGATAGATGGCAATATCGGCCATTTCATCGGCTACCTCGTCACCGTGCTTATCCAAATGTTCAGCACTCTCGTCTTGGGTTTTCCAAAGAAAATGTTCCTGCAACTCCGCAGCCTCAATCGCAACGGCTGCAGCCATGTCTTTTGCTTTGTGGTACTGGCTCCAATCTCGCTTATCTCTGAAATCGAGTATTTGATCCGTTAATTGCTCAATTGTCATTTACAATTTTTTCCGGTGACTTCGAAGAATCTCAACAATAGTTTCATCTTTCGCATAATCGAATACATCCTTGCCTTGAAAATCGCGGAGTTTGATATCTGCCCCCTTATTGAGCAAAGCAGCCACCAACTCCGGACGCCCCATACGGACCGCCCAGAACAATGGTGTAACCTTTTTTTTGTCAGAAATATTTGGATCTGCACCATTATCTAGCAAATAATATACAATTTCATGTTCTTTACTTCTGATCGCCCAAAGCAATGGAGTCTTTCCGGTCTTATCTTGAGTGTTAAGTTTTACCTGATTAGCTAAATGATATTTCACCGCGTCAATATCACCACTACCTGCACTACGAAAGATGTCGTATTTAGGCGACACATCTGAGGTTCCACCGTTTGTTTTTGGCAATTCAATTCCAACGTTTACATCCGAATCATTAGAAATAGTTGATTTTTCAGACACAATAGGAGCTTCGGTTTTAACAGAGGTTAAAGGCGTATCCTTCGGCTTAGAGTCAGAATTGACAACTTGTTCGCTCTGTTGCGAATCACAACCCATCGTAACCATAGCTACAAACAAACAGGAATAAAATATGTGTGCTTTCACTGCCGCTGTTATTGGGACAGTGACACGCCATGTCAAGAGCTGGGTTAATTCAAATTCAAGGGATTAATGCAAATTCACTGTAAAGACATGTGATTTTACACCCTTGCAAAAGGAACTAATCTCGCTAATATGCGCCGCCTTTTGGCCGAATGGCCAAAATATGGGACAATAATACATTATGCCTATTGCTACACCAAAACAGTATGCCGCTATGCTTGATGCTGCCCAAAAGGGTGACTATGCATACCCAGCTGTAAACGTCACATCGATTACGACCATCAATGCAGCGCTTAAGGCTTTCGCTGATTCCAAATCCGATGGAATTATTCAGTTTTCCACTGGTGGAGGGCAATTTGCCGCGGGTCTTAATATAAAAGATGCCGTTCATGGTTGTATTGTTTTAGCCGAAGCGGCACATCGCTTGGCTGAAAAATACGACATACTAGTCGGCCTCCATACCGATCACTGTCAACCGGAAAAAGCAGAAGGATTTCTTAAACCACTGATCGAAGAGACTGCGCGCCGTCGTGCCAATGGCCAAACTAATCTGTTTCAAAGCCATATGCTTGATGCTTCTATTCTTCCACTAGAGGAAAATATAGCTATCTCAAAAGAGTACCTAGAGCTATGCGCAAAGAACGAAATCATCCTTGAGGTGGAAGCTGGTGTAGTTGGAGGCGAAGAAGATGGCGCTGCGGGCCATGAAGATATGCCATCTGAAAAACTTTACACAACCCCTGAAGACATGCTTAGCGTTTATGAAAGCCTTAACGGCATCGGCCGCTATATGTTTGCAGCGACCTTCGGAAATGTACACGGTTCATATAAACCAGGTTCTGTGCAGCTTCGACCAGATATATTAAAAGAAGGACAGAATGCAGTAATTAGTAAATACGGAGAAGAAGCTAAGTTTGATCTAGTATTTCATGGTGGCTCAGGCTCAGAAAAGCATGAAATAACAGAGACGCTTAAATATGGTGTGATTAAGATGAACATCGACACCGACACACAATATGCCTTTAGCCGGCCAGTAGTAGACCACGTACTAAAGAATTACGATGGTTTACTTAAAATCGATGGCGAAGTCGGAAACAAGAAAGTTTATGATCCTCGTTCTTATCTTAAGCAAGCCGAAGAATCTATGGCTTCCAGAATGATTGAAGCTTGTAACGATTTGGAAAGCACCGGCAAAACCATCTACGGCAAAGTATAATAATAATCAGACAAACGTTTGGTTTTATTGAATGCTTTGGGCAAATTTATTTACCCATTGTAATTACGTCTTCACCGTCATTATCACCATCATTATCCTCTGAAGATGCTTTAGTAACTTCTATAGTCTTGGATGGCTCAGAGGATGAATCACGAGATTTAACCGGCTTGGTTTCACGGCCTCCCGCAGCATCCTCCTCACGCTCGGTTTTCTGAAATCTTGCTGACACAATCTTGCTGACACCTTGCTCCTGCATAGTCACACCATAAAGAGTATCAGCCATACTGATTGTTCGTTTATTATGAGTTATTACCAAAAATTGGGAATGGTTTATAAAACGCTTAAGAACTCGAATGAAACGATTTATATTAGACTCATCTAAAGGCGCATCCAACTCGTCTAACACACAGAACGGACTAGGACTCACCTGATATATTGAAAACATTAAAGATACAGCGGTCATAGTTTGCTCTCCGCCAGATAGAAGTGAAATGCTTTGTAACTTCTTGCCAGGTGGCCGAGCTACAATCTCGATACCACTATTTAACATGTCTTCTTCATCAACCAAAACCAAGTCTGCTTTTCCTCCTTCAAAAACCTCCTTGAATAACTGACGAAAATTTTCCCGAATTTGCTCAAAGGTAACTTTAAACATTTGGGTGGTTTCATTATTAATCTGCTCAATCACATCAAGCAGCTGTTCTTTAGCTTTAATTAAATCATCGTGCTGTGTAGTAAGAAATTTATAGCGCTCCTCGGTTTCTTCATATTCCTCAATAGCCACAAGATTAACTGGACCCATTCGCTCAACTCGATCCTGCAGTTCACTAACTTTCTTCTCTACACACGACCAATCAGTTTCCAATCCTTCCGCCACCATTTCATCAGCCGTGGAAAAAAGGACCTCGATTTCTCCAGAATCTGTTTCTGTGGTCTTAAAATATTCAGTTTCCACTTCGCGCAAGTCTATCTGGTACTTTTCCTGCATACGCTCACAGAGGTTTTCAACCATCATATTGTTTTGCGCCAACTCAACCTCTAATTGCGAACGACGTTCCTGAGACGTACTAAGTTCTGTTCGCACAGATCGCAAGGATTCTTCACGTTTCTCTACTTTTTGATCGGCCTCAGTTTTTTGTTCAAGCATTTTGGCAACAGTCTGACTCGACTGTTCACGCTCAACTCGAACCAAATCAATACGTTCAATAGAATTAGAGATTTCGGCCTCAGTTTGAGTCTTTTTTTCCGCCGCTGCATCGATATCTCTACGGCGTTGATTTACGCGTTGCCTTAATTCATCAAGTCGAAGCTTTATCGGATCCAACTGTCGCTTGAATGACGCAAGCAATTGCTCCTCAGACGCAAGACCAACCTTAGCATCGGTCAGTTCCGCATTAGCAATATCACGTTTACCCCTAAGACCCTCCACCACATTAATAACCTCATCGACACTCCTCCCAGAGATTCGCTCTCTTTCCTCCAAGGAAACCATTTCTGCTGCCAATTGATCACGTTTACCACTACCTTCAGACTCCTGATCTCCAAGACCATTTAATTCAAAAGTGACCCCTTCGATCTTTTGTTCAAGTACACGCTGTGAATTCTGAAGAGCCTTAAGTTCTCCTTCACTTGTCGCAATGGAGACCTCTTGTTGGCGCAGTTCGTTTTGAACCTGTTGCAACCCTGCCTTGAGAGCACTTTGTTCAGCCTGAAAATCACCCTTTTCCTTGCTTCGATCACTTACAATTCCACTTAATCCATCGAGCTCATTTTTAAGGTCCGTAATTTCATTCTTGCGAGCCAACAAAGACGCGGATGCACTACCACTACCTCTTCCGCCGCTGAAAACTCCATGGCGTGAGAGCAATTCCCCCTCTTTTGTTACAAAATCCAGATCGCAATTTTTTTCCCAACCAAGAATAGCTGAATTTAAATCCGGCACTATTACTAACCGACCCAATAAATGGTTGAGCAATGGCTTTAATGAATCATCAGAACCAACACAATCAAACGCAGAAACTCCACCTAATTCCTCAATCTTATTTTTATTGATATTGAATAGATCTCTTTCAGGTAAAAAATCAAGAGCAACAATATCGGCACGACCTTTTTTACCTTCATTCAACAAATGCAAAATGGTTTTAGCATCGGCAATCTGACTGGTAATAATAATCTGTAGATGTCTCCCCAACGCTGTCTCAACGGCAATCACAAATTCCTCAGGAACGCTAATTTGATCCGCCAAAAGCCCTAGAGCAGACTTTGATTCCTTGAGCGCAGCCTGAACTCCAGCACTGACTCCTTCATTTGAGGCCTGCAATTGCTCTAGTACATTCAACCGCGAACGTTTCTCTGCCTGAGTCCGAAGTAAATCATCTAACTCAGTTGTTATTTTAACCAAGTTCTCCTCCAGTTCAACCAAGCGATGTTGACGCTCCTCAACAGTGCCTAACCTATTCTGTGCATTAGATTTACGAGACTCAACATCACTTGAGAATTCGCCAAGGCGATCCTTTAACTTTGCTTGCTCCTCCTCAAGTTGAACTTTTTCTGCTGAAAGTTTTTCTAGCCGCACCATGTTCCCGCGCTTTTGCAGATCGAGAGAGTTAAGTTCATTACGAACTCGTGTTAACTCTTGCGCCACACTAAATGATTCGGTCTGAGCCTGATTTAAAGCCTCCTGGCGTTGGTCCAACTCCTTCTCAATCGCTTTGCAAGCCGTCTGTTTTTCCTCAACGATTCTCCGCTTGTCAGCAACTGTAATATCAGCTATCCCTAGCTTGTCAGTCATCTCAGCCAACTCTTGCTCGGAATCACTGCTACGCTGCTCGGCTTCGGCGATTTCCTCATGAGCTTTAGTTACCTGATCATCGAGCTCGATGATGCGTTCACGACTGAACTGAATTCGACTCTCAAGACGCTCAAGTTCAGCTTGTAAATTTGCTCCTTTTTCCTGTGCTTCGGAAACCTGCTTTTCAATCGCAGCCCGTTGTTGTCTGGCTTCATTAATCTGGCGTTCACCATCGGCAATCGTCTCGGAAAAATCATCTGATTTTCCCTTAAAATCAGAAATAGACTTTTGGCTTTGCTGAACTGCATTCTGCAAATTAACAAGTTGATAACGAGCCAACTGACTCTCGAGACTTTGAAGTTCGTTAGCTACCTCTTTATATCGTTGAGCTTTTGATGCCTGTCGCTGAAGTGAACCAATTTGTCGCTTTACTTCACGAATGGTGTCAGAGACTCGTAGTAAGTTTTGTTCAGTGTAATCAAGTTTACGAAGTGCCTCTTTTTTCTGTCCTTTAAACCGAGTGATCCCGGCAGCCTCCTCAAAAACGGTCCGCCTATCGTCTGCCTTGCTAGAAATAAGCTGAGTAATGTTCCCCTGGGCCATAATACCGTAGCTTGCACGCCCCATTCCTGTGCCCATAAATAGTTGCTGAATATCCCTCAAACGGCACGATACTTTGTTGATGAAATACTCACTACCACCATCTCTAAAAATCCTACGAGTAACAGTTACCTCGTTAAATGGAAGATCCACACCGGCAGTTTTCA
>JASLKL010000082.1 GCA_030747605.1 Verrucomicrobiota bacterium | reverse complement strand
CAAAGTCGCAATCATGGTTTATGGGTGAAATTTTCAGAGGATCAAGCAATCGAAGCGGAGTTATGGAATCATGGCCGCCAAGTAGGCTTAACCAAGCTGAGTGATTCTGGGGAATGGGAAATCCAAGTGAAGGTTAAGGGATTTAATATGCCGCAAGATCCTGTTAATGCTTGGCATAAGGTCAATGACGGATTCTTTGATATTGAATATGCAAAGACGCTGATTAGTTTGGAGCATGATACGATTCTATATGCTTCTACTTTGGGGAAATTGATATTTCCCCATGATCAATTAGAAAACAGTAGAAATGGCAACTCCTTGAAAGTTAATAATATTAGTCAGTCTAATAAGCCTGCAACTGTACAAGTCTCGCTTTCTTCTAATCCTTGGATTGACTGGGAGGGAAAATTCAAAGAACAGAAAAGGAAAGTGGTATTGCTTCAAGCTTGGTATCACGATGATCCAACCTATATTGACGGTAGCGTTCCGAGACGTGGCCCGAAAATCGACATTTCTTCACTTAGCAATGAATGGGTAGATGTTTTCTTGCAAAATTGCTATCGCGATGGGCGAATTCGAATGCTAGAATATTTGAAGTTACACGGCTATGAGCCGATTGCCTCTAATGGCAAGAAGTAAATAGGTATTTCATTTTTGTTTCTTTCCGTAATCCTTCAAGGATTGTGAAGCCTGTATTTAGTTGTCTTATGCCTAACGATCATCCCCGTCCATCCACGCGACAAAAGGCTTTGTCGATAAACTTGGCTCCGGAGCTTTATGGCACTTTTTCGGAGATTGGAGCTGGGCAGGAGGTAGCTCGTTGGTTTTTCAAGGTTGGAGGGGCATCGGGTACCATCGCCAAAACCATGTCGGCTTACGACATGACCATAAGTGATGTTATTTACGGGAAGGAGCAGCGCTATGTTAGCCTATCTCGGCTAGAAACCATGGTCCGACGAGAGTTCGACTTACTTGTTAAGCGGCTTACTTCTGAGCGAGGTAGAAACACGCGATTTTTCAGTTTTGCTGATACAGTCAAAGCCAAGAGTTATCTTGGCAAAGGCGAATATCATGGATGGATGGGCATCCGCTTTCAGCACAGACCCAAGGCTGAACCTTCTGAGATTATCATTCACTTACGTCTGTTAGATTCAGAGAATGTGCAACAACAGGAAGCATTAGGTATTTTAGGAGTAAATCTTATTTATGGGGCGATGTTATTATATCGGCAGCCAGAAAATCTGATTCTTTCTCTGATGGATGAATTATCTTTGGCTCGTATCGAGGTCGATATGATCCGTTTTAATGGGCCGGCTTTTCAAGGAGTGGATAATCGGTTGATGAGCTTGCAACTCGTCCAGAACGGTTTGTCAGAGGCGGCGATGTTCAAGGCTAGTGGGGAGGTGGTACAGCCTTCGGAGCTATTGTATAAGAAGGCAGTGCTGGTGGAGAGAGGTAGCTTTCGGCCTGTGACGAGAGTATCGATTGATATGTTAGAGCGAGCACTAGCGCAGTTTTCTAAGGAGGCAAAAATAAAGAAAGAAAAACCATTGGTCATTCTTGAGATGACTCTTCGTAATCTAAATGATCATGGCCGAATAAATTATCAGGATTTTCTCGATCGAGTTGATTTGTTGGGTACGCTTGGTTATCCTGTTTTGATTTCAAATTATGACACTCACTACCGGCTTGCTTCTTTTCTTTTTCGTCATACTCAAAAACCTATAGGGGTCGTGATGGGGATACCTACTCTTCGTGAGATTTTCGACGAGAAATATTACTCTAAATTAGCTGGTGGCATTCTTGAGGCTTTTGGTCGGTTGTTCAAAAATGATCTTAAGTTGTACGTCTATCCTCTATTAGAAAAAAAATCTTCTGATAAGATTACGGTAGGCAACCTAAAAGTCCCCAAAAAGCTTAGGCATCTATATGCCTTCCTCAAGGAAAACAGAAACATTGTTGATATTGAAAAATATAACGAAGATTATCTGTCAATTTTTTCTCGTAATGTACTTAGTCGTATTCGGAAAGGTGAGACTGGTTGGGAAAAAAGCCTGCCACCTAAAGTGGTTCAAAGGATCAAAAGGAAGAAATTATTCGGATATAAGCCCAAAAAATAATTTTTTAGGAAAAGAGTTGGCCTTTTAATGAAAATAAATTTTGAAACTATTATCTGGTTTGTTTTTCTTCTAGATGCAGTAGCTAATGTTGTGTTTTCTAGATCTAATAAATTCAATGCATGGTATAAAAAAAATTTCCCTAGAGTCTCATGCCAATTCCCATTGGCTTTAGGCTGGAGTCTTCTTTATCTAGTCATGACAATATGGATTGGGGTTTTAATTTATCGATTGCAATCTAATTGAAGTGGGCTTTAACGCGGTGATCTATGAGTAGGGCATAGATTTAATTCATTGAAAAAAACTTTTTTTTTGCCGACGGTCTTCTTGGATCGCGACACTAATTGTGGTCTATGTGAAATATTATGAAATTTGAAACTACCTGTTTGCATGGTGGGTACTCAGTTGAGCCCACTACTCTCTCAAGAGCAGTTCCTGTTTATAGAACATCATCATATCAGTTCAAAGACACGGAACATGCTGCCAAGCTTTTTGCGCTTCAAGAGTTGGGTAACATATATTCTCGTTTGATGAATCCAACTAATGATGTTTTAGAAAAAAGAGTTGCTCTATTAGAGGGAGCGCACGAGATGGGTGGTTTAAGTTTGGCATCTGGTACTAGTGGGGTTTTTTATTCGATTATCAACCTTGCACAGGCCGGGGATAATATTGTAAGTGCAAGAAACTTGTATGGAGGCACCTATACTCAATTTAATGATATTTTACCTAAGTTGGGCATTACAGTTAAGTTTGTTGATTCAAATGATCCAGAGGCTTTCGGCAATGCAATTGACGATAAAACTCGAGCAATATTTTGTGAAACAGTTTCAAATCCTGCTTTAGAAATAACGGATTTAGACAAGGTTTCTGCGATCGCAAAATCACATGGAATTCCTGTTGTGGTGGATGCGACATTTTCAACACCTTACCTTACTCAGCCACTTACCCATGGTTGTGATATCATTATTCATTCCTTGACCAAGTGGTTTGGGGGACATGGATCAGGAATTGGAGGCGTTGTAATTGATAGCGGCCGGTTTAATTGGGGTGCAGGTAAACATCCTTTGTATGATGAGCCTGATAATTCCTATCATGGTTTAAGATGGGGGCATGATCTACCGGATATGTTGGCGCCATTGGCTTATATTCTCAGAATGCGCACTGTTCCTTTAAGAAATTTGGGAGCCTGTATTTCACCAGATAATTCTTGGATGTTTTTGCAAGGCATTGAGACTCTCCCGCTTAGAATGGAGAAACATTGTGAAAATGCTTTAAAAGTTGCTCAGCACCTTAAGGAGCACGATTCAGTTGATTGGGTTCGTTTTCCTGGTCTTGAAGGTGATCCAATGAGTGCATTGAATAAAAAATATCTCAATGGCAAGGGAGGCTCTATGGTTATATTTGGGATAAAAGGAGGCAGAGAAGCGGGGGAAGGCTTTATAAATAAATTAAAACTATTCTCACATTTGGCAAATGTTGGTGACGCAAAGAGTTTGGCAATTCATCCCGCTTCGACCACGCATTCCCAACTCAATGAAGATCAACAGCGTGATGGGGGGATAACGCCTGAAATGGTTAGATTAAGTGTTGGCATTGAAAATATTGAGGATATCACTGCCGATCTAGATCAAGCTCTTGCATAGGCCTATATAAATTTATGCTAAATAATTCAAGTGATGTCTCAGCGGTCTGAAGGCGAAACCTTGAATCTTTCCGCGGGCGAATATCAGTTTGCCACCGCCAAGAAGCCGTTTTTGCTTGAGGGAGGTGAGGAGCTTACTAGTGCTTGTTTGGCATATGAAACTTATGGCACGCTTAATAAAGAAAAAGACAATGCGATTTTAGTCTTCCATGCATTAAGCGGTAGTCAACATGCGGCTGGTTATCGAGAGTCAGTAATTGAGTCAGTAGATCGACTTTGGACAGAAGAGTGCCAGATTGGTTGGTGGGATAAATTTATTGGAAAAGGGGAAGTAATAGATACTTCCAAATATTTTGTGATATGTGTCAACTATCTTGGTGGATGTTATGGGTCAACTGGTCCTGACTCGATTGATTCTGATTCAGGACAAAGGTATATGGCATCTTTCCCTTGGATATCCTTTGTAGATATTGTCCGATCTCAAATGGAATTGGTAGAGTCATTTGAAATCAAAAACCTTCTTGCAGTTGTAGGGCCATCACTCGGAGGCTTGCTTGCTCTGACAACTACAATGCTTTATCCAGAAAAAGTGCAAAGTATTGTATCTATTGCATCCGGCCTGAAACTTCAGCCTCTTCAAATTATTCACAACTATGAGCAAATCAAGGCTATTGAAAATGATTCTTTGTTTCTAGATGGGAATTATACAGAAGATGATCCACCAAGATTGGGTTTGGAATTAGCTCGGATGATTGGCCATAAAACCTATGTATCTCTTTCAATTATGGCTGAACGGGCTAGGAAGAATCTTATATCTCAAGGTGAAGATGGCTCAGGGTATCGGATTACTCATTCTGTAGAATCGTATTTTAACTACCAAGCTAAGAAATTTTCCGAAAGGTTTGATGCAAATAGCTATTTGAGGATCGTTAATGCCTGGCAAAGATTTAAGCTTGAGAACAAGACTCAAGATATAAAAAGATTAAGCCCTAAATTTAAGGCGTTAATTATTTCAATTGATACAGATGTTTGTTTTTATCCAAATGAACAGATAGAGCTTCATGATTTTCTTTGTGCAAATGAAATAAAATCGGATCTGCATAAAGTACATTCTGAGAAAGGCCACGATTCATTTTTACTCGAGCCAGATCTGTATCACTCAATTATGACAGATTTTTTGGAGAGCTAAAAAGCTGCTGGTAGAAGAGAGCAAAGTTGAATTTAATCGTTTGGTCTTTTAATTAGCTAACCAATCATTAACATTTGGTTTATGCTCTCAGAAGAATCAAATAAAGGACTTCATCGTCGAAATTTTTGTAAGACAGCATTAACTGCAGCTGCCTTTAGTCATTTTGCAGGGGAAGCAAATGCAGCAACTAGTAATGGGAAGTCATTAATCAAAAAAGGCAGTGTTGTTTTGTTTCAAGGTGATTCAATAACCGATGCTGGTAGAAGCAGAGCTGAGGCAGACAAAGCAAATAACTATAAAGCTATCGGCCGAGGCTATTCATGGATTGCGGCGGCGAATTTGCTTACAGAGATGCCAGATCATGATCTCAAGATTTTTAATCGTGGGATAAGTGGCAACAAGGTGCACCAGTTGGCCGCGAGATGGGAAAAAGACTGCCTTAGCTTACGGCCTGAAGTGTTGAGTGTTTTGATTGGTGTTAATGATATATGGCATAGTCTGAACGGTAATTATGATGGCACAGTTGCTACTTATGAAAGTGATTATCGCAAATTACTTAGACGTACTATTGCAGCTTTGCCAAATGTGAAGTTAGTTGTTTGTGAGCCTTTTGTTCTTCGATGCGGCGCAGTAACTGATAAATGGTTTCCTGAATTCGACAAGTTTCGAGTTGCTGCAAAGAAAATATCCAATGAATTCAGTGCTCATTTTGTGCCATTTCAGTCGATGTTTGATCAGGCGACAGCAATCGCCCCGCCTGAACACTGGGCAAAGGATGGGGTGCACCCTTCTAGTAATGGTTCTGCCTTAATGGCTCATTTCTGGCTGAATTCAGTGCTAAGAAATTAAGGAGTTATCTCCATTCAAGTATACCTATATTGCAGAGTTGGCAACGATTGAATCGGGCATCTGTCTGATCGTGAAGCCCATCGTCTTGGCGGATATCAAACATGGACTGCACAGCTATACAAAGCCGGCTATGGGGGAGCGAGTTGCAAGCGAATTAGCTGAAATGCTGAAAGAGCTTGATACCTCCTCCTCCCGCTAACTGAATCTGATGCGGTCTTATTTCCGTCTTATTCAGTATCAATATCCTAAATCTAAATTACCCCCCAATGGAACGTTGGGTTTTGAATTAGGGTCCATTTCATCTGCCTGAAACAATTTGTGAAATTGATAGCCCACCCTGTATGGAAATCCCTGTTCTTTTACAAATGTAGTAATTTTTTCTTTGAGCTTCTTATTGTCACGCTGTGACCACTCAATGTTCAACCAAATTGGGATCTTTAACACATAAGGCTCCAAATATTTTCCCCACTCTTCAAGAGCCTCTTCTCCATCCACGATAATCTTCAATTCACTAGCTAGTCTTAAGTTATTATCCAACGGTAATTTCTCTCGTTTTGGACTCACGGTAATCCACTGAAAATCTCCTTTGATTTCAAATCCGCCAGATGTTTCTAGATGTCTTGAGATGTTTTCTTTTTCTAATTGAGATGTGAGCTCATTAAGATCAAAAATAGCTGGCTCTCCTCCAGTGATCACAACAAAATCACAGTGAGTCGCTTTTGCCGATTTGACTAAATCTTCTTCAGATATTTTTTCAATATTATCTGGTGTATAGTCAGGATGCCATGTGCCAGCAGAATCACACCATATGCATTTAACTGGGCACCCAAAAGTTCTTATGAAATAGGCAGGGCGGCCGAAGTGGACTCCTTCGCCTTGCCAGGAATAAAATGTTTCGTGGATCGGAATCAAATTATTATGCCATTAGACAAGTGTAGTTGGGATTATGGAAGTGCAGTAAGAAATAGGAACTCAATTCATAATATTTAATGAGACAATGAATTTACAACTAATTTCAAGAGTTAGGCTTCATTGTTCTTAGCCAACTCTTCCCATGATGTTTGATATTCAACTGGATCTTTACGCCCTAGTTTCATGAAAGCTTCAATACGTTCGATGTCAGCGCCGGTTTTTCCGGATGCTCGGCCTAACTCATCGGGCTCATAGCTGGTATTTGTATTTTTGAATATGGTATCAAAGTCTAATCCGACTTTAGCTATTGATGTTTCTGCATCTCTTAGTATTGAATGTTTATCGCCATCAATATAGGGCAGGTAAAAATCTACTTTTTCAGAATTCCAATTACCTACTGCAAACGCTTTATAAATAGCCTCATAGAATTCAGGCCTGCAATCAGGGTATATAGCGTGGTCTCCAGAATGTACACCTAGTGCAATTGAAACCTGTTCATTGGTTTTAGTGGCAATTGACAGTGCATATCCATATGCAATTGAAGCAAAAATAGCGTTTCGATTTGGGACAACGGTTTGCTTCATATTGTCTTGTTTGTAGTGTCCTTTGGGAATTTCCCAATCAGAATCGGTGAGTGCGGATGAATAAAGTTTTCCTAAAACTGATAGGTTTATAGTATCATGATGAACATCAATATTCTGTGTTTTTAGGTAAGCGATATTTGCCTGTAATCGTTCTAGTTCAAGAATATGTTTCTGGCCGTAGTTAAATGATATTCCAAAAACTTCACAATTCTGAGCCAGCAGATGCATTAATAATCCAGTAGAGTCCATTCCGCCTGATAGGCTTACGACTGTTTTACTTGCTGGTTTATCTGCAAACATTAATTAGCCGTCAGGATGAGATGCCTTGACTGTTAGTTGTATCCCGCCGCGCTGAGAAAAAATGCCATGAATGCATATAGATTTTGGATGCAGCACTTCGACCAAGTCATCAAGAATCGCATTCACTGTCTGTTCGTTAAATAGTTTTTCGTTTCGATAAGAAGCCAAGTACATTTTCAGAGATTTTGTTTCAATAAGATAACGGTCCGGGGAGTAGCTAATTTTAACTTCTCCAAAATCAGCTTGGCCAGTGACAGGGCAAAGTGAGGTGAACTCCTTTGAGTGTAGTGTCACTTCATATGATCGACTTGGGGAAGGATTATCAATTTTTTCAAGTATTGATGCATCTCGTATCGTGGGGACTTCGGTTATTTGTCCCAATTGTTTTAGATCTTTCAAAAATATTTTGCTGCTAGAAGATCCATTGTAATCAAATAAACTTTATTTGGTCAATTTGCGTAATTCCATCAAAGCCTAGCAACGATACTGAACTGGGAAATCCGTTGATGTTTATAATAGGAGATGGGCTTCAGAAGCGTAAGTGGCGACCCCTACGGGACTCGAACCCGTGTTACCGCCGTGAAAGGGCGGTGTCCTAACCACTAGACGAAGGGGTCACACAGCCAAAGGGCGAGAGAATTTATTGCCTTTCTCAGGTTTGTCACGAAAAAGATTCATTTTTTTTCAATTTAGTTTGATATTTTAAACCGGCTGGGCTTGCCATTAGCCTCTTAAGCGGGCCAAATTGGGGCTGCAATTATGCCTAAAGCTGTTATTGAGAACTTCCGAATCCTTATAATAGGGCTTGTGACTCTTGCTTTGGATCAGATCACTAAATGGCTGGTGATACAAAAAATTCCGGGCCCCACTTTTGATGAATCGATTGTAGTAGTGGAGGGCTTTTTCAAATTGGTGCATTATGGCAATACGGGTGCTGCTTGGAGCATTTTTAGCGGTAATAATTTTTGGCTAGCAATCTTTTCGGTTGGGGCATTGGTCTTTCTTTGGCTATTCAGAAAGCATTTTGGTGCAGAAGAGCCTTTAGGGCAGTTAGCGTTAGGATTGATTCTCGGAGGGGTAGCTGGCAACTTGATCGATCGCGTGGTGCATCATCATGTTGTTGACTTTTTGCAGTTTTATATTCCATTCCCCTTTCCTGCCTTCAATGTGGCCGACAGTGGTATTTGCGGAGGAGTAGGGCTTATGTTTCTTCTTTCATTCAAAAAACCGAAGCGAGGCCAGACATGGGCTAAAAAAGGGAAGGTTCCTCCAGAGTCTAAAGAGGTGATTTTGTCCGAAGAGAAAAACGACGCGTGAATGGTTCGACGATTTATCTTACTGGCGCAACGGCTAGTGGGAAGTCAGCGTTGGCTATGCATTTGGCTAAAAAATTGGGAGGGGAGATTATCTCCGTTGACTCAATGCAAGTGTATTGTGGGCTGAATATAGGGACAGCGAAGCCTAATGCTGAAGAGCAATCAGAGGTTCAACATCACTTGATTGATGTTGCTCAATTATCTGAAGCTTTTGATGCTGCTCAGTTTGTACGTTTGGCTAAACGTGCATCTAAGTCTATTTCAGAGAGAGGTCGAATACCTATTTTTTGCGGGGGGACAGGGCTTTATTTTCGAGCACTAATGGAAGGGCTTGGAGACAGTCCGCCTAGTGATGAGTTGATTCGTAATGAATTGTCTCTAATACCGCTTGAGAGTCTTGTCATGGAGTTGAAGGTTAAAGATCCTGAGGCTGCAAAGCATATAGATCTCAAAAACCCTCGTCGTGTTTTGAGGGCTATAGAAGTAATAAGACTTACAGGTCGGCCGTATTCTGAGCAAAGAATAGGATGGAAAAATTTGGACCGTGCCCCTCAGAATCTCTTTTGTATTAATCGGGAGGTAGATGTTCTTAACCAACGCATTCATAAACGGGTAGATGAGATGTTTCACCAAGGTCTTATTGAGGAAACTCAAAATTTAATCAAGCAAGGGCTTCGTGGTAATCGGAATGCTTGTCAGGCATTAGGGTATCGACAGGTGCTTGATTTGTTGGATGGAAAGCTTAGCTTAGAAAGCGTGGTTGATCAGGTAAAGACCAAGACCCGCCAGTTCGCTAAACGTCAGAGGTCATGGTTTCGAAATCAGATGAAGTGTGAAGTTTTGGAATGGCCGGACGAAGAAAATGTGAATTCTTATTGCGAAAGACTACTCGGTCGAATTAGTTAATTGAGTTATCAATCACCGAATCCTGTTTCTGTTCGGAATTTCGTTTATTACGAAGGCGATCTCCTCTGCGAGTACGGTTCTCTCCTCTTGGGCTGAGAGGCCGTTTTCCGGGGCCTGCTTTGAATCGATCACGAGGATTAGGAGGTCGTAGGTATTTTGAAAATTTTTCAATCTGTTCTTCTGTTAGATCTCCTCTGAGTTTGTCTTTTAATTTTTCAGTAGATGCCCGTAGTTGTGGGTGCAATTCATCAAATGCCGTTTTCATTTCCTCACGACTTTCTTTAAATGCTGCTTGTATTTTTTTTGTTTGCTCGTCCGAGAGCTTTAGATCTCGTTGTATTCGTCGCATGAGCCATTGAAGTTGTCCTTCTACGCGAGTTCCTGGCCGATCTTCGATGTTTTGTCTGTGTCTGTCTGATGGAAAATCTCGCGGAAATGCACGAGCCGGTTGAGGCGTTGTAAAATCAATAACAAAACTACCTGTTACAACTCCAGCTACGAAGATTATAAAGGCAGCAAGAATAGGTTTCCAGGCAGTCACCATGTGTATTCAAGATCGTCAAAGGATGCCAGCATCACTGTTTCAAAGTTTGAGGTATCAATTTCAAAATTTTCTTCAGTATTAT
>JASLKL010000081.1 GCA_030747605.1 Verrucomicrobiota bacterium | reverse complement strand
AAAAACTAAATGCACAGGAACTCAAAGTTGTGTTCCAACAAATTCTTTCGGCCGGGTCTTTTTCTAACCAGAAAATCGGGATGTCACTTTCAACAATTTTTCCTAAACATGAATCACCTTACTTGGAAGCTGCCTTTCTTACCGCTTCCCATAAACATTATAAGGAGATACTAAAAACAACACCTACTGATGGGAAAATTTTTGAGCAATTATTACAAGTTGGAATAAATAAACACAGGTCAGTACTAAATAAAAAAGTCGATGATATTTACGGCAATGCCAACACCCTAAAAACATTACAAATCTCAAGAGTCTGGATGAAAGCAATGCGCAAAGCCGGTATCGATCTAGATAAGATGGAAGACAACGGATTTCCTGGACAAGAAATTAAGCTTAAAAAGATTCTAAGAAATGCTGAACATTTAGCACTTAACTCCAAGACTGAAATGCAATTGAGATTAGAAGCCATTGAAACAATCAGTCATGGCAGCCTTTTACATTCGAACACAACATCAGTTCTTAAAGAATTAATTAAGCCAAATAATAATTCAATATTACGCTATAAAGCAATCGAGTCAGTTGCTAATATGTCAAAACTTGAACCAGCTAAAATGCTTCTTGCCGCGTGGCCTAGCTTACTTGCAGAGGGACGCAAAAAAACTTTGGATGTTTTACTTAGTCGATCATCTTGGCAGGAAGAGCTTCTTCAAGCTATGGAGACTAATATCATTCCATTAAGTGGATTCCCTGCATTGCATAGGGATCGATTGTTAAACAGCACTAATAAATCAATTGTTAAACGTGCTAAACTTATTTTCGACAATACTTATTCAATAGATCGGAATGAAGTTATTTCAAAATTTTTGCCTTCGCTGAAATTAAACGGAAAGACTGATGACGGAAAAGTGACTTATGAGTCTCTTTGTTCACAGTGTCATGCACCGGATAAACAACTTGGACCTGATTTAAGATCAATAACAGATCGATCAGGAGAAGGTTTACTTAATTCCATTATTGATCCATCAAGACAAGTCGATCCAAAATACATTGCCTACAATGCCGTATTTAATGATGGGAGAGCCATCGTCGGAATCATCGCTTCAGAGTCTGGGGATAGCCTTAAAATAAATGTACCCGGTGTCGGACTGCAATCGGTCAATCGCAATGAGTTAAAATCTTTAACCAGCTTAAACCTATCTTTGATGCCCACTGGACTGGAGTCCTCGTTAACAAACCAAAAAATGGCAAACTTGGTAGAGTTTCTGAAAAATTATAAATGATATATTAGAATTTGAAATTCTAGCCACGCAATTGCCTCACCAAAAACCGTTCGCAGGATCTGGCTTACGACCACCCCAGTTATGCAAGTCAGAAGGAAAAACAAAAATCGACGCGTGGCCATCCCCAAAAAGAGTATTAAGACCTCGAACACCCAGCTTGTGCCACTGGGTTTTCTCAGATTTTTCAGCCCGGTTACCATGCCAAGGCCAATCGGCCTGAATAATTTTAGTAGTAGGCGCCTTGGATAATTCAGACTCTGTCAACGGCTTTTGACCAGGTCCTGCAGTAACATGCTTCACACCAAATCCATCCCAAGACCACTGGACAAGATAACTTGTTCCATAAAAATTGAAGCACGTTTTTTCTGCAACAGGTTTCGTTTTAGGAAAATGCTCTGGATGCAAAACATCTCCAGCATCACTAGGACAACGGTATACCTCTGCGGTGGAAGTATATTTATTCAAGGGACGCTTATCGAAGTCTGCTATACTCTTATTATTACTCTGGTAGCCAGGACCTAGTCCAAGTTTGCCACCACAAGTCGACCACGTTGGATGAATAGGAAACATCTCATAGTCATCAACATATAACATGAACGCTATCCCAATTTGTTTATGATTGTTTAGACATGCAGTGGAACGCCCTTTCTCTTTAGCTCTAGCCATTGCTGGCAACAAAAGACCGGCCAAAATTGCTATGATTGCAATGACCACCAATAGTTCAATCAGAGTAAAACCAACATTAGAGTAGATTGATCGGTTTGATTGGGGCTTATTATTCACAGGGCAAATTTATATTTGAAAACAACTCGTGGCAACGGACAAATGTTAAACACTCTAAAATCTAGGCCGAATCAACGGGAAACAGACCAATTTCCTTTTCCGTCCATCTCAATCATTACATCACCAATGGATACGCCATATTTACCCTTTTTACTAACCCATGATTTGACATCTCGAACAATAGCCCCTGCAGGCATGCTTAAATTGTGAGGAATAAATAGGCTAAGAAATCGTTCTGTACGGCCAGCTTTGATGGGACGATAAGCATATGCAGTTGTGTTCAAGTCGAGGTCTTGTGAACAGGTCTGGTTTATTGTACCGAACACCATTTCTCTGTGGTCATGGATATATAACGCAACCCCCATCTGCTCCTGCTGCCACCAGGCTTGAGCAAAAGCCGGTGCGCTGAACCAATTTCGCTCCTGTCTTCCCAATTTACGCCCTTTGATTCGAGCCAAATGCCAGACAGGTCCAGCATTGTAAGATTCACCTAGCACTTGGCCAACACGATATTCGTCGGCAACGACTAAATAACCCTCCGCTGTTAATACCGCTTTACGTAACCATCGGCTTTTCGGTCCAAAGTATTCAACAAAACTAAACTGACCATATGAATCTTCAGAATCATTATTTTCAGCATATGCCAAGTCCGGCAAATGCTTAGCCATATACATCCGCCGATAATCCCTGCTATCCCCCAAGCGATCTGGATGAACGGGAAATTGGTGACGTTTATGAACCACCAATAATGAGTCTAGACTTTCATTGCCGCTACCTCCACCTCTCAAATCGTTTCCAGAATATACGTTATTATATTTACCTGAAGAGTGCAAAAATTTCGCTCCATTGAATGAATACTCGTAAAGAAAACCTGAGACATTATCTAAATGACTATCTTTTTTATCGTACAGAAAAAAAGCGGCATAAGGCTTGTGTGGTTCTACCCCAGCATTCAAATATATACGCTCCTTTACCCTTTCCTTTAACTCACTAAGCAAACCAACCTTAGCCTTCATTTTAGGAGTTTTCGGCTCAAAACTTCTCTCTACAAACCAAGCGAATCTCTTATTATAGGCTGCTTTATATTGTTCAGTAACCTTACCACTTGGAGGCCTCCCACCCAACGCAACTTGTTCAGCTATCCAAAGGTATTCCGGACTCTTGTAATGCTGAGCCAATCGATACCAAAAATTACCATCACGACTTGAAGTCTCTACATCATAATAGCCTACATTCCATGGATCAGCATATACCTGCGACAAATCACTACGCTGACGAATGCCACAATTTGGGCCTCCCTTGACACCCCCACCGTGATTAAATTGCAGACATCGTTTGCCTATAGCATTAATCAACCTACTGTCAGAATTAATACGATCTGTCGACTCAGCAATATCGAGCATACCATGTAAAAAAATCGGCCCATATGGATAATAGTTCCACTCAGTCCAATCACCAAAACTTGCCAAGTCATTCCATATTCGGTCTAACCATGCTCGAGCCTCTTTGGCCTGTGACACATCCGGAAACAACTTAACAGCTAAAGCAATACCCCCTCCATTACCAAAAGAATGATTATCGGCACTCTGGGAACCTTTTTTGAAATTAATAAATCGAGGTTCAAGACTTTGATTCACAATTTTTCTCATCGTAGCCTTCTCCTCATTTGTAAGCATATTTTGTAGAACTAGTTCCTCATATATCCGCATCCTACTAGCCCCGCCCCAGCCTCCATGATAACCGCCACCGTGATGATCACGCTTTAATGTTCTTCCATTAGCAGATTCACGCTGCACTTTATTTCCACTGTTTGTAGTAAAAAAAATATAAAACAAATCACCCTCGCTACGTTTCTTGCATCGCTCGTACCAATCAAAAATCAATCCTCGAAAAACCGCTCGCAGGATTTTGATAGCATTTTCATCTTTTCGACCACCATCGACATAACGCTGTCGTAAACGATCCCACTTCCACCAACTTCGAGAAAAAGAATAACTTTCCAAACTACCTAATGCTTTACGCAATTCCCCTTCCAACAAATCTATATTGTCGACTTTCAAGTAATCGTGCCTTGGATGCTCTAAAAGAATCTTTTTTTCTTCAGCCGAAGCCCAGTTCGACCCTAATCCAAAGCTAAATAGCAATGCTAAATAAATTCGTGCTTTCATAAATCCTTAAATCAATCAGCTCAAAAGGCTTATCATTGTCTTGCGTTAAAACCCACCCAATCCTCAACACTGATCAACATCGCCAATAAAAGCTTTATGGAAAAGTCTCAGTAATTACTTGGTTGGAAGGAAAATATTCCAAATCTTGACTGATCACCAACTTATCCTGCTTGGCCACTAGCCCATCGGAGCGTAGTGTCTCAAGGGAGCTGAATTAGCCTAACAAGCCGAAAGCATCCAATGGAAACAGTTCAAAAAAAACTCGTTAAAGATGTCCGCCAAAGAGTGGCAGAAGTAGTTGTGGGGCAAGATATCGTTGTCGAACGACTACTTATCGCCCTGTTTACTGGCGGGCACCTATTGCTGCAAGGTATGCCAGGCTTGGCAAAGACACTACTTGTTCAGTCTATTTCCAAAACTATCGACCTCAAATTCAGCAGAGTCCAGTTTACTATCGATCTATTGCCATCGGACATCCTAGGGTCAGAGGTGCTTGATCAACGAACCAACGAATTCTCAACTCATCTTGGTCCAATTTTCACAAACCTCTTACTTGCCGACGAAATCAATCGAGCCGCACCTAAAGTACAAAGTGCCCTGCTTGAAGCTATGCAGGAACGCAAGGTTACAATTGGAAATGAAACACACACACTCCCTGCTCCCTTCCTCGTTATAGCAACACAAAACCCAATTGAACAAAGCGGGACATTCGAATTGCCGGAAGCACAACTTGATCGATTCATGCTTTGCCACAGACTAAACTATCCAGCCGTCGATGAAGAAGAAGAAGTCTTGAAAAGAAGCCTAACACTTGGGCTACAAAAAAAAGATGGCGGTGCAGTACCAAAGACCGCATTTGACACTCTATCTGACGATGTGGTTGCAAATCGATCGGATTTAGTAGAGATGATGGCTGCCGTACAAGAAGTTCATGTTAGCGAGGTTTTCCAAAAACACACAGTCGAAGTAGTACGTCGAACTAGGCGCCATCCAAATATCGAATTAGGTGGCAGCCCACGAGCCGGATTGGCAATGATTCAAGCAGCTCGTGCGCGGGCATTCATTCACGATCGAGACTATGTTGTTCCAGAGGATTTATACGCACTTGCAGAAGATGTGTTACTACATCGGATTCGACTCAAATACGAAGCTTTGGCAGAAGGTATTTCAGGTGTAAGTGTACTTAAAGAAATTCTATCAGAAGCAGGCTAAAACGCCCTAATTCGAGCGCATGAAACCCCTGACAGGAACTCTCGATTCGTGTGACGGACTGGATGGCCGCCAATTCGCTATCGCTGTTAGACGATTAGCTGACAGCCTGCAATACGGCACAGATTCATCACCTTTTGTCGGCTCTGGTATTGAGTATGCACAGAGTCGCCCTTACGAGTCAGGAGACCCAGTGAAACAAATTGACTGGCGAGTAACAGCTCGTATGGGGCGACCGTTTATCAAAGAGTATGAAGCCCCAAAACAAATGCCCGTTTATCTTTTGGTCGACACATCGGGCTCAATGAGTGTTTCCAGTATCGGTGTAAGCAAATACGCATGGGCAGTACAAATCGCTGGCGGCCTTGCTCTCGCAGCTCTTGCACGAATGAGCCCTGTAGGCATTGTCGGCTGTGGCGAGAAAAAGTTCGATACAAAACCAAGCCTTTCCCGGCATCAGATGTTCCTTTGGTTACACCAATTACGACATTTCCGTTTTGACGAAAAAACGACACTAACTGAGAAACTAGAGCAACTCTCAAAAACACTCACAAACCGGGCTATGTTAATCGTTCTGAGCGACCTCAGGCAACCCGAAGCAAATAGGAGACTAAAACTATTGGCACAAAAACATGATTGCGTTGTACTTCAATTAATAGACCCAGCCGAATTCGGACATCTCCGCACTGGAATCTTTCGAGGGGAGGAAGCTGAGACGGCACAAACATTTGTCGGCCATAGCCGAAGCCATTGGTTTGACAACGAAACAGCAAACGAACTACGACGAGGAGGCATCGATCATCTCGAATTAAAAACCAATCAGCCGTTCATTCATTCACTTCGTGGATTCCTTCGAAAACGCGACTGCCTTGGGAGAGGAGCCCGATGAAGCTCACATTCTTAGTTAGACTTGTAGCAACAATATTCCTCACAAGCCACACTTGTTCCATCGCACAGAAAATGGACGAGCAACCAGAATCAATCCCAATCGGTCTCGAAGGTAAAGTAATGGTTGTCCTGCCTGGCCCCAAACTCAAAGCAGCCCCGGTCGGGGATAAATCAAAAATAATCCTTCGAATTCATGATATCTTTCCGAATGGAAACTCTTATCGCTACGATCTTCGATATTTTGGTTTTGTTCCAGGTAAATATAATCTTAATCAGTTTCTTCTTACACTAGACGGAAAAACACCAACTAATCTTCCTCCTACCAAAATAATTATTGGAGGAATCCTGCCTGAAGACCATGACGGAATACTGATCGAAGAAGATAACACAAAAATTGAACTCTCATCGAACTACACTGCTTGGCTAATTGGTATCGTTGCTTTATGGATTTTGATCGCTTTACCTCTATTTCTCGCTGGCCTTAAATCAAAAAAGAATTTTGGTAAAACAAATGATTTTAATGAGCCGGATCTAGCGCAACGACTTAGGCCTCTCGTAGAGCAGGCTGCAACCGGTGATCTTGATACAGAAGGACGTGCAATACTTGAACGTATGATCTTTTCGCATTGGCGCGAACAACTCAATTTACCTAAAGAAGGCAACCCTGTGGATTTATACCTACAACTGAAACAACATGATGATGCAGGCCCATTATTATGTGGTCTTGAAGACTGGTTGCATCGGCCACCCGGAACCTCCGCTGTGGATATCACTGCCCTGCTCGAACCCTACCGAAAACCGTCCCAGCAAGAATGACTTTTGCTACTCCAGCGGTATTAATCCTATTAGCCCTACCTATGTTGCTTCTTGTATGGGAATGGCGCCGACGCGGAACTGTCTTAACATTGCCATTTGACCACTCTAACGCAAAGCGCGGCCGGTGGCTTGAAGCAACTGTCAAGACAGCCAACTTGCTAGCACCTATGCTTTTGGCTATCGCGATTATTTTACTGGCAGGACCTCAAAGGCCATTGAGCCAAGGAACTCAACGCATAATGACCAACATCGAACTCGTTCTCGATGTTTCCGGAAGCATGACAGCAACGTTTGGAGATGGTCGACGCGCTGACAAGGCAGTTGAAGCTCTGCAAGAATTCGTCAGTCACCGAAAAGGCGATGCATTTGGAGTAACTTTGTTTGGCACCGAAGTACTTCATTGGGTTCCACTAACACAGGACCTTGATGCCCTAAAAAATTCCGCACCATTCATGAAACCAGAAGCCATGCCCCCATACATGGGAGGAACGCGAATCGGCCTCGCTCTGCGATCAGTAAATAATATCCTCGCTGAGCGACCTAAAGGTGATAAAATGATAATCCTTATTTCTGATGGATCGAGTAGCGACTTGCGAGGACAAGGTGACAAGATCTCAGGTAATCTGAATGACGACGACATCACACTATACTACATTCATGTGGCTAGCGGCCAACCGCAACAAGAAGTTTACGATATAGCTAGTCGCACCGGCGGTGAGGCTTTCGTTGCAGGTGACCCTACTGCCTTGCAAGCGGTATTCGCAAAAATCGATGAGATGCAACCTGCAAAATTTAAACCAGAAACCCCCATACCCGCTGACAACTTCAAGCCATTTGCAGCCACTGCACTTTCAATGATTTTTTTGCAAATACTCTGCCTCTTCGGCATTCGATTCACACCTTGGTAAGATGAAACTCTCTTCTATAGAGCTTGAAGCGACAAATTTAGCCCTCTGGATCACACTAGGCACATTGATCTGTTCCTTGGTTGCCGAATGGTGGCACAGCCGGCGCATTCAAAGAGCTGCACATATGGCATTCGGACAGATTGGCCGAGCACGTAGCTGGACTAAACTAGCCCCACTAATTCGCATTGTAGCTCTAACAGCAATGGCATGGGGTCTAGTAACACTTTTCTTTATTCGCCCAAGAACCGCAAATTACGACAAGATTCCTGAAGGCGGCTATCGTCATCTCATTATCGCTTGGGACGTCTCGCCAAGCATGCAACTAGACGATGGCGGGATTGACTTAAGAAAACAGAAAAAACGCACCCGATCACAAAGAGGAGCAAAAGTACTACTATCACTTTTCGAACGCATTGCCCTCGATCAAGTTCGTATTAGTATTGTCGCCTTTTTCACTAGTGCTAAGCCTGTAGTAATAGATACGCACGACTTAAATGTTGTGAAGAATATTCTAGACGACCTTCCACTTGATCGCGCTTTTGACCCAGGTAAGACTAGTGTTATTTCCGGAATAGAAGAATCCGTCAAATTAGCCAAAGAATGGGAGCCCAACAGCACAACGCTACTTGTAGTCAGCGATGGTGACACTCTACCAGATTCCGGCTTACCCAAGCTTCCTCCTTCTATCAGTAAAGTACTTGTCGCAGGGGTAGGCGATCCACGCCGAGGGGTGTTCATTGATGGACACATGTCACGACAAAATTCTCGAGTATTACGGCAGTTAGCCAAGCGATTAGGGGGTGAGTATGTCGATGTGAACAATGTACAAATACCTACTTCACAGCTAGCAGAAATGGCCGGTGTACGTAACCTTGTAGACTCTGGTGAAAAAGGTCGCCGAGAACTTGCTTTAACATGTGTAACCACAGGAGCTGCCCTATTAGCATTACTTCCTGCAGGCCTTGCGTTTTTCGGAAGCCCATGGCAGAGTAGACGAAGTTGTCGTCCAGTTTTAAAGGATAAATAACTTAAATAATCATGAAGAAAAACATCCTCATATTCCTTTGGACACTTGCACCGGTAGTCTTGCTTGCATACCACTATGGCCCTGGCCAAAACAGTCTGGCTAGAGAAGCTTCAAAAGCCAAAATTCATGCGGCAATGGATTTCGAGAAAAAATCGCAATGGTTAAAAGCTATCAATGCATACAATGAAGCACTAACAACTCTTCCTGATAATGACACAACCAAGCGACTTCAGTTGCAACTTGCCCGGGCAAACGCCCAAATTCATGTTGGAGAACTCCCAGAAGCAATGCTAGCAATGGATCACTTGCTTGACGAAGCCTCTAACCAAAATAATAGGTCACTCGAAAATAAAATTCGCGCCTCACTTGCAAGTGCTCAATACTACACTGGATGGTTAATGCGACTAGAACTGGCTGAAAAAGAAGAATGGATGGAGCCGGTAGAAAAGGCTCGCCAGAATTTCCGACTTCTCGCCGAGCAATCAATCAAGACCAACTTAAAGACGCACGAGGACCACAAAAAAAATCTAGAAGCCGTTGTTCGCTTAGCTCGCATGGACCTATCCGAGCTTCAAGCTCTCCCTCTCCCGAAAAAATGCCAAGGCAACAAGAATGTCTGCTCCAAATGTAGAGGTCAAAAAAAGAGCAATCAGCCAAAAGAAGGGAAAAAGAAAGAGGACGCCCGCGGTGCTAGTGTTGGCAAACGGCCTGACGGAACTGGCTCCTGACCCTTGTTAAGCATTTCTTACAAACTAAAAACAGCCGGCATAAGTCGGCTATTTTTTACTCAATAGATTATCTTGTCATGACTCATATTAACCGAAGTTTAGCCTTCGTTTATTGCTTAACAATTTGTATCGCGCTTGGTCAAGCACAGACCACTAGACCAACCAAACTATTAAAACCAGCGATACAGGCTGAACGAATATCAGCGATCAAAAAAATTGAGAAACCAATCGATCTACCCAGAGAAACCAAACCGGAATCAAACACTACTTCCGAAAAGAAAGAGAAATCTCCTCAGGAGTTACTTCATTCGGCTTTAATTTCTATTAAGTTTGATCGAACTCCCGACGGTATTCTCAACGCAATCGATTCTCTCTCCCAAAATAATAAGCCGGGAAAAGATAAAGCCAAGACAACTACTGAACGGCTTCGATTACTGGCAAACGCAGGCCGATGGAAAGAGCTCGGACAGCATATAAATGGGCTTCCTTATAAAGAATCAACAAATAAGGCGTATTCGCACTTAATTAAATCCATATTAAAGCCGCCAACAATAAGAAGCACACAAACAAAACCTACTATCCTCACTCCAATTCCAGGCTTAAAATCAACACCCCGCAGTATAATTAACAAACCACGCCCGATTCTGACACAAGAGGATTTC
>JASLKL010000080.1 GCA_030747605.1 Verrucomicrobiota bacterium | reverse complement strand
AAGCTGGGTGCTTAAGGTCTGGCATGCCTGTATCTGATACCACAACCCCTTCACATTTTAATTCGCGCTTGTTTTGATTCAGGAAACTTACTAGTGCTTCGCCGCCAACTTCCTCCTCGCCTTCAATCAAAAAAGTTAAATCGCATGGTAGTTCTGTATTTGTTTTCAGATAAGCTTCAACTGCTTTGAGATGTGCGAAGTGCTGTCCTTTATTGTCGCTAGCGCCGCGTGCGAAAAGATTGTGCTTTCGAATTTCTGGATCAAAAGGTGGAGAGTTCCATAGTTCAAGTGGTTCGGGGGGCTGTACATCGTAGTGGCCGTAAACTAAGAAGTGAGGCTTGTTTCCATTACGTTTGCGTTTCGTTTTTAGTGTAACAATGGGATGCCCCAAGGTCTTGTGCACTTTAGTCTTTAGCCCGATCGATTTTCCGTGATTGGCTAGCCATTGAGCACAGTTCTGCATGTCCTTCTTATGCTTGCTTTGAGCCGATACACTTGGGAAACGGAGGTACTCAATTAGTTCTTTGATGAACTTTTGGTTGTTTGTTTCGAGGTAGTCCGTGATCTGTTTCATTAAAATCTAGTTTTTATTATAGCCTTTTATGGAAAAACTCCGGCCAATAGTTTGCTTAAATTGGAATTGGAAACCTTAAGCTTACAAATCCAAACATATCGCCGGGCTTCAATTTAGGGCGAGACAAGCAGTTGGCCAAGCGAGAATCGGGTTTAGACTTTTTCCATGACAGGGCTTGTAACTTATTGCAGGTTTTCGGGGTACGATCATAGGTGGCTTTAATTTCAGGCGACCTTTTTCTGACAGAAATGAAAAAATTACTATTCAGTAGCCTAATTGCTCTTTCTTTGCTGCCGGCTACCATCGCAGCCCCAGCATTAGAGGATCTGTTTCCTGCTGAGACCGTTTTTCTGGCAGCTTTTCCTGATTATGCTGCTGCTGAGCGGGATTTTGACTCAGGAGTAATGGGAAGGCTATGGAATAGCACAGAGATGAGATCGTTTCGGGAGAAATTAGAGAAAGGATTTGAGGATAACCTATTAGGGAATATCGAAGAAAGGTTCGGAATTGAGATTGACGCGTTTGAAGAGATTGCAAATGGTCCTGTAGCTTTTGCAATAGTGCAAGGTAAGACGCCGGGCGAACAACCAGCATTTCTACTATTAATTGATGCAGGAAAAAAAACTTTTACTTTAGGACGTACAATTTCTCGACTGGAAAGAGATTGGAAAAGGAAAGGGCGGAAAGTTGGCCGGACCACATTGGGGTCAAAAAAATTTACTACATTGATTGGCGCTAGCGGTAAAGAGGTGCTCCATTTGGGACGAGAAAAGGGATTGTTTTTTGCGGGAACGGATACGGGCATACTTGAAGAGGTGTTGGAAAGATATAGTGGCAAGGGAACGGGTTCGCTTTCTACTAATCCCATATTTGCATCCGATAAGGCTATGGTTCTTGAAGGCGCAGATGCGTATGTTTGGGCTGATTTTAGTCAAGTGCTTCCTCAGTTAATCAGCAGTGCGCCGGATGGCACTGATTTAGGGTTGAATATTCAGGATATACTAAACTCTTTAGGCCTAGACGGCTTCAAATCTATGGCGGCTGCTTTTCAAGAACAGAAGTATGGAGCTAGTTTTGATATTTTTATCGGTTTGCCGGAGGAAAAAAGAACCGGCTTTCTTGGATTGTTGGAAATGAAGCGGATCGATAGTGCTCCTAATGAATTTGTGTCAGCTGACGCTCAGTTATTTCAGCGGTGGAGAATTGATATTGCGGCTACTTGGAGTAATCTTGAAAAGTTACTAAACGATACGGCTCCTGATATCGGGAGCATGGTCGAGTTTACGGTTAATTTGTTGGGGAAGGATAAAGATCAAAACTTCGATTTTAAAAAAAGTTTTTTCAATAATCTTGGGGATGACATAATTTTATATCAACTGGAGGCCGATATGAAGAATCAGGAAGCTGGAGGGCTTAATTCTCTTTTAGGCTTAGTCAGCACTCCCAATCCTGATGAGTTAATCAAGGCTATAGGAGCAATTCCTGGAATTCTTCCGCCGCCCCTAAACGAAGCAACAATGCTGCCTCGAAGATTGGGAGAGCACTCAGTTTACAGTTTTGATTTTGTTTTGGACTCTGGTGCTGGAGACGATTTGAAAACCGGAATTCTTTTTGGGGCTAAGGATGGCTATCTTGTATGGTCGACTAATCCCAATTTGCTTCAGTTGCACCTAGATGGTAGTCCGACTAGAGCTTTAAGTTCTCGCGCTGGCTTGTTTAAAGCTGCGGAACAAGTCGGGGGGTTAAAATCTGGATTCTTTGGTTATCTGGATGGCCCTTCATCGATTCAACATGTTGTGAGCTGGATTCGTGAAACTGGAATACTTGACGTTGTTTACAGTGCAATAGTTATGGATGATATTGGTGAAGCCGATCCTGGTGGTTGGCTTGATTTTTCACTGCTTCCTTCGGATGAGAAAATAGGCAAGTTTTTTGATTTTGCCGTTTTTGGGCTAGAGCGGGAACCGCAAGGGATCACTCTAAAGTATTTTTCGCCGACGCCGACTTCGAAGAAGCCCCGTTAGAATCATCGATTTTTTCTAGGACTGCTTGAAGGGTTTTCGGACCTGAATTTAAAGTTTTGTTGCGTAGCTTATGCAACTTTCTTGCTGAGGAATTGCCGGGCTTGGCCGCCTTGCTCATTAGCAGAATGGCTGCGTCGCAAGATCGAGGGGTCCCATTAAATATGGCATCTGACAAAGAGGTGTAAGTTTCATTCGAATTCCCCCAGACATTTTGCAATGCAAGTAAAACTTCCTTTTCCTTTTCGTGTCCCAGTTGAATGCTAGATTTTAATTCTGCCCAGAGCTCATGTTCTGCAGGCAACAATCGCGACAGCACATTGAAGCCGGCTAAACGAAGTTCATACCGATCACTTACAGCCAGTTGCACGGCTGCTGGGGCTGCTTTTATCCCCATGGTTGATAATGCTGCAATGGCTGCGTTTGCTTCATTACTTCCGGATTGAATTTCGATGATTCTTACAAGCGCAGGCGCAGAGCCCACAGCATCTTCCTTCATATTTCTCAGCACATGCAACATCCTCGTCCGATGTTCGCCTTGAACTGCGGCAAGTCTGTTGGTGATCGCACTTAAAGGCAGTTTCCCCATCCCATTTAAGACTAAGAGAGCATTGTTGTATACTAAGTGTTCAGGATCTCCGAGTGCTTCAACTAAATCTGGTATTGCTGGAGCGGCCCATTGGCCAAGCTCAGCCAAACCGGCTACTCCTCCAGCTCGAATTTCCGCTAACTCGTAGGTATTGGCCCAGCGATGAATAGTTTTAGGCTCAATAAAAGAGGCAGATTCTGCCATGCTAATCAAAGGTCTTTTCCAAACTGGATCGGTATAAAGTAGTGTTTTGCGCAACCAAGGTATGGCGTTGGTACCTAGTTGAGAAACTGCTTTTTTAGCAGCGTTATGTTTAATTGGATCGGCTGTAATCAGCAGATCTTGTACCCATGATTCAAGAGGTCTTCCTTCTACAAGAGGGCCGCGATCCCGCTTTATAAATGAAAGGAGCAAACATATAAGAATAAGCGCTCCAGCGCTGATCTTTATTATTTGCCATTTCTTCATGTGGGGATTCTGGAATTTGGGTTTGCGTACGTGAAGTAAAAACTGTTCTGATTTAAGCGGCTTGCCAACCTTTGATTTGGCGGGAACACTTCTTTTGTGAGTCCTGAAAAAGTTACAGCTTCGCAACAGGTTCGGCTTTGGCAGCGAATTTTGATCGGGAGTAATATCCGGTGGACTATGGTTCGACTGTTAATCCTGTTGATTGTAACCGGGGTTGTGACACTTTATTTTTTCCCTGATGGGGAGCCGAGATATCGACGAATATTAGTTGATGGCAGAAGCATGGATCCTACTTTTGTTAACGGACAGACCCTATGGATGCATACTTTAGAATATTCTAATGAACCTCCTAGGCGTGGGGATGTAGTCGTATTAGGCAAGAATTGGCAAAGTAAGCCCTTTTTTCTGAAGCGAATAATAGGTTTGCCTGGTGAACGAATTAGCATCCGTCGTGGAGAGTTGGCTATAAATGGGGAAGTTTACGATCAATTTGGAGAAGGGCGAATCAGGGCGAGGCTGGTTCCGCGTAAGCTTGAAGAGGGTGAATATTTCGTGTTAGGCGACAATCGCCCTATTAGCAGTGGGGGGGTTGTTGAGGTGGATAAAATCCTGGGTAAAGTTCTATAGTAATTAACGAATAGCCA
This sequence comes from Verrucomicrobiota bacterium, assembly GCA_030747605.1. Lineage (GTDB taxonomy): Bacteria > Verrucomicrobiota > Verrucomicrobiia > Limisphaerales > UBA1096 > UBA1096. The sequence continues at coordinate 6,205 of JASLKL010000080.1, read as the reverse complement.
ATTGGGTTTGCTGTTCAATCTGTCGTGTGATTTCCAGTGCTAACTCGATCGCTTGCCGGGCGGACTCGCCGCTTACAATTGGTTTCTGGTTTTTTTTGACGCAGTTTACAAAACTTTCGAGTTCCACCTTTAGCGCTTCTTTATGCTCAATTGGGACCGGCTCTCTTAAAACCCTTTTGCCCCCAAATTGACTGACTATAGTGTTATTTTTAGCAACAAGGAGTTTTTTAAGAAATGAGGATTCCTTTTCTCCTTCCTTAGCTAAGCGGTAATGGAAACCTTTTTGTTCGCGGTAATCGAGGGAGATATAGCTTGGCTCTTTTCCGCCGCTAAACACCCGAATTTTTCGCATTTGTTCTGGGCTAACACGACTGGCGGTTAAGTTGGCTACACATCCGTTGGAAAAACGCAACCGTGCATTGGCGATATCCTCAGATTGACTTAGCACTCTAACCCCTGTTGCGTCCACATGCTGTACCTGAGAAGATACAAAGGTAAGGACGATGTCTAAATCATGAATCATTAAATCTAGAACCACGCCAATGTCCATGCTTCTCGCAGGGTATGGCGAAAGTCGGTGTGATTCGATAAACCGAGGTGCCTGAACAGCCTTTTGAAGAAAATTGAACACGGGGTTAAATCGTTCAATGTGGCCAACTTGCAGTATGCAGTTTTGCTGTTTGGCTAGATTAACTAAATCCGCTGCTTCGTCGACATTGTCTGTCATAGGTTTTTCAATGAGCAGATGCTTGCCCTGTTCAAGCAGAGATTTGGCCAAGCAGTAGTGGGTCATAGTTGGGGTAACAATGCTTAATGCGTCTGCTGCCGAAGCTGCTTCTAATGAACTAAGGGCAGTAGTCCCATACCTAGATGCAATAGCTTTAGATTGCTCTTGGTTAGTATCGAAAACACCTATTAGTTCAACGTCGCCATTTTGGTGTAGTTCTTTGTAGATACGTGCATGGTTCTGCCCTAGCGAACCTACGCCTAGTACTGCGACTTTGATGCTCGATGCCACGGCTCAATCTTAACGGTTCATCGATACTCCTGCGAGGAAATGAACATCCTAGGAGTATAATCGAAGAAGGGGAATGCATATAAAAGCTAGGTATTTAGCAAATCGTACACTCGACAGTCACTCTCCTCCTAATCATTATGCCTCACCTCAATGGCACAACCGGAAATAAAAACCAAAGTTGTTGGCAGCTATCCGATTCCACTTTGGCTGAGTATGAACCCCTCTACTCCTACGTTACGTGATGCAATTATGGTCGTGTTAAAGACGCAGGAATTGGCAGGTATAGATTTAATTTCTGATGGGGAACTTTCCCGTTATGACGTTAGTCATCCGGAGACGAATGGAATGATTGATTATTTCATTCAGCCCATGGGTGGAATCTCATCTGCCGTAACACGGAGTGATTTAGAGCAATTTGCCTCTGAGCAAAGGATGGGGTTCCGTCTTCAGCCTGCAGGAGTTGTGGAAGGAGAAGTTACTGAAGGCACCATGAATCTCCCTCGCGATTGGCAGTTTTTCAAGGGGCTTAGTGGGTCGGAGACAATGTTTACTTTTACGGCTCCTTACATGTTATCTCGGACACTGATTGACAGGCACTACGGCGATATTAGGCAATTAACCATGGATATAGCTGAGGTTTTGCGAAAACAGGTGCAATCGATTGATGCTTCGGTAATTCAAATGGATGAGGCTCATCTTACTGGCCATGCAAATGATGCGGAATGGGCTCATGAGCCTTTTAATCATGCCCTTAGTGGGATTCAGGGGGAGAAGTCGCTACATCTCTGTTTCGGAAATTACGGCGGCCAATCAATACAGAAAGGATACTGGAAAGATTTAATGGCTTTTCTTAATAAACTCGATGTTGACCATCTTGTCCTAGAGTTCGCCCGGCGGGGTTATGATGAACTGCATGAGTTTAATGAACTTAAACCCGAGATTAAACTGGGTGTTGGCGTGGTGGACATCAAAGACAACGAAGTGGAGTCACGTGATATAATTGCTAGGCGTATAGAAAACGCAGTTAAAATTTTGGGAAAGGAACGTATCAAATGGATTCATCCTGACTGTGGATTTTGGATGTTACCTAGGAGTGTAGCAGATAGAAAAATGGCGGTTTTAGTCGAAGGGCGAGATACTTATCTAGACCTTTAAATTTCCGAAATTGAGGCGTAACCCAATCGATATTAAGCCTTTAGAGGCCAAAAACGCCGTTTTTATCCACTTGCATGCCAATCGCCAAAAACGATCTATTTTCGATTTAAAAACAGTTTTTTGGGATTGTGTTGGAAAGTTTCTCACCAGTTATTCACATTATTTGAAAAGTGCGCCAAATTGTCTCTATGCTGTATGTATTGACAAAGGGATAGCTCACAATTAGGTTGCCCGCCTGCTAGCGGCCTAAGGGCACTTTGTGGCTTGTCTGTTGGCGATAATAAAGAAAGGAAGTGAGTATCTTTTGACGGAAATAAGAGTTAGAAAAGGGGAATCATTAGATAAGGCATTGCGCCGGCTGAAGAAGCGACTTGATCGTGAAAATGTGATCAAAGATGCACGTAACAATCGTTACTATGAAAAGCCGTGTACACGCCGTCGTCGCAAGATGAAGGTAGCAAAGTTCTCTCAAATGCTTAGAACACGTTACGCTGATAATTGATTTATAGTGATTTTTTAGCCGGAAGTTGCCTACTTGGTGGCTTCCGGCTATTTTTTTAAAATGTATTCGTTTTCCACCTGTTGGAATTCCCACCGGCACACCGATGGTCGCGCTATGCTTGAAGAGATTCGTGAACTCGGGTTCGAGTATGCTGAGCTGAGCCACGGCATTCGATTAAGTTTGGTTCCAGGGATAATTGATGCATTCGAAGCAGGAGTTATTAAAATTTCTACACTCCACAATTTCTGCCCACTTCCAATTGGGTGCAAACATGCCAATCCAAATGTATTTAAATTCTCTTCTACCGATGTGCGAGAGCGTGAAAATGCTTATAAGCACACGCTGAAAACAATTGAATTTGCAGACCGACTAGGTGCGAAGTTAATCGTACTCCACATGGGTGAGATCAATATGCGCAATTATACCGATAAGCTAGTTGATCTTCTGGAGGCCGGTAAACAGGATACCCCAAAATATCAAAAAATTTGTCAAAAAGCTGAGATTAAGCGAGAAAAAGCTAAGGCGAAATACTGTGAAAATGCTTATGAAATGCTGGATCGAATTGTTGAGCAGGCATCTATGAGAGGGATCAAGCTCGGAGTTGAAATTCGGGAGGATCTTGAAGAGATTCCGCTGGATAGCGACTGGGATTTTTTCTTTCAGAGATTTGAGGATCCAACAGTCTGCTATTGGCATGACATAGGTCATGCGCAAATCAAAGAGAATCTTGGATTTATTCATCATAGGCTGCATTTAGAATCAATGGCTTCTCGCCTAGGAGGATTTCATTTGCATGACGTAGAGTTTCCTGCTCGGGATCACCGGCCTCCAGGGAGAGGGATGATTGATTATGAGGGGCTAAAGGATCTTGTTAAGCCTGAACACATTAAGGTATTTGAGCTAAGCCCAAGTTTAAAGCCTGAGGCGGCTAGGGAGGGTGTAGCACATCTAAAATCGGTTTGGGGGGCATGAGTGACTTCAAAGTCTAATCTATTCAAATTCATTTTCAAATTAGCGATCTGCTTGATTTTGGTCGCGTGGATTTTACAGACGATTTTTGCTGGTGAAGCAGAGAACGCCCTTAAGCTAGAAGGTCGAAAATGGGCTGAACTGTCATTAGGGGAACAGTTCCGAGAAAGTTGGGCTAAAGGGCCTTCGAGTTTATGGAAAACAATCTCTGCCGTGGAAGTAGGATGGCTGCTGGTTTCACTGATATTCATGGGATTTACAATAATCATTGGAGTTATTCGCTGGCGCATAGTGCTTACGGTTCAGGGATTAAAGCTTTCATTTAGAAGAGCGATGGGAATCTCTTTAGTAGCCCACTTTTTTAACTCCTTTTTGCTTGGGGCTACTGGAGGAGATTTACTCAAGGCATATTTTGCCTCGGGAGAGACGAGCCATAAAAAGGCTGAGGCCATAACGACAGTTGCGGTCGATCGGCTTTTGGGGCTTTTTTCGATGCTTTTGTTTTGCTCTATCCTGGCTCTGGTAAATTGGGATGTTGTCATGAGTGAAAAACGCTTTATGGCTGTGATGCTGTTGGTTCTAAGCATGTTGTTTCTGAGTGGAATGTTTATGTTGCTCTCCTTTTGGGGAGGCCCCACTAATTCGCGCTTAAAATTCGAGTTTTTTCTGAAGAAGCTGCCCAAGGGAGACTCTTTAGTTCGTTGCATTGAGGCCTGCAGATCTTATGGAGAAAAACCAAGCTTCCTTCCTCGCGTGCTTGCTTGGTCAATGCTATTGAACTTTGCTTGTGTGATGCAGATACTTGCCCTTGGCTGGGGACTTGGTTTGGATATTGGCAATCATGTAAGCGTGGTAATGCTGATAGTACCAGCTGTCATATGCATCAGTGCTCTTCCTATCACGCCAAGTGGGATTGGGGTTAGAGAGAATCTATATGTCGCGTTGCTTTCATCGACAGCCATAGGGATTGACCAAAAGGCTGCGTTATCAATATCAATCTTGGCATTTGCGGGCAGCTTGCTTTGGAGTTTAGCGGGGGGCGTAGTATACTTTTTTTTCCGTAGTCAAAATACCCTTGATCGAGGTTAATTTTAGTTCTGCAAATCTCCGATCTACAATGCTTTTAGAAGGGTCTTCAATTCGCCTAAACGCTTGTCTGCTGTAAACTTTTCAAATCGTGGATACTTGCCTCCAAGGGTGATTAGGCTGTTGTTTCGGGTGAACATGATTTTATCCTCCCGAGTCTCTATTGAAGTTACTTTTTTAGGAGCTGCGATTATTTTCAATTCTGCAACGCGCAGAAGTCGATCTACTGTTTTTGGTATAGGCCCAAACCGATCGCGGATTTCTTCTTTCAACCCCTTAAGATCTTTCATATCGAAGAGTTGCGCGAGTTTTCGATAGATAGTTATTCTTTGGCGTGTTTCTGGGATATAATCAAAAGGAAGATAAGCCGGAGCACGCCCGATATCCTTTTTTTCTAAATGTATTTTATTTGATCGGTTTTCGCTTTCATCGGTTGAGACCTCGACGGTACGCGGAATGTAGACTTCGAAGTCTAGTTTTTTTTGTTTTGAATTTTCCTTTTTAGCTTTGCGTTCTTCACCAGGGTGTAGTGCGAGAAAATCGATTGATACCGTAACTTCCACTCGGCGTTGAACTTTTTCCCCCTTTAGTCGTTTTACGCTTTGTTTTAATAATTGGCAGTATAACTCGAACCCAACGGCGGTGATATGGCCGCTTTGTTGAGCGCCGAGAATATTGCCGGCTCCCCGAATTTCGAGATCGCGCATTGCGATTTTGAAACCGCTACCCAGTTTAGAGTATTGTTTTAGAGCGCTGATACGTTTACGAGCATCCGAGAGCAGCGCAGCATGTCTTGGTAAAATCAGATATGCATAAGCCTGATGTTTGTAGCGGCCAACGCGCCCGCGCAACTGGTAAAGTTCGCTTAGGCCAAAGCGGTCTGCTCGGTCAATAAGCATGGTGTTAGCATTAGGGATATCGACACCGCTCTCAATAATAGTGGTAGAAAGAAGAATATCGGCCTTCCCGCTGACAAATTGCGTCATTACTTTCTCAAGTGTTCCGCTAGACATTTGACCGTGTCCGACAATCAGTCTTGCTTTAGGTACAAGTTTGCGGATCCGTTCAGCCATAGTCTCAATGGTAGTTACGCGATTGTGGAGGAAGAATACTTGTCCTCCTCTGTTGAGTTCACGTTGGATCGCATTACGAATGATTGTTTCGTCGAATTCTATTACCGTTGTCTCGATCGGTAGTCGGTCTTGTGGAGGTGACTCAATGGTGCTCATATCTCGAGCGCCGGTGAGAGCCATGTGCAGCGTGCGGGGGATAGGCGTAGCGGTGAGCGTTAGCACATCTACCGTCTGCCTTAGCATCTTAAGCTTCTCTTTGTGTAAAACTCCGAAGCGTTGTTCCTCGTCGATAATCACTAGCCCTAGGTCCTTGAATCGAATCTTGTCTTGAATGAGCTTGTGTGTGCCAACAACGATATCGGTCGAACCTGTAGCGAGGCCTTTGATGGTAGCGTCAGCTTG
>JASLKL010000007.1 GCA_030747605.1 Verrucomicrobiota bacterium | reverse complement strand
ACCATCTTTAAGGACAATCTATTTCTTCCTAGAGCTATAGCACTTGTTCGAGGTGGTGTATTGGTAGCCGAACCTCCAAAATTATTATTTTTCGAGGACACAAACGGCGATGACAAAGCAGACAAGCATACTGTAATTGCAAACGACTATGCTGTGGCTTGCGATCCTGCCCGGGGCAAAAGTGCAAACCCGGAACATGCTGCAAACGGGCTCATGTGGGCTTTAGACAATTGGATTTACAGTGCAAACCACACGGTACGTTTCCGGAACACAAGTGGTGAATGGCAACGAGAACCAACTATTAAGCGCGGCCAATGGGGCATCTCTATGGATAATCTGGGGCGTCTTTACTATAACAGTAACAGCGACATGCTGCGCGGAGATCTGATCCCATCTGAGTACTTGCAACGTAATCCATTTCGAGGAGGGGGAGGAGCAGCCATTCGTTTAGCCAAAAGTCAGGAAACATGGCCAGGCCGACTAAACCTAGGAGTAAACCGAGCCTATAGAAAAGGCACACTAAGATCTGAAGGGCCATTAGAAGGTCGCCTGTCTCGATATACCGCCGCATGCGGCCCAGTGATATATCGTGGTGATAACTTCCCTAAGCTATACCAAGGCAACTCGTTCGTCTGCGAACCAAGTGGCAATTTCATTCGCCGCAACAGGCATATCGAAACTGGCGGGAATATTTTTGCTGAAAATGCCGAAAATGGATATGAGTGGATGAGCAGCAGTGATGAAAGATTTCGACCGGTCAATCTCTACAATGGCCCTAGCGGCGGACTTTATATCGTCGACATGTACCGCGGAATAGTTCAGCACAGAATTTACCTAACAAGCTATCTACGTAACCAAGCCGAAAGTCGAGGCTTGGAAAAAGACATTGATAACGGTCGAATCTATCGTGTTGTTTACACGGGCCATAGCACTTCCTCCCAAAAATTATCTAAAGCCAGCGGACAGCAACTCGTTTCTGCACTCAGCAATGACAACGGCTGGGTTCGTGACACTGCTCAGCGCCTGCTTGTTGAAAGCAGGGATGATATAAATGTTGAGTTAGCCAAAGTAGCCAAAGACGGAAATCATGCGCTTGGCCGAATGCACGCACTATGGTCACTCGAAGGCCGAGCCGCTATAAGTCCTGACATTATACTTGATGCCTTAAAAGACAACGATCGAGGTGTACGCATGTCTGCGGCACGCTTGGCTGAGCCCTGGCTTAAGGTTCCTGGAAATGATGCAATACTCGATCAACTCGTATTAAATACTAGAACAGAAGATATCACCGAGTTACGACAAATGGTGCTGTCTCTCGGAGCTCACGATCACATCCTAACTCACATGGCTATTAGAAGTGCGCTCTATAATCATGCAGAAAAGCCTTATGTTTTGGATGCCGCACTTTCTGGATTGGCAGGTGAGGAATTGGAATTTCTTGAATTGCTTCTAGGTGAAAGACGCTGGCGCAACGCGAAACATCGCTCAAACGTTATTGAGTCTCTTGCAGATTGTGTATTCAAGGAAGGAAGGCCTTCCAGGGTCGGTAAACTAATTTATTACACCTACGGACGCCGCACACAGGACTGGCAACGCATAGCGATTCTGCGTGGGATTGATCGCAACCGGTCCAAAGGAAAACCAGTATATTACGACAAAAAACCTTCCATGCTTACCAAACTGCAAAAATCCAAATACCCCGAGGAAGCAAAACTTGCCAACTCAATTGATAAGCTGTTCCTTTGGAAGGGCAAGCAAGGCGTAAAACCACTCCCCCCGCTACGCCCACTTACCGAATCTGAACAAACTCTGTTTGACCAAGGAAAACAATTTTACACCTACACCTGTGCAGCTTGCCATCAAGGACACGGACGAGGACAGGCTGGAGTCGCCCCTCCTTTGGTTGACTCTGATTGGGTACTAAAAAGTGACGATCGACTCGTACGAATAGTCCTACAAGGCCTTGTTGGACCAATCACCGTAAACGGACAAAAACACGATCTTGAGATGCCGGCACTGGTTGGTTTCAATGACGATCAGGTTGCTGCAATCCTGACGTATATAAGACGCGAATGGGACCATCGCGGTGAACCAATCACCTCAGATAAAGTCAGTGAAATTCGCGCTGCAACCTCCAAACGAGTAGATCCTTGGACGGCACCTGAACTACTCAAAATGAAATAATGCCAGCCATCAACGAGGCACGATCCATACACTTTGTCGGCATCTGCGGCACCGCAATGGCTTCGGTGGCAGCAGCACTCAAAGAACGCGGGTATATCGTCTCTGGGTCAGATCAAGGAATCTATCCCCCAATGTCAACATTCCTAAAAGGGCGTGACATTGAGGCCCGCCCATTTAGTGAAGATAATCTGGCTCATAAACCAGATCTAGTCGTCATCGGAAATGCGATTTCTCGTGGAAACCTCGAGGTGGAACTTACGCTTGAACAGAAACTATCCTACTGCTCACTTCCGGAATTACTAAAGCACCACTTTCTTCATGGAAAACGATCACTGGTTGTCTCGGGCACCCACGGCAAAACTACTACAGCTTCGCTACTAGCCTGGATACTTGAACACAATGGCCTTAATCCCAGTTTCCTTATTGGAGGCATTCCCAACAATCTTGGGCAAGGGGCACGCTTTACCGAAAGTGATTGGTTCGTGCTTGAAGGTGATGAATACGACACAGCATTCTTTGACAAGCGTAGCAAGTTTGTTCATTACCTACCTGAGGCGGTCGTTATAAATAATCTAGAGTTCGACCATGCAGACATTTTTAGTAGCCTGAATGAAATTCAGACTTCTTTCCAACGACTGATTAACATTGTACCTCGAAATGGACTACTCCTCGCCAATGGTGATGAATCAAACCTCCGGCCACTTATTAATATCGGCCACTGTCCTGTGCGTCGTTTTGGCCTAAGTAACGAGTGCGAAGAACAAGCAGACAAATTATTGTACGACGAAAACGGATCCAGCTTTCGACTTGGAAGATCCGAATTCCGGATTCCAATGATAGGTGAACTTAATGTTCGTAATGCACTAGCAGCCCTTCTGATGGCACGCTATACGGGATTGAGCGATGCACAAATCCAGACTGGATTCGACTCATTCAAAGGCATACGGAGGCGCATGGAAATCCGAGGAGAAGTTAAAGGGATCACAGTTATAGACGACTTTGCGCACCACCCAACCGCTATTCGTGAAACGCTCAAGGCACTTGGCCGACGGTTCCCAGATCGTCGCATATGGGCGATCTTTGAGCCTCGAAGCAACACAACACGTCGCAATCATTTTCAAACAGAACTAGCAGATGCACTAAGCTTTGCTAAACATGTACTAGTAGCTGAAGTCGCTCGATTGGATCAGGTTCCTCCAGAAGAAAGGTTAAACGCCGAACAACTGATGGAAGATATTCGAGCCAAAAGCACCGAAGCGTATTACCTTCCAACGGCCGACGACATTGTAAGTCACATTATTCCTCAAACTCAGCCCGGCGATATCCTCTGCGTTCTAAGCAATGGTGGCTTCGACAATATCCACCAAAAACTATTGGATGAACTGAATAATTAAGGTATTTCAGCCTCATTCAGCCCTTTAATTTACAAGCAAAACCCAAATAGGGCAGTGCTCTATAAATGTAGACACCATACGGAACCTAACTTTTCTTTGAAATATATAATCCAACACCGATTCCGATAAGCAACACTAGCGCTCCAGTTAAAAAAGCAATCATAGTATAATAATTATTAAGCTTATCTGCGGGGTGCTCTATAAGTTTGAGCGCGAGCCTTTGGAAGAATATATATTTGAGGCAAGTGGCTCTGAGACGAAATGCGAGGTGTGAAAATGGACTGTGGCTTACTACGAACATGTCGATTAATAGATCTCACACTAGATTTATCTAAAATCGAATAACGATTGGTATAGGCTTTCTTTTGCGCCTCCTTATAGTAGGGATCATTATTACCCATAAACACTTTCCCCTTTGGCGGGCCTTCAACAACCGTCGGCCTACCAGCAGGCACTTGAGGGATTGTTGGTGCTACCAACGGAACGGACGTATTGGTCGTATAGGCATTTCCACTAAAGCTCAAAGATAAAGCAACACCATGAGCCTCAATTTCGGTTAGACCTTTTTCGGAATCAATACGCATGACTTTTATTGTTCCGGCTCTCTCCCCTTCACCCAAAGTAAAGTAGGCAGTACGGGGCACCTGATTACGATTATCCACCTTTGCCACACAAACCTTGTAGCTACCTCGGAGGCGATATATTCCCGTGAGTTTATACTCGATACCTTCAGGCAATTTAGCGGGATCCGACTTAACCAAGTCAACGATATCAACACGAAATTCCACACCTGACTCATCACCTGTATAGATAATACTAACCGCCTCACCATTTCCCTCGACAACTTGACCATGAGGTTCCCAGTCAGCCTCCCCTTGCTTGACATATACCTGATATCCAAGGCCAACCGTAGTATCGAATTCCAATTCAACCAGATCGCGCTTTGCTAAAGTTACAGCTTCTTTGGACTTCGATGCAGCATTCTCAGCGTACAAGAGCATATGCCCCATAAGCCCTATCATCACTGCAATTATGGCTTTCATGAGAAAAATACTAGTCTTAGATCTGGTAGCTTTCAAGTCTTGTCCATTGCCAATTTATAAGCAGAAGCCTAAACTCAGCCCGGTTAGGCATGAACATCTCCGGATCCAAAATTTTGATCACCGGCGGCACTGGTTCCTTTGGGAATCGAGTCGCCGAGCATCTACTCAAGCAGTCACCATCTATAGTTAGAATCTTTAGCCGCGACGAAAAAAAACAATGGGAGATGCAACAAAAATTCCCCCAGTTCGAATACATTATTGGCGATGTTCGAGACGAAGCGCGGCTGGAGGAATCAATGGCAGGAATAGATCTGGTATTCCACGCAGCTGCACTCAAACACGTCCCGTCTTGCGAAACGTATCCCTTCGAAGCTTACAAAACAAACGTAGCAGGTTCACAAAACGCCTGCCGCACTGCAAAAGCAGCCGGAGTAAAAGTATTCGTTGCCCTTAGCACAGACAAGGCAGTCAAACCACTTAACGCAATGGGCACAAGTAAGGCCATGATGGAAAAGATCGTTTGCAGCCAGAACATCAACGAAAGTGAAACTAAATTTTGCTGCGTAAGATACGGAAACGTTATGGGCAGTCGCGGTTCTGTGATACCACTATTTAAAAGACAAATTGAAAGTGATAAACCAATAACTATTACAGTTCCGGATATGACAAGGTTCCTCCTAACACTTGACCAGTCAGTTGGACTTGTATTGCACGCGATGAAACACGCCATCGGTGGTGAAATTTTTGTTCGCAAAGCTCCCGCCTGCACTATCGAAATACTTGCCGATGCAGTGCGCAGAAAATTTAGCCAAAAAGGAAAAAATCATCCTATTGAAGTGTCTGGAATTAGACCTGGGGAAAAACTTCACGAAACTCTTGTCAATGAATACGAGATGCGACGCATTACTGATGAAGAACTTTTTTACACAGTACACCCAGAATACAATGTTCCGAAACATCACTCTGATAAGCCGCTCGGATCTGAATACACCTCCAACAACACACACCAGCTTAATAAATATGAAGATATTGCAAAGTTGCTCGATAAAATGGGTGAAATCGAACTTTACATCTAACTAATTAAAAGGCGTATGGCCAACCCGCTTCGACAACTATTACGGCCTAACTCTGCTGCCGATTTCACAGAAAAACTTGTGGCTAAAGGAGAAATCAAGACCGCTCTAGATATTGGATGCGGCACCAGTTCTCATCTTCAAGTGTTTCGGCCAGACTTGAAAACCACTGGACTCGATGCATTTATCGACGCAATCGATACCGCAAAAAAACGCGGCGTACATGATCACTATATTCATGCAGACATCTTGAAAGACAAAATCGATACTCAATTTGATCTCGTAACACTGTACGGACTTATTGAGCATCTACCAAAAACTGACGGTATAAAACTTATAGATCGCATCGAAAAATTAAGCCGAAAATATATCATCTTTGAAACTCCAAATGGATTTGTGCCGCAAGGTCCGGAATTTGGAAACGAGTTTCAACGTCACCGTTCAGGATGGACCATCCAAGAATTCGAAAACCGCGGCTATACCGTTTACGGCACCACAGGCACTCGTTACCTTCGCGGCTACATGGCAGGGCCAAAATATAATTTCCCGGGATGCCTTTTTTTTGACGAATTACTCACACTTTTTCTTCGAATTAATGACAATCCCGAGCATGCATTCAATCTAGTAGCAATTAAGGACTTACGCGGCATTCCGGCCATACACAAAAAGGGGGACCAGCCTTGAGGCTACTCATCCTTGGAGGCAGCGGGATGTTGGGACATCAACTATGGCAAAGTCTCCAAACAAAACATAAAGTTTGGGTAACACTACGCCGACCGGTTACCGATTACACATCTCATGAAATTTTTGACCCTTCAACGTCAATACAAGTAAGGGATATAACCGATCGCAATGCGCTCGGCCGAGTACTCGAAAAAGCCAAACCAGAAGCTGTTATTAATTGTGTCGGCATCATCAAACAAATCAACGAAGCTAACGACGAGAGCAAAATTCGGAAAGTAAACGCTGAATTTCCTCATCATTTGGCTAAACAATGCGAGGCACTAGGCACTCGATTGATCCACTTCAGTACCGACTGCGTATTCGCTGGGATTAAAGGCAACTATTCAGAAAATGATCCCGCCGATGCTACTGACCTTTATGGTAAAACAAAGCACTTGGGCGAAGTAACAGATCGCCATTGCGTAACAATACGATCATCTGTCATAGGCCATGAAATCGATTCAAACCTATCTTTATTAAGCTGGTTCCTAAGTCAACATGGGACAACCATCAAGGGCTATACCCGCGCAATATACAGCGGCTTCACAACAATTGAGATGGCTAAGATTGTCGAACGCATCTTGACTCAGCATCAATCACTCTTCGGCCTCTGGCAAGTAGCCAGTGAGCCAATATCAAAATACGATTTACTTAAACTCTGCCAAGCTAAACTAGGATGGCAGGGAAAAATCAAACCAGACGATTCATTTGAATGCGATCGAAGTCTAAACGGTGAGCGCTTCAAAGATGCCACTGGATACCAAGCACCAACCTGGGAGGAAATGATCACCGAACTATCCCAAGTATCATGAACAACAGGATGCAAATCATATCCGTAATCCCAGTATACAACGGGGAAAGATTTATACTGGAAACACTTGATTCTCTAGCATCACAGACTCTAAAGCCGGATCGCGTTATCGTAATTGACGACGCCTCAACCGATAACACAGCGAAGCTCGTGGAATCGTATGAATTACTGAAATGCGAACTTATTCGCAGTGATGAAAACCATGGTCTCTTTAAGAACTTCAATCGAGCGCTAGACTATGCATCTGAATGCGACTTTCTACACTATATTTGCGCAGACGATGTCTTGCTCCCCGAATTCATTGAACAAATGTATAACGCGCTAAAAGATGCCCAAGCACCGTCTTTTAGCTATTGCCTTTCGGCATTTATCGACAAAGATGGCAAACTCATTGAAAGCCCAACTACTCGTCCTTCTCCTCCGCGTAACATTTCGACCAACGCTTTGCTCTCACAACACAGTGAATGCAAATCACTAATGCTCGGCGGAACACTCATCAAGACACTTGGTCAAACTTGCCCGGTTCGATTCCGAACCAACATGCCTCATGCAGCTGATTGTATTTTTTACTCGGATCTAGCCAAATCCAGCACTTCTCGTATCGAAGTACCGAAAGTTTTACTGCATATAAGACGACACCCATTCAGCATGACAAAGCGTAACGAGGAAAACATCAAAAGCTGGGTGCTAGATGAATGGGAGGCTATCCAGCATGCGTTTAATTTGATGGATCAAGCTGCTTTACCACGATGGGTGCGCAGACAAAAACTGCGTTGCATGTTCGCTGCACGATCGAAGGTGAAAATGCAGCAGATGGCAGACGAAAAACCAGATCATGTGCAGCGCATTTACAAATCAGCTCGACCTAAAATACCCTGGCTACACTGGCACCTTGGAAGTATTTCGGTGTTACTACGTGATGTTTTTTTTGGCTCATCAATCAAGAAAGAGCACTGGGAATAAATAAAAAAGTGAATTTAACGTTTCTTACAACTGAACGAACTTCCGGCTGGATTAAACCACTTGGAGGTGTAGCCACTCTATTGATTATCGTAACGCTGTTTCTTTTTTGGGACAGCACCAAACCTGCGATGACCCTCTTCTCGAACGACGGCCCTCTAGGATCAATCAGTAGCAATGCAATTAAAATGCCCGGTACTTTTTTTGGCTATTGGCACGACTTAAACTGGCTAGGCTATGAGCAGCCAAGCGCTTCACCTGGCATATATATGACGCTAGGCTTGCTGCTTCAAAATTCAGTGCTTTACCTCAAATGGTGTACGCCCATCTGCCTGATCATTCTAGGGCTATCTGCCTGGTTTTTTTTTCGCACACTCGGCCTTCGTAATCTTGCGTGTACTATCGGCGCAATTGCAGCAGCATTTAACATGGAAGTGGTATCATATGCTTGCTGGGGGCTACCATCACGTTCACTAACTTTTGCCACAACATTTCTTGCCGGAGCATTCATACTACGCGCTCTAGAAGCACGCCCCTGGGCAAACCTTACAATAGCCGGAATCTGCGTCGGACTTGGCTTGATGGAAGGATATGATATAGGAGCACTCTTTAGCCTATACATTGCAGCATTTATATTATTTGGCTTCGTTATCAAACCGCTTGAAAGCGGGAAGCAAACAAATCTTGGTCGAGCATCTGGCCACGGGATGGCCGGGATAGCAGTAGTAGCACTCGCTGCCGGCTTAGCATCATCACAGACCATTTCCACGCTTGTTGGAACTCAGCTGCAAGGATCTTCCAATGGTCAAACCGAAAACACACAAGCCGCAAAAGAACAGAAATGGAATTTCCTTACACAATGGAGTCTGCCGAAGATGGAAGCTTTACGAATCGTAGTGCCTGGCCTTTACGGATATCGACTCGACACTCCAAGCTCTTACGACTCTGAAAAGCTAATTTCACTTGAAGGCGGAAGATACTGGGGATCAATGGGCCAAGATCCGGTTTTGGAACAGATTAACGAGGTGGAAGAAATAATCGCAGCGTTTGGGCAACGTAATGTTTTACCAGGTGAACTTGCCCAAGTCATGAATATCTCCGTCAATCAAGCAACACAGTTAATGAGTCTTGTGCAAAATAAGGGACGTTTTTTGCAACGCCACTCTGGATCAGGTGAATACGTCGGGATAGTTGTATTTTTACTTGCGATTTGGGCAACCCTTTTCGCACTCAATAAACGCACTTCACTCTATTCGGGAACAGAACGCCGAATGATACTTTTTTGGGGATTCATTGCTTTGTCATCACTACTTTTAGCTTTTGGAAGACATGCAATTTTTTATCAGTTCATCTATCAAATGCCGTTTTTCAACACTATGCGAAATACGATCAAGTTCCTTCACCCGATGCACTTTGCGTTGATTATTCTATGCGGTTACGGTGTCGAAGGATTAATTCGCCTCGCCAAACTAGAGACAAAAGAAAACTCCAAGTTGATTCGAAAATGGATTATTGGATCATCCATTGTTGCGAGTATCATTTTGCTATTTAGCCTAATTTTAAGTTCTGCCAAAAAACTGCTAGCACAACATATTGCCGGCCAAGGTTTTCCCTTGGAAGAAGCGTTAACCATGGCTTCATTTGGGAGAAAAGAGCTTATCATTACCTCGATTTTTTTAGTCATTAGTGTGTTTTTGATAGCCAAGATACTCAGGACGAAGGCGGCTTCTCCCTTTTTAATCGGGCTGGCTTTGCTAATCATTGTCGACCTTACACGAGCCAATTTACCTTGGATACAATACGATGATTACAAGTATAAGTATAACAACAAGAACCCTTTGATTGATCGACTCAGCCAATTACCCCACAAGGGACGCGTCACCATATCACCTTTACCAAGCGGAGACCTAGGCCGGCTCTATGGAATCGAATGGCTACAGCATCAGTTCCTGTATAACAACATTCAATCAATCGATATCGTGCAAGCACCCCGGATGTCTGCAGATCATGAAGCATTCGAGCGAAGATTTACCATAACAGGCGACACCAATACACACTACCTGGCAGGCCGACGCTGGGAGTTAACCAACACACGATGGATTCTTGGAAAAACAAATGACTTGGCTTTTTTTAATCAACAATTTGACCCAAAAAAAGGTCGCTTCACATCTACCAACTCTTTCTTGATTGGACTGCGTCCAGATGCACGCAACCCGAACTCTCCCGTTTATGAGGATTTGACCACACAATTCAATCCAGCAGGACCATATTGCCTAATTCACTTTGATGGAGCCCTGCCTAGAGCCAAGCTATATAGTCATTGGCAGGTTCAAACTAACAATTCAGCTACATTGGAAACTTTGGCCAGTCGAGAATTCGATCCCCACTCCACTGCAATCATAAACTCACAAATAGCTCCATCTACAGCCGCACCTGGCCAAGCAGCCGGAAGTGTTATAATCAAGGAATATAAGCCAAAAGAAATCCAGCTCACTGCTAATGTGACCACCGAAGCTGTTCTGATGCTTAACGACCATTGGTCACCACATTGGAACGTCAGCGTGGACGGACAACCCGCAGAACTACTTCGATGCAATTTCGTTATGCGCGGTGTTCAGCTGAAACCTGGACAACACAATATAGTCTTTCGATTCCAACCCCCCGCCACTTGGCTTTACGTAAGTCTCGCATCAATACTGAGTGGATTCGGATTACTTGGTTTCATTATTATCGACAATAAGAAAAATAGAACGAAGTAATGAGCCATCAGAAAGATTATTATCAAGAAAACAAGGCCTATGCCCATTTTCTAGAAAACTGGGATGCCGAATTTTACGCTAAGTATTCTGATGCGCTAGGCAATACACAACCAAGCAGCAAGATACTCGATGTTGGATGTGGTGTTGGCCAAGTCGTACAGCGATTAATTGAACTCGGACACGAAGCATATGGTGTCGAAATCTCTGAACCAAATATTGCCAAAGCAAAAGAAGTAAGCCCACTATGTCAACTATACGATGGAGTCACTCTTCCATTCAATGATGACACCTTCGATAGCGCTGGCGCCCTGAATGTACTTGAGCATGTTGAACAACCCGAAACCTTCATCACAGAACTGGTTCGAGTCGTAAAGCCAGGTGGTCGTATCATCCTATCAAGCCCCAATTTTTTCCGTGTATTTGGATTTCGCGATTATCATCCTAAAATGCGGGGCCTAACCAATAAACTCAAAAATTGGCGACGCCTTCGAGCCAAGCGCCTTCAGATGGCAACCAATCCAAACACCGTACGCTTCGACCGGATGGAGCCAGTAGTTCGTGAAACTTTTCAGCCCGATGATGACGCTATCGTCGCTACCAATGGATTAGAAATAAAATTCTTTCTAGAACAAAATGGGTGCGAAGTTTTGAGCGTCGAATGTACTGATCGATATGTCCCTAAACTGATCGATCTCACTCTAAATCTTGGCCCTTGGCGCTACCTAATGTTTAACGCCTTCATTACTGCCAAAAAGACTTCTCACTCTTAATTAAATAACAATTGATAAATCGGGGTTTCTTAATCTTTTTTTATTGGATTAATTGATTTGCTCAACTTCCAAAACCTTTGATTTTTATTGAAAAAAACACTGGAATATGTACGATTTTCCGAAGCAATTGTAACTAATCACGCGTGGATGCCTGCAACAATGCTGTATTTTAAGGAAAACTTAATGAGACAAAGATTTTTTCAGTTTATACCTTTCGCTTTGTTTTGGATGACATCTTCTATCCAAGCCGAGGAAGATAAGGCCAAAAAAGTTAGTTTTTACAACGACATTCGCCCCATTTTTCAGGCCTCATGCCACGGGTGCCACCAACCTGCCAAAGCCAATGGTGACTATGTAATGACGACCTTCAAAGCACTCCTGAAGGGAGGAGACAGTGAAGAGGTTGCGATTATTCCTGGAAAGCCAGATGAGAGTCATTTGATTACACTAATAACCCCGATCGACGGCGAAGCAGAGATGCCTCAAAAGGAAGATCCATTGCCTAAAGACCAGATCGACTTGATTACTCGATGGGTAATTGAAGGCGCGGTGGATGACACACCGGCAAGTGCAAAGCAACTCTACAACATGGATAATCCACCCGTGTACAGCTTGCCTCCAGTCATCTCCTCAATTGATTATTCCCCAGACGGCTCACTAATCGCGGTTGCTGGTTATCATGAAATCCTTTTGCACAACACAGATGGCTCTGGTTTGGAAGGCCGATTAGTTGGATTGTCAGAGCGAATTCAAAAAGTAAAATTTTCACATGATGGTAAAAAACTGGCAGTTGCCGGTGGATTACCTGCACGTTCTGGAGAGATTCAAATTTGGAACGTCAGTAGCCGAAAACTGTCTATGTCGATCCCCGTTGGTTACGACACACTGTATGGCATCAGTTGGTCGCCTGATAATAAAAAGGTATCAGTTGGATTGTCAGATTCTACACTTCGTGCTTACGACGTTAGTA
Source organism: Verrucomicrobiota bacterium (assembly GCA_030747605.1). GTDB lineage: Bacteria > Verrucomicrobiota > Verrucomicrobiia > Limisphaerales > UBA1096 > UBA1096. The sequence continues at coordinate 24,116 of JASLKL010000007.1, read as the reverse complement.
GCGGCAAACAAGTACTGTTCAAAGACACCCATGATGACTGGGTACTAGATACGGTATGGAACAACAAGGGAGATCACTTGATTTCTGTTGGACGCGACATGGCGGTTAAATTAACCGAAGTGGCTACACAACGATTTGTCGATAACATCACCTCAATAACTCCAGGCGCACTTAAAGGTGGAATACATGCAATCACAGTTCACCCAAAAAAAGAAGAAGTCCTCGTTGGCGGATCAGACGGAGTGCCACAAATTTTCCGGCTGACCCGTGTAACTAAGCGCGTGATCGGCGATAACTCAAATCTTGTTCGAAAATTCCCGCCAATGCCGGGCAGAATCTTCGCAGTTGACTTCGCACCAGATGGGAAAAAGATGATCGCTGGCAGTAGCTACAATGGAGTGGGATCACTACATCTCTATAGCTCCGACTACGACAGCAGTGTAAACGATGCCTTAAAGAAAGCATTTGAGCGACCACTGGATGGAAACTCCAAAAAACTTTCTGCCGAATATCACACCAAACAAGTCAAACTATTAGCCAAACTCTCACTTGGCACTTCGGTTTATTCTGCTGCATTTAGTCCTGACGGAGAAACAATTGCCGCAGGGGGCGCAGATGGAGTGGTACGGTTATATGACAGCAAGTCGCTCGGCTTAAAACGGGCATTTATGTCTGTCCCTATGGCAGAAGATAAACTTCAGGATGTAATTGCACTATCAGTCGAACCTTCCGAGATTAACCTGAACGGAAAATTTGACTACAACCAGATGCTACTAACTGCGGTGAAAGGCAACGGTGAAAAATACGATGCATCTAGAGACTTTGCTTTCAAATTGGATTCAGAAATAATCAAGGTTAGCAAAAGTGGCATGATCTCACCGGTTAAGAACGGAGAAGCCAAGCTGGAAATTTATCACAAGAATCAAAAAATGACCCTGCCAATTCGAGTGGCTGGTGTCACTGGTGATTTTAATCCTGACTATATTCGTGATGTCATGCCAGTGCTATCTAAGTTGGGCTGTAATGCTGGAACCTGTCATGGAGCAAAGGATGGCAAGAATGGATTCAAGTTATCTTTGCGCGGATATGATCCGATCTATGACATTAGAGCCTTCACTGATGATCTGGCTAGTCGCCGAGTTAATATCGCTTCACCGGATAATAGTTTGATCCTGCTTAAATCATCAGCATCTGTACCGCATGAAGGCGGACAGTTAACAAAAACAGGGGAAGACTACTATGAAATCCTGAAGAGTTGGATTGCGAATGGTGCCAAGCTTGAGATCAATTCGCCTCGGGTAACAGGAATCGATCTATATCCACAGAACCCTGTGGTTCAAAAGATTGGCGATAAGCAGCAGATGCGTGTTATCGCAACATATGCTAACGGTGAAAAACGTGATGTTACCGCAGAGTCATTCATAGAAACCGGAAACTCTGACATCGCTAATACCAATAAAGGAGGCTTATTAACTACAGCTCGCCGCGGTGAAGCTCCGATGCTTGCACGATTTGAAGGTGCTTATGCATCTACAATCGTTACCGTTATGGGCAATCGCTCTGGGTTTGAATGGAAAGAAATGCCACATAACAACAGGGTAGATGAGTTTGTCGCAGCCAAGCTGAAACGCACCAAGACGCTTCCATCAGGTTTAAGCTCAGACGAAGACTTTCTACGCCGTATTTACCTCGATTTAATCGGCTTACCTCCTAGTAGCGAAGATGCACGCAAGTTTGCTGCTGACAAACGAGATAGCAAAATTAAAAGAGATGAGTTAATTGACAAACTTATAGGCAGTGATAACTACATCGACCACTGGACCAACAAGTGGGCCGACATGTTGCTGGTTAACAGGAAATTTCTAGGAACAGACGGATCATCAACCTTCCGTAAATGGATTCGAAATGAGATCGCCAACAATACTCCTTATGATGAGTTCGCACGAAAAATCATTACTGCAAGCGGTTCTAATAAGGACAATCCCCCAGCCTCATACTACAAGATATTACGAGAACCTACCGCTATTATGGAAAACACCACCCATCTTTTTCTAGCAACTAGATTCAACTGTAACAAATGCCATGACCATCCATTTGAAAGATGGACACAAGATCAATATTACGAAACCACAGCTTATTTCGCTCAAGTTAGTCTAAAGAAGGATGACAAGGCCGGAGATAAACGCATAGGAGGGACAGCAGTTGAAGGAGCCAAGCCTCTCTACGAAATTATATATGATCGTAATGAAGGAGAAACCAAGCATGATAGAACCGGTGAAATCACACCACCTTCATTTCCGTTTGCAAGTGAACACAATACTCCAAAAGATGGAAGTCGCCGCGAAAGCTTCGCTGCTTGGTTAACGTCCCCAGACAACGAGTATTTCGCCAAGAGCTATGTGAACCGTATTTGGGGATATATGACCGGGACCGGCATCATTGAACCAATTGACGATATACGTGCCGGCAATCCACCAAGTAATCCCGAATTACTAGATTGGCTAACAAAGGAATTCACTGAAAGCGGTTTCGATGTACGTCATTTGGTAAAAATCATAACCAAATCCCGGACTTACCAATTGAGCCTAAAAACCAACAAGTGGAATGAAGACGACACAATTAACTTCTCGCATGCCAAAGCACGACGACTGCCAGCTGAGGTTTTATTTGATTCAATTTACCGAGTAACTGGCACTAAAAGTAAATTTCCCGGAGTGCCTGAAGGCACACGGGCCGCGCAACTTCCTGATTCAGGAGTAAAACTTGCCGATGGTTTTCTAGGCAATCTAGGTCGACCAGCACGCGAAAGTGCTTGTGAATGTGAGCGATCCAACGAACTCCAATTGGGGCCGATTATGGCACTCATTAGTGGACCAACCGTAGACAATGCCATTAGTTCAAAAGACAATGCTATTACCAAACTTGTATCCGACATGGCAGACGATGAAAAGATGGTTGACGAATTGTTCCTGAGAGTGCTGAACCGTCATGCCACCCCGAAAGAAATCTCTGCAGCAAAAACAATAATCGAAGACGTAAAGTTAGAACACGAAACTGCAATCAATCAATTAGCCAAACATGAGAAAGAAATCGAACCAATCGAAACAAAACGTGCCAAGAAGCGCACGGATGCCATCCGCTTAGCTAAAACTAAACTTGAGGCATACAAAATGGAGATTGCTCCCCGTGAAGCCGATGCCGACAGGAAACAAAAAGAACGCATAGCAAAGGCAGAAGAGTCACTAAAAACCTACAATAATGAACTAGCCAAACGCTTGACTGAATGGGAGGGCTCCGCTGCAAAGACAACTAAGTGGAATGATTTAGTTATTGGTGATTTAAAAGCTACAAACGGCACTAAACTTGAGAAGCGTGAAGGCAACATAGTCTTTGCCAGTGGTGATCTTAAAAAGACAGTTTATACTGTCAATGCCGACACCAAACTTAACGGCATCACAGGAGTTCGTCTTGAATTGCTGGCAGACGACAAGCTACCAAAAAAAGGGCCAGGCCGAAATGACGATGGCAATTTTGTTTTAACTGAGTTTGGCCTAAAGGCAATCTCAACAGGAAAAGAACAAAGTCGTAAATCCACCAAAGTTTCATTCAAGGAAGCGAAGTCAGACTTTAATCAAAAGGATTTCGACGTAAAGAAAGCAATCGACGGAAAGGTGGATAATAAAGGCTGGGCATCTAGCCCGAAACTAGGAGCTGACAGAACTGCCATCTTTATACCAAAAGAAAAATTTGGAACTGAGGGCGGATCACGTCTAACTTTCTCACTAAACCAAAACTACAACAGCAACAAACACTCAATTGGGAAATTCCGCCTTCTTGTCACAACCGATGAAAAGGTTGAGATCGGTCATCCAGGTGATATTAGCGTTATTCTAGCAACCGCCTTAGATAAGCGAAGCAGCGATCAAAACAAACGCCTAACAGACTACTTCAAGGCACAAGACAAGGATTTGGCGACCAAAAACAAGGAACTTGAAAACGCTAAGAAAAAACGACCAGAGGATCCAAAGCTCAAGGAGCTTAAGTCTTCCCTAGCAAAAGCGGAACAACCACTTACTATAGATCCTAAACTTGCGGAACTTCGCCGTGCATTAGAGCTAAGCAAAGCTCAACAGGAAACTGTCCGTTTGACAGCGGCACAAGACATAGCCTGGGCACTAATTAACAGTCCAGCGTTCTTATTCAACCGTTGACGATCATGATAAAAATGTTAGCCTTTCTGAAAAGAGACACTTAATTTTTAAATCGACTTAAAACAATGATTACAATACCAGGAGCACCAGGAAAGGACTTATGTGATCCGCACTTGAAGGTTTCAAGACGCGACCTACTTCGTATAGGAGGATCAAGTATGATGGGCTTAGGTTTAGCCAATATACTCAAACTTCAGGCACGTGCCACCGAAGCTGGTCATGTAGGAGGCCCTGGATGGGGCAAGGCAAAACATGTAATTCTCTGCTACTTGCAAGGAGGACCTAGTCATATAGACTTGTGGGATCCTAAACCGGATGCCCCCGACAATGTAAAGTCCATCTTCAAGCCCATCCCAACAAAAATTCCCGGTGTAAACTTTACCGAATTGATGCCCAAACTGGCTAAGGTAAATGACAAAATGTCGATGATACGTTCGATGAGTTATACTCCTAATGGACTATTCAACCACACAGCTGCGATCTACCAGATGATGACCGGATACACTACCGACAAAGTGAGTCCTTCTGGTCAGCTAGAACCTCCAAGCCCAAAAGATTTCCCTAACTTTGGTTCTAATATCGTTCGGTTACGCCCAACGACTGAGCCAATGCTACCATTTGTAATGCTGCCCCGCCCCTTACAGGAAAGCAACGTAGTTGGCAAAGGCGGCACAGCAGGCTTCTTAGGCAAATCATTCGATCCATATTATCTCTATCCTGATGGAGGTGACATGGATATGAATAAAATGGACCGTGTTAAAACAGATGATTTAAAAATGCGACCGGACGTATTCGAGTTGCGTCTACGCCGTCGCGCCCGCCTTCGCGATGCAATAAATGATGCGTCACCAGATATAGACAAGGCAGTATCCAACTTCAAACTTGATGAATACTATGACCGAGCCCTAAACCTTGTAGCATCCGGCCGTGCTCGCAATGCATTTGATCTAGCTCAAGAATCAGAAGCAACCCGTAATCTTTACGGTCGCAATACATTTGGTCAAAGCTGCTTACTGGCCCGCCGCCTAGTTGAGGCTGGCACAAGAGTTGTGGAAGTAGTCTGGCCAAAAGTTGCCAATTCAGACAACCATTCCTGGGATGTTCACGTTGGACTACCAAAGCGCATGAAAGATCAAGCTGCACCCATGCTAGATGCCGGACTCTCAGGACTTATCACCGACTTGAGCCAGCGGGGCATGCTAGAAGACACTTTGGTCATCGCTGTAGGAGAATTTGGCCGTAGCCCAACAAAAGGCGTAAGCACTTCTGGCAATAGTAATAGTGCCGATGGCCGCGACCACTGGCCTTACTGTTACACAGCAGCAATTGCTGGCGCGGGCATCAAACAAGGTTATGTACATGGAAAATCAGACCGCACTGGCTCTGCGCCGGTTGAGGATCCTGTCCACCCAGGCGAATTACTGGCAACGATTTATCACGCCTTCGGCATTGATCCAGAAACAATCGTATACAATCACCTGAATCAGCCTCGTGAGTTGGTTAAAGCCAAGGCAGTCACTAAGTTGTTCGCTTAATAGCTATAAATTAAATAATAATTTAAAGCCGACGAGATTACGTCGGCTTTTTTCTTTAGAAAAAGATATTTATCATAATGATGTTAGTGTCTCCATTTTTTTGGCTTCCGTTTCGATCTATTAGACTTAAGTTTGCTCCGATTAATAATTCAATGTCATGCCATTGTTTCGCTTTATAAGCCGAATTTTTGCCCGAATTATTTTCGGATTCAAAATACATAACGCTGAGGTTCTAAAGACAAATGGCCCAGTTCTACTCGTACCCAATCATGTGTCTTGGTTTGACTGGTGGATAGTTGGAATTTGCCTTCAGGAAGATTGGAAGTTTGTCGTTTCGTCTACACGTGCTGAAAGCCATTGGATTTTTCGGTTTGTAATGCGTAACCGGTTCACTTTTCCAATAGACAATGCTTCACCATTTGCCATCAAAGAAATGTCGAACTTTTTGAAGAGTGGTGGCCGATTGGTTCTTTTTGCTGAAGGGCGCCTATCAGAAACCGGCAGCTTGATGAAACTCTTTGAAGGGACTGGCTTCCTACTAGAAAAAACTAATGCGAAAATAATAACCTGCTATCAAAGAAATGCTCATCGCCTGCCTTATTCAAAGCATCCCGGATGGAAAAAAATCTTTCCAAGTTTAACCATTCATTTCAGTGACCCCCAATCCGCTCCTAAAACACTAAGTAATAGATCCAATGCAAGAGAAGCTTATACGCAATGGCTTAGAGAGCAATTGATGGGACTTCAGTTTCAGACTGAAATGAACTTAGGCCCTCAAGATTTATTGACAGCCATAGGTTCCATGGGTCGTGAGCGTCCAAAATCAATAGTGCTAGAAGATGTTACAGGGCAACGCCTTAATCATCGAATGGTAATGGTCGGATCAGAAGTCTTATCTGGGCAATTCAATAAACTACTGAAGCCTGACATCGAACGAGTGGGCCTACTTTTACCAAATGTCAACGCAACACCGATTACTCTTTTAGCACTCTGGCGTCTTGGAAAAGTACCAGCAATTTTGAATTATAGTAGTGGGGTTTCAATAATGCAGACATGTTCAGACTTGGCTGGAGTGAAACAAATCATAACGTCTCAAGCATTTTTAGAGAAAGCCGGTATAAATATACAGCCGATGAAGGACGCTGGCATCGAATTTATATATCTAGAGAAAGTACGTGAAAAAATTTCAGCTCCAACTAAGTTGACCATACTAATAAAGCATAAGTTAAAATTTGGACAATCACAGTTTCACATCCCATCCGATAAGACAGCCGTAGTTTTGTTCACAAGCGGATCTGAGGGAATTCCGAAGGGAGTGGAATTAACACACAAAAATATTCTAGCCAATTTACGACAACTACTCGCGATGGTAGACATCCTCGACACGGACAGCATTTTCAACTGCTTACCAATGTTCCATAGCTTCGGGTTAGTTGTTGGCACATTATTGCCACTTTGCCGCGGATTGCGGACAACAATTTTCCCGTCACCGTTGCAATATCGCGTAATCCCTACAGCCGTTTATAATTCCAACACGACCATATTCCTAAGTACCAACACATTCCTTAATGGTTACGCCAAAAAAGCCCATCCGTATGATTTTCGGAATGTTCGGTATTTGTTGGCTGGTGCAGAAAAAATTCAACAGGCAACTTCAGATACTTGGGCACGAAAATTCGGCGTTCGTATTACAGAGGCTTACGGAGTCACAGAGTGTTCGCCAGGTATTAGTGCCAACACCAAGGCAGACAATAGATTTGGATCGGTCGGCCGTATTCTTCCAGATATGGAATGGAAATTAGAGCCAGTCGACGGAGTAAAGGATGCCGGCCGACTTTTCGTTAAAGGTCCCAACGTAATGAAGGGATACCTTAACAAGGACGCTAACAAGGCATTCCAATCGCTCAACGGCTGGTACGATACCGGAGATATAGTGAAAGTGGACGACGATGGGTATTTTTGGATAAAGGGCCGCGCTAAACGATTTGCAAAAATCAGCGGTGAAATGGTAAGCCTAACCGCAGTCGAAGATGCCCTCGCAGGAGCATTTCCTCATCACGGCGAAAACTGTGAGATCGCCGTAATTGCTGTGACTGATGCAGATAAAGGAGAAAAACTAGTTGCTGTAACCAATGAACCAAATCTCAAGACCTCTGAGATCCGTGATGCCGTCGCTTCTGCTGGATTAATTAACCTTTGCACACCACGTGAAATCCACGTCCTGAAAGAAATCCCCAAATTGGGAACCGGCAAGTTGAATCATCGCGAAGCACAGCGATTGGTAGAAGAAAAATAGAAATTAGCACCTTTCCCATTGTCTCTCCTCCTCTGATTTGTTAATTCCCTGTGATGCGGTTTCTGTTCCGCTGGACATTTCGCCTGCTAATTCTAATGCTAGTTTTAGCAATTGGCCTATTTCTAACCAAAGATGCACTGACCAAGTGGTGGATTGTAAGTGAATTTCGAGAACAAGGAATGGACGTCCAAATTGGACAACTCGAAATAGGATTCCCATTAAACTCCACTATAGCCGCCAATAAAATTACCGTTTTTAATCTTCCTGAATATGGTGGATCTTCAATGCTCAAGATTGACGATCTGTTCATCGACTGTGATTTCTCTGAATTGATGAACTTTCGAAGAAAGCTAAAACCTCACTTCCGTCAGATTCGAATCCGAATTGAAGAATTCAATCTTGTAGAGACTAATAAAGGTTCTAGAAACTTGATTTCTTTACCAGATGCTGTAGCCAAAACAACTGCCCAATTGGCTCTGGACGATTCGCCACTATACTTCACAGTCGGCAACCTAAATTTCTCATGGAACAATTTACGTTTCACCGCAATCTCCGCAAACGGATCAACCACTAAGTCAAATGATATGACTGTTAATATAGAGAACCATATCACCCAAGATGTGAAGACACTGAAGGACTTACGACCGCTGTTCACAAAAATAGCTAAACCAATAGGCACAGCACTTGCCGCCAAGCTCTTTGGACGTTTCTTTGACTAAAAAAAATTTAAACTCTCCAGTGACTTTTCGGTTGATACGATTTCAGTAAAAACAGATTTCGATATAGCACTCACATAAGACACCGTCTCGACTTAACTCAAGGTTATTATACCTCCAAACAGACCAAATATTATTGAGTGAAATTCACGCAACTAAACGATAAAGCACGCAACTAAATCATCTATCAAGTAACTTTTAATGGCCGTAAGACGTAAATCTTTAATGGTATCTTTTTTGCTTTCTTTTCAATAATGTCACTGGTGAATTGACGCTCCATTCTATTAGTCTACTTTTTAAAAAACATGTTACGACAAAATCTAAAAATACTTTTTACCTTGTTTCTGGTTATAACAAGTTTCGACCTCGGGCGAGCAACAGACTGGCCAAACTGGCGTGGTCCCAATCATAACGGAATTTCGAATGAAAGTGATTGGTTTCAAAAATGGCCATCAAGTGGGCCTACTAAACTCTGGAAAGCATCAGTAGGAACCGGATTCGCTACCGTTTCCGTATCTGGTGGCCGCGTATTCACAATGGGAAACAAATCAAATCGCGATCAGGTAATTGCGCTAGACGATGTCACCGGCGATGAGCTGTGGCGCCATACTTACTCGGAAAAACTAACTGCAAATCTTTACGATGGAGGTCCGAATGCAACTCCCACAGTAGATGGCAACCTTGTCTACACATTAAGTAAAACTGGCAAAGCATACTGTTTCAAAGCTGAATCAGGGGAAGTGGTTTGGACAAAGGATTTAAAACGGCTTTACAATGCCAAAGTTCCAAAATGGGGATTTGCATCGTCACCACTTATTCAAGGCAAGCAAGTGGTTTACAACGTCGGCACACGCGGCGTAGCACTGGAGAAAAGTTCAGGTCGTTTGTCTTGGAAAACCGGTTCGGGTACCGCTGGCTATGCAAGCGCGGTACCTTATAATCACAAAGGTAAGAATGCTCTCGTAATTTTTGCCGCCGATAGTGCATACGGAGTCGACCTTTCCAATGGCAGACAACTATGGAAAAAATCGTTCCGTACCAGCGCAGATGTCAACGCTGCTGACCCAGTGTTGTACAACGGTAAAATCTTTCTTACCTCAAACTCACGTGACGGCGAATTGCTCGAATTAAGCAGCACTAGCACTCGTTCCAAGTGGAAAAACCGAAACATGCGCATGCACTTTAATGCTGGAGTGATTATAGGGGATTATCTTTACGGAGCAGATGGGCGTATTGAACGAGGAAAAACCGTCCGTTGTATTAATATGAAAACGGGAGAAACTGAGTGGACTAAAACAAACATGCCATGCAGCTCGATTACAGCCGCCGATAACAAGTTGATCATCCTCACTCGTGATGGAACTCTCTACATCGCTGAAGCGTCACCGACGCGTTTCAAGCAACTAGCCAAATCCAATGTATTAAATGGCACCTGCTGGACTGTCCCCGTACTAGCTAACCACAGTCTTTATGTCAGGAATTCCAAGGGGACACTTCACAAGCTTGAAATGAGTAAAATGGTCGTCGAACCTCAGCCACTGGATGTCCGGTTAGCAGGGAATGATCTCGAGTTTTCGTGGCCAGCCAAAGGCGTTTTCATTCTCGAGTCCTCAGAATCCATAGGCCAAGAGTCGAACTGGAACGAAGTTGGAGGAGGCACCGCCAAGGAAGGTGATCGGCTAGTAGTTCGTATTCGCCCCAATAAAACTGGACAAGAGTTTTTCCGGCTTCGAAGCAAATGAACTTCATAGCACGTAAAGGCTTCACACTTATCGAATTACTGGTAGTTATTGCTATCATTGCCATTCTAGCAGCACTCCTACTTCCCAGCTTAGCTAGTGCAAAGGAAAGAGCACGAAGAACATACTGCAAAAATAATATCCGCCAATTTATTCAAGTTGCCCACATGTATGGAGGGGACAATGACCAGTACTTACCAAGCGGCTTGTCCGATGCAAAGGACCCAATGGATGATCACACACCTCTGATTTCAACTCCCATTCGTGAATCTTTACTCAAATACGCTCCGTTTAATATTTATGAATGCTCCAACCTCGGCAAACCATTCGGAGATCCGAAAGGATGGCTTTTTGAAGGATGGGGCTACGTTATCGGCTACAATTACCTAGGAGGACATTATCAAACACCTTGGCCAGCAATGGATGAATTTCAAGGCTGGGTCTCACCGCAAACCCTCTCAGACAACCCCAGCCTGCCACTGGTAACCGATCTGAATACCTGGTCGCCAGGGTTCGGGCATACACTTGCACCACATGGTTCAAACGGACCAATTCTTTTCGAGTACGGCAGTGACACAGAAGGCATAGTCGACTACTCCAACCCCAGCGCCGAAGGAGCCTCATCAAAGGATGTCGGTGCTGATGGTGGCAACATAGGATGGCTTGATGGATCCGTAAGGTGGAAGGACATCGATCAAATGCAAAAATATCGAGGCTCACAGCTATGGGGACTCGATGGGGCATTCACAGTATGGTGAGTATTGCTTCAATGCTTTTTTTTAAGTAAACCGACCCAGTGCCCAATGCATTGCCTCATATTCTGCTGCTAATCCCGGCCTATAACGAAGAAACCCGCATTGCTCCCGTACTTGAGGATTATGCCAACTATTTTCGACACCACCACCCGGGGCGCTTCAACATGGTTGTCGTACTAAACGGATGCAAAGATAACACGCTCGGAGTTGTAAGAACTGCCAAGAAAAAATTTTCGGAAATAGATTATGTAAACATCCCTGAACCTGTTGGCAAAGGAGGAGCACTAATTGAGGGGCTCAAGCTCACCCCTGAAGTAGATTTAGTTGGCTATGTTGATGCCGACGGCGCAACACCACCAGCCGCATTCGATGATCTTATCCAGAAATGTAAAAAAACGGACTGCGTTATTGGCTCACGTTGGTTAACGGACTCAGTATTACATCAAGAGCAAACCCTACGTCGCCGTTTTGCTAGTCGAACATTTCACGCAATTATTCAGTTTTTTTTCTGGATGGGTATTCGTGATACTCAATGCGGAGCAAAGGTAATGCGGCGGGAAGCTGTCGAAGCAATTCATAGTCAACTTACAGTTGCTGATATGGCATTTGACATCAACCTACTCTATGCCCTGAAAAGATCCGGATATAAAATACTCGAAGTCCCTACGGAATGGACTGACCAGATTGGTTCCAAGGTTGAACTGGGTCGCACTTCCTTTGTTATGCTTCTCTCAGTCATACGACTAAGGCTATACTACTCTCCATTTTACCGTTGGCTTTCTCCTCTGCGACCACTAGAGGCATGGCTATACCGGAAGTTAAGTGCACCTCCTCCATTGAAGTAAATCCAACTAGTTAAAATTAACTATTTACACTTAAGAACATTCCCCAAACTTCGAATCCCCTTTCGAATATCTTTTTCAGAAGCAGCACCAAAACTAAGGCGCATTTCATAGCTAGGTTTACGCCTAGTGGGATCATCTACATAACAAAGATTGCCAGGCACATAGAGCACATTTTGATTCAGTGCTTCCTGAAAAAGTTTGGATTTCAATCCAGTACTCATCGACCGTGGCAATTCAGCCCAAAAATTCAAACCTCCCTCTGGTTTTTCCCATTTCACTAAATCAGGAAAATAATCGGAAATCGAATCATTCATCACATTGGCTTTAACTTGATATCGATGCTGAGCTTTCGCCAAATTCTTAACGTACTCACCTGAATCCAATGCTCGCAATACAAGCTTTTGGATTAAGTGGCTCGTTCCAAAATCGTGATTAGATTTAATTCGTAAAAAAGGAGCCAGCAGAACTTCTGGCAAGACGCCGAACCCTACACGTACTCCAGTCGCAAATGGCTTACTAAAAGTACCAGAATATATGACTCGTTCAGAGGCGCCATGAATAGACAATGCTGAAGAATCCGATTGCCCTGAAAAACCAAGTTCACGATAAGCAGAATCCTCCAAAAGATAAATAGGATGGCCTGCGGCACGCTCATATTTTTTAAGCAAATCAAGTGCTTCTTTCTTGACCGAAAGGCTGGTTGATCTGCCGGTTGGATTTTGAAAATAAGAAACAAGATATAGCATCTTGGTGCGCTTTAATTCGCCAGATCGCCGAAGTGATTCAAGGACCATCTCAAGATGCTCAAGGTCGATTCCATCATGATTCATAGCTATCCCCCGACCGTTCAGCCCTCGACTTTGCATTATACCAAGATAAACAAAATAAGTAGGATCCTCCACCAACACAATATCACCAGGATCACAAAGTGCCTCGGTTAAAATATACAAGAATTGTTGCGACCCATGAGTAATGACCATTCGCTTTGCTAAATCACCTGTTTTTTTATCACCTGAAATTTTATCCAATTGCTCGATACGCTTAGCAGTAAGTTCGCGCAAGACGTCATCACCAGCAGTAGATCCATATTGCAAAGCTGCCCGACCGACCGCTTCATCTTTTAACAGTTCATTGAGTAGGCGCCGACTACTCACAAGCGGCAATGATTCATTGTCAGTAAAACCAGCTGCAAGCGATACCAAATTGGGCCTCTCAAGTTTAGTTCTCATTAACCAAGAAATCGGCGAATCAGCCGTACGACGGCCAATTTGAGAAAGCACTGTGTTTGATTTTCTATTCATTATTCGCTCCCTATAATATTAACTAAGCGACATCGGATCGATATCAATGATGAGCCTTAAGTCCTCGGGGATTTGAAGTGAATCGATTTTAGCGGAAAGTTGACGGCTTAATTGTGGCATGCGGGGCGTTCGTATCATAATTTGATAGCGATAATAATTCTCTGCTCGCAACAATGGAGCAGGAGCAGGCCCTGCAACCACAACATCACCTAGTTCATTTGCCAAAACATCCATTTCTTTGCGTAAATGGTCCGAAAAAAAACGAACTCTATCCTCACTTCGACCACGCAAAGTCAATAAAGCTACGCGACCAACCGGCGGATAACGCAACTCTTGCCGAAATTCAATCTCCTGATCATAAAAACCAATATAATCATGGCGACGTGCATACTGGATTGCCGGGTGAAATGGCGTAAACGACTGCACATACACCTCCCCTTCAACATCACCACGTCCAGCACGTCCGGCAACTTGCGTAAGCAATTGAAATGTTCGTTCACCAGCTCGAAAGTCTGGTATGTGTAAACTTAAATCAGCATGAATTATACCCACTAACGTCACATTTGGAAAATGCAGGCCTTTAGCAATCATTTGAGTGCCAACCAAAATATCAATTTTCCCACTACGAAAATCACCCAATATTCTCCGGTAATCCTCCTTACGCTTGAGCGTATCAGAATCCATACGTTTAACCCGTGCCGACGGGAAACTCTTAGCTAAGGCCGCTTCGACTTTTTCCGTACCAAGGCCGGAGAATCGAATCGATGAATTCCCACATCTCTGTTCAGGGCACTTACTAGGAGCTGAATCAATATGACCACAAATGTGACACATCAACTGTTGCGCCGAACGATGATATGTCAAAGAAACACTACAATTCGGACACTCAGCAACAAAACCACACTCTGTACATTGCAATGAACTAGACCAACCACGACGATTGAGAAACAGCATAACCTGCTCATTTTTTTCGAGCCTTTGCAAAATGGCCTCATGAAGTTGAGGGGAAAATATACTAATACCTTTATCCTTATGAGATGCATTGCGCATATCCACAACGCGGACAATAGGCATAGTTTTTTCATCAGCACGTTCAGTCAACGAAAGCAGTCCATACTTTTTACGCTGAACATTATAGTAACTTTCCATACAAGGAGTCGCCGAACCAAGAACAACTGCAGCCCCCTCTTGTTGCCCGCGAACAACAGCCAAATCGCGTGCATTATAACGAGGAGCCTCCTCTTGCTTGTAAGAATGCTCGTGTTCTTCATCAACAACAACCAGTCCAAGTGGTTCCACCGGCGCAAATACCGCTGATCTAGCACCTATCACAATCCTCGCTCTACCTTGTCTAATCTTATGCCATTCGTCATGTCTTTCGCCAGCAGACAAATGACTATGAAGAACTGCAACCAAAGTCTGCAACGGCCCCTGACTAAATCTGGCTTTAAACCGTTCCACAGTCTGAGGCGTTAACGAAATCTCAGGCACTAAAACTATCGCACCTTTTCCCTGCTCAAGCGCATGAGCAATGGCCTGAAGATAAACCTCTGTCTTGCCACTGCCTGTGACCCCATGTAGCAAAAAAACACCATTTTCCTTAACCTCACTCACTTTATCTTCCGCGTTAGCTAAACAATCAATGGCCTTTACGATACTATTCAGTGCAACGGACTGTTCATCATTCAACTCCAGTGGATTAGTTGGTAAAATGTGTTCTTTTGCATAGGGGTCGCGCTCAGAAATTTGAGGCGCGATACTAACTAAACCCTTATCCTCAAGTTTACGAATTGTCGCAGATGTAGTACCTGCTAAACGTACGAACTCCTGCAAAGGCAACTCTCTCCATTCCTCCACAATGCTCCACAGGTCCTCCTGACGCTTGGTCAATTTTGGCAACTTATCATGCTGCGGAAGCGCACGCACATAAAGACGTTCACGCCAACCTTCCTCCTCTTTTCGAACGGCATCAGGTAGTACTGCCTTCATGGCTACCTCAGGAGCACAGCAATAATACTCTGAAATCCAACGGACCAACTTCAGTATAGGCGGGGTCACTAATGCCTGTCCGCCAACCGTTTTGATAATTTCACGAAGATTTGCGTGCGGCGATTCGGCAAGCACAGCCGTGACCACTCCTAAAATCTCACGACTACCAAACGGCACTTTGACCCGCGTCCCATCTCGAACGCTACTCTCCATCTCATTAGGGATGAGATAATCAAACTCTCGACGGACTGCTAGATCCAATGTGACCCGGGCTATCACTTAGTACAGAAAGAGCATGGGATGCGGAACTAACGACTATCAAGGAAACAATATTAAGATTTAGACCTTATATATCCTTGTGAAAATCAATTAACGGAATTGTTTTTAATAAAACATCCGCATCCGCATCAGTTTTATCTAAATTTAAAGCATATTGTTTTGCTAAACGGATAATGCCAGAAACATCTAATGAATAGAATCGGCTAGGATATTTACACAGATAGGTCGTACATCGTAAAAAAAGGACTTTAGAAGGTCTGATGCGTTTTTTCTGTAAATGCACAAATGCACCTGCAAATTGTATCATCCCTTTAAAAAAATCACCATCTGACCCATAGCGATCCTTCAACCAAAGTGCCTCTAAAACATCATGCGCTTCATAAAATTGCTGACAATTGAAACAACGTAGATATCCAACCAAGTGTGGATCATGATCCCCTTGCTCAATGCCCTCCATTAAGGCTGCAACCTTGTGATCCTTTTTGCTCACCAGCGAAGCTTGGCTGGGAAAAATTCAGCGATCAGTTCTTCGTAAAAAGAACGCAGTTGCACCACATCCGGTGCTCCATGACTCTTGGTGTAGAGGTCGTAACGATTGAACTCCAAAACCCAGGAAAGCATTTCCTCATCCTGAGCATTTGTTAAATGCGTGTATTCCTTCTCACGATGCCAAGGATAAAAAGAATGATAACGCAACATATACTGAGCCTCAATTGGAAGATAATCCTTTGTAACATGGTATATATATTCATCATGCCCCCAGGAAAGAAGCACATTGTCTAGCCCACAACCTTCTTCATAAATTCCAAGCGCAGTTTGCAAATCATTATTTTGGTTGTCTGGGTTACCATCAAAGTACTCTGGAAAAACGATCTTTTCGGAATAAGCGCAGCCAACAGGGAATGTGTCGCCAACTACTGCCCATTGAGGCTCACCAAACAAACATAAAACCTTACCCAGATCATGTATGAAACCAGCAAGAATAAACCAACGGGGATGACCATCCTTCCGGATCTGTTCGGAAGTTTGAAGTAAATGTTCAAGCTGTGAAAGATCAGTATCAGGATCACTATCGTCTACTAAAGTATTCAAAAACTCAGCAGCCTCCCATATTCCCATCTCACGACGATTCAACTGGAGATAATCCGATCTTTTCTTGCGAACAAAATCGAGCGTTTGACCGCGATGGTTCAAGCGGTAGAACTCTCGAACCGAATCTCGAGCCTCAGCTTCATAGTTCCGAAACTGATCCTCAGTTTTTTCTGGATTAGTGCCTACAAGTGATTCTTTTTCAGCTGGTTTAGGATAACGCTCCTTAACAAAGTCATCCCATTCTTCGAGATCACCGAGGGGATTTTGTGGATCTTTTGGTTGGCTGGGTATTGTCATTTTTCCGTCAAAGCAAACTTGGCTAAGTAATCAGTCCAAATCAACTCTCAATGTAGCAAGAATCATATGGGCTTTGTAGTCGTTAACATGATTCGAGCTCGGCTCATTATTACTAAACCAACCGTACTCCAAGTTAAAAACTGCCATCTGGCCAATACGATGCCGTACACCGCATTTAAACCCATAGCGTTCAGCCTCTAATCCGTAAGCAATCGTTTCAGGCAAATTATGATGCCCATAGTTGGCATGATGATATGACCAAGATAGCGTCATATCGGTCTCCGAATTAAAAACGTAAGTAAACTGATCAACGTAAAACCATACATCCCCCTCATAAGGCTGCAGACCAATCTGTTCAGCCTCTATCGTACCTGCCCAAGTATCGGTGTAGCCCAAACTTGTAGACATAATAGCCCTTGGCATTAGATTAGAAGTGTAAGTCAAACTAAATACATCAGACTGATGCTCCCCAGACAAGTGACTTCCTCCTGCATGCCCTAATTCACCCCAAGGATCATCGAACTTTAAAGTACCTAACTTATAGTCTGTACTATAACGCTCCCATCGCAAACTAGGAATCCATTTAGAGTGACCACGCCAAGTTAATCCAAGATCAATAACAGCGCCTTGGTCCTGACGAAAATTGATAAAAGCAGGATAACCATTACCTTGCTCATTAACCGAATCTAGATCAACCGGGTGATCGAAACTACTTTGCGAATCCCGCCATCTATAGCCACCACGGGCAAACCAGCTGGAATCAGGTGACCAGATGAACCCAAATCGATGCTGAGTCATCTGCCCACTCTCATCACTCTCCCGCATAAAGCCATCACCCCCCCAGTCACTGTCAATATGACTTTCCTCACGATAATCTGACTCCTGATTGCGTAATCTTGTACCAGCCGTCAAAACCGTATTTTTCAGTCCGGAGAAAGCCAACTGAAAATTCCCCTCAATTGAAGTTAGGTCTAGACCAGAAGCATAGCGTACTGGTGAAACTCCCAAGGATAATCCACTGGCAAATCCCTGCTGTCTTGTAGACTCACCCTGAATACCACCTGAGAAGTTAAGATTTTTTACCGGATTCATCAAAGTCGCAACATTGAAAAAATGAGAACGTTGTTTGGTACGAATGGAATTACTAAGATCACCCTGCCATGGCGCTTCCCCTGGATTGTTCGGAGACATGGATATAACATCAAGACTGCCACCTCCATCGAACTTGGCGAAATGATGGCCTATTGAAACATGCCACCAATCCTTTAAACGCCGAGTCACTCGTAATGAATTTGCCCCCTGTTTAAAATCATGGGAATTGTCGATTAGCGTAAGATAATCGGGTAAATCACCTGTCACTGGGAAATTTAAATAATCCACATGATTCCGACTATTAGATGAATCACCTATCTCAATAGACAATGAATCCTCAATTTGTGTTTCTCCAATCTCATGCTGAGAACGAAGTGAAATGCGATGCAATGTATCATCAACTGACTTAATTGCAGGATAAACAGATCTTGATTCAAACTCTGTTAAAGTCACCCCTCCCCACTGCTGCACTCCAAGGTTGCCCTCACGCAAAAGTTGCTCATAAGAAAAATCAATACTTGAAGCATCGCTCTTCAATAAACCGCCCGACAACCAAAAATGTTTAAGGTCTACATATGGTGATTTAGATAAACTGAACGGTGAAGACTCAATCCCAAAAATATATCCACCATTAGCCAAACCAAATTCACGCCAAGACTCATAACCCGTTTCAATATACCCAAGACCAGATCTTTCAATTCTCAATTGCGTCAAATGATCTTCCTCTCCGTTAATATATCTCCCATCCAACTCTACACGCGATCCGCTTGAGGTCTTCCCAGTGACAGACAATTGTCCAATCCCAAAAGCAAACCCCTCGGCTATACCCCAGTGTCGCCGAAATGCTGCTGAACTACCATCGAGGTCTATCCAGCGCGCTAATGGGTCAACAGTTATTTTTGTTTTATCATTCGGCCATATCGCACCCTGATCAATCCAGCCACGCACTAAAGCAATCTCCTGTTGATTGAATGCTGGCGCCTTCCCCTTTGGAGGCATGCTCATGTCATCCACTAATCCGGAAATATAATGTACCAGAGGACTCTTCTCACTATTGCCAGGGAAAATAGCAGTTCCCAATTCACCACCCTGAAAAGCTAGTTCGCGACTAGTCATCCGGTAATCACTTTTTGGGCGGCTATCGCCATGACATTTAATACATGAACGATTTAACAATGGCTGAATCTCAGTAACAAAATCCACACGTCGATCGACAGGTCTCACCAATTGGCTCACATCAACTACCTCCTGTGACAGACCAGAATTAATGCAAATTAGAATAGGTAAAAGAATGCGCACTAGTATAAAAGACGCGGACTAAAGTTAGAACCATGCACTGAAGAGTGACACCCCGAAGACCAACAGGTGCCGCTTCGCAATAGCCCCGTATGATCCATTTTACCAATATAAACACGATCCACCCCATTTTGAATCTGAGAGTGACATCGAAGGCATAGGTTTGCATCACGTTGAACCAGCATCCCACGATTCACTGAACCATGAGGGTTATGGCATGTCACACAACCTTCGCGCATAGCCTCATGCTGAAACACATGAGACGCGCCTTGTTCCTTGTGGCAGCGAACGCAAACAGCATCGCGCTTCTGCATTCCTAAGCCACCGCTAATTTGATGAATGCTTTGACCATGCGGTTCATGGCAATCAACACAAGTCATTCTCCCCTCTAAGACACGGTGATGATGAGGCAGGGTAAATTCGCTGTGAGTGGTAACGTGACACTTAAGACAAGCCTGAGGCTCTGTTTTAGGGTTCACTATATCAATAGCCAAACCGGATTGTGCATGTTTACTACCGGGGCCATGGCAAGATTCACAACCAGCTAAAGATGCCCAGCGAATTTCGTCGCCTCGATAAAAACGACCATGTGGGCTACCATGAAATTTACTATTAATCTTATCATGGCACTCTGAACAGGCCTTATTGCCAATGAATTTTGCTCCAATAATTTGAGGAGGAGATACTAATGTAAGCGGTGAGTGATTAGTGGAAGTACAAGAAATTAGAACTGCAGACAACAAGGACAGGCAAAGCAATGCAGGGAAATTAAAAATCCATGCCATCACTAAACGAACTCGATGATCGTATACCTTCATCGCTGAAGCCTTACCCGCAAAAAGCGGTGTTTATCCAAGATTAACGACTATGCAATACCTGCTTCACACGATAATACCGATCACCATACCAAGAACGTCCAGTGCGGAATACTATTCCATCTGCACCAGCGGTCTTCTCGAATACTGGCAACCAATCAACAAGGTTTTCAGATGATTCAAGGATATAATTTTCACCTGACACACTAGGCCAAGCAAGTCGAACAATCGGAGGCCAAAACTGATTTACAATATCCAGTTGAATAGTCTGCGAAGAAATCAAGTTACCCTGATCTGTAGCCAAAGTAGTATTCAATGTGAATTCACCCGTATGGGACTCACGATTGCGCACTAAAACCAACCAATCCCCATCGAGGTTCGAAATAAAATCGCCTTCACGCAACACAACCTGCTCTGATATCTGGCCCAAGTTGATACTGTTCCTTAAATACCTCCCATTAGAACTCAACAATTCAACATCTGCATCGACAGTTAGACCTGTTAGCTCAAGTAGTGCCGACGATGTTCCAAGAGGAATATTCCAAACAAAGCTAGTGGATCCTTCACCAGCTACACTAGCCAATTTACTACCTTCGGATTCAGTCAAACGTTCAACCGAAGAAATTTCCGGAGGGTCTTGGTCCCCGCAGTTACCATCCCATTTGGCCATAATATCATAAACAGCTCGCTCGATTGCATTAGTATCAATCTTCTGCACTGACAAATAAAGCAACTCACCAGGCCGGATTGGCAAATGACCACTGTCATCCAACGTCAACTCGGCAAAATAGGAATCATCCATATCAACTCGTACATAATCATCAGATGAAGCATCACCACTAGGAAAACCACCATAACTAGCAAAAAGTGAAACTTTAGCATTCTTGGACTTTTTGATCGACGAAAGCTCAATCGTCAACTTTTTGGAATCATCACATGTTTCGACAGTCCAATAATTAATCTCATCCTCAGCAATTCTACCACGTTCCTTCTTTCCGTTTTCCAAAGAGTCTGCCGTATCGTCACGCGTGTATTTGCGACCCTTGTCATCGGTCACTCTAGTATCTTCTGTTTGATTGCCAATAATCTTAATATACCAGCTAACCAAAGTAGGATCGATCTCTTCACTTGCAACTGAATCGTCATCTGGACCAACACGGTGATCCCTCACTTCAAGCACCCATTCACCCATGGCGCGTTCCCCTCTCAGTACGTCTAATGACTCCTCTGCCAAATTATGCGGACCTGGACCAATTAGCTTAATAGTATCCAAATTCACAAGCGCACCATTTGCACGAATTGTAAATGGAGTGAAGGATCGAGCTGCAACAAATTTAATACTATTAGTAATCCAAAAAGAGCTTTCAGGGATCGATTCCGTTACAGTAAGCGAGCCTTCAAGCCTATTGGTAATAACTCCACCTAAAACATACTCTCCTTCACCACCATCTGAACGAGTAACAAAACTCAAAAGATATTCCTGACCAACCGCTGTAGGCAAATCACGCAGGATAGCTGCACCCGACTTAACAGTATCAAATTGCGAAAAAGGCTCAAGAACAGCAAAGAAATCACCACTATGAGATTGATTAGACTTTTTAACATTAAACCATTCATTGGTCACCAGCCAGCCATCAACCTGTTCATCAGCCATATAACTGCCAACTTGGGCTCCCTCGAACCCACTAAATACGACCTGATCTTCTTCTATTGCGTAAGGAGCTTTCCCGAATTTTATTTTGTCTTGGGCAAGATTTTCCAACTCAGAAAAAATTGCATAGAGCGTAGCAGGCTGAACTGCCTCAACCAAAACAGTATCAAGCAAGACCCCATTTCCATCTGATCCAGATAAATCAAATTCAATTTTAGTGTCTGTTTCATTTGCAATAAACTCAACTACTTGCGTTTTCCAAGCTACCGTATTGTCTTGGTTCTCTGCTGAAGCTTTTACCGTCAGGTTGGTAACCGAACCAACTTTAACTTGCATTTGAGGTGATTCATCTGAATCAGGATTTTTAGCATAAGCAAAACTAACGCGATAAGACTGATCAGCCACCGTGTTCAGATTGGTTGAAATTGTTCCAAACAATTCAATAAACTTATTTCCCGAATGCGCTTCAGGCAAATATTCAGATATGTATGAAAAAACCTGCCCCTCTTCAAGCTCCCACCCTGAATTGAACTTATCAGAATTATCAATCAAAAACTTATCAGGGCTCTCAAATCCATCTTCCATTATGGCTTGGCCTTTCAGCACATCGGTTTTAGTAAAACCATATGAAATATTCGTATGCCCTCTGTTTTCTGAAAGTAAAAGGCGGGTTCCTTGCGGACTAACCAAGTGCAGATCCAAATCAGCAAGACGCGGATGATCAATTCGAACACCTACCTCCGTCATGCCAACCAAAAAATCATTCGTTACCGTGAGAAAAGACCTTGTCAGAAGATCATCCTCAATTGGCTCAGGCTCTTCGCTAACCAATTTAATGGAGTTTTCAAGTGAGATATCATACTCAAAAATTACACGAAGATGAAAATCGACTTCATTGAATGAATCAGGGTTTTTTGTGGTAACAAACCAACGACCTTCGCTAAGTGGTGGATTATCACCAAGTCCATAGTGCAACTCGCCTCTGGCAGGACTACCATCCCACTCACCTTTACTCGAATCGGCATCTACCGTGGATTTATCATATTTCTGTTCAAAATCATCAGGGTCATCCCAATCTTCGGGTTCAATTTTCGGCTCATTATCTTTCCTAATGTAGACATCTATTGGCCCCGTCATATCCGTCACTTGGACGATCATGTTTGTAGCATTGAAAGGAACATCAATTAAGAAATCCTCACTTTCACCTGGCTCAAGGTTTACATCTATTCCCTGGCTCCCAACCAAACTTAAGTTCTTTACCGCATCTACAGTAAGAGAAAGATTCTGCACCACACCAGTAAAGGACATCGCACTGTCAATCATGTCTAACTGCCAGACACCCATCGCTGGTTCCCATTTGAAATCATTTAAGCTTCCTGGGCCATCTGTGAATAAGACTCCAGCCGAATCACGGTAATCTTGAGGTATATCCAGATCGTCATCGTATTGAAACACGAAATCTGTTGGATACGGTTCATTAGGTAGCGGATCTGCTAATGTGTGATCATTTAAGACTACAGCGTTACGGTTATGGCTTAATTGACCCCATAGATCTCCAATCTCCTGATGATAAATTGAACTAACAGCAGTTACTTTACGGACACTTTCGTAAGGCTGACCAACGTAAATACCGAAAATAGAAACTCCACCTGGGTCTGAAGCTGAACCATCAGGTATTACACCAGGTAATGGCATCATATTTAATCTCCCTCCGTTATCTAATCCACCGAAGGGACTACTACTCGATAAACCCACTATCCCAAATTCGGCTGCCATCTGATCCTCTGACTTTACACCAATGTAAAAGACTTCATCTTTACCCACCTTGGCATCATCGAAAGTTATATACTCGGAACCAGCACGCCCGGTAGATTTGAAAGCTGCACCAAGGACAGTTGGGTCCAAAGTTGTTATTTTCGGATCGCGTGACACATATAAATCTATATCTGCTTCTCGTTGACGAGGTGCAGACAAGTTGGGTGGCATGAATGTAATGAACGCAACGTATTTACCAAAGTCAGGTTCATCAGCATTTTCTTCGCCATCATTATCGCCCAATCCACCTGTATCATCCTCCTCATTTTCCGGCGGCGCATTTGTGAAAGTAAAGAAGTGCCACTGATTACTAATACCCCGACGATTAGCGTAAACCGAAAGATTAGTATCAGCAGTCTTGGCAAGCGCTGAATTTGCACCAACATGCTGTC
>JASLKL010000079.1 GCA_030747605.1 Verrucomicrobiota bacterium | reverse complement strand
GCTTATCACAGTTGGCACACTCAAGGTGGGTTACAAAAGTCACACAAGAATTTTTACTTATCTGCCAGACCAAGCGCAACTAGTGACTCTTAAGCGAAAGAAATATTTAACATAGCAAAGAATTAGAAGTGGAACTTTGCTTGTCCATAAGCCAGCGCAAGACTAACGTTTCGCCCCATGAAACCGGCACAGATAATCAGGATACTTATTTTAATAGGAATATTTTTTGGCCTAAAAAGTAACATCGTACTAGCAGCTAATGGCGCCAAAAATTTAAAGGCTTTCGGGCATGAGAATTGTATCGAACTAAAGAACAAAACTACGCGTGTCGTACTTGCACCATCCGGAGGCCGTGTTCTTGCTTACGAGATCAGTGGAATAAACACTCTGTATTTAAGCCAATCTGACAGCGAAGGAAAAGGCGGTTCCAGCGCTGGACGATTCGACATCGGTCCCGAACGCGTATTACCTCGACACGAATTACTATGGAGCGGCCCTTACAAAGGTGAAATCACCGGTACTCGATCGGCCAAATTTACCAGTGGCAAAGATGACGCAACTGGTTTTCAAATTATACGAGAATTTAAGCTCGCCAGTAAAGGGACTCATCTTCGCATTAAGCAAACTGTTATCAATATCTCCGATCAAACTAATCAGGTTTGTTACTGGTGTAGAACTTTTGTGCAAGGTCAAGGGATATGCGTTGTACCAGTTACGGAACATAGTCGCATGCCACGAAAACACGTAATATACGAAAACGGAACCACCATTAACTTTCTTCCAGAAGATGAAAAAATCACCCAACGCGATGGCTATGTCATTGTTGAGGGCCCACCAAGAAAACCAAAGCTCGGATTCGACAGCAAGGCTGGATGGATGGCCTATTTCATGCGAAACAACCTGCTCTTTGTAAAACGGTGGCCTACATTCCCCAAGAAACCTTACAATGAGATGGCGGGATTAACACTTTCCATCTGGTATCCAGACAGCCCGATGTGCGAACTCGAACCGATAGGACCACAAGAAATTCTCAAACCTGGCGACAAGGCTTCCTTTACGGAAGATTGGTGGGTAGCGGAACAAAAATTCCCTGGCAATGCAAAATCAATAGATCTCGACCAATTAGAAGCGAAAGTCAAAAAACTCACTAATCGAAAGTGAGCCATATAAGTGGATACAGATTACGGAATTTTTGATAATGGCAATGGGCCATAAATATGCACAGCAAAAGGCTCAAAGTGTTCTGCAACCCATGAACCATCTGTATTTGCAAACCGGCTTTCAAAGGATACCGGAACTGGATCCACTACATTCCAAGGCAACCGAAACCGATAAGTGTGAAAAAGCGGAGTCGTATTCACAGCGAGAATATAGTGCCCCGGCAAGATAGATTTATCCCCCAACTTCACGTGTAAAAGCACGGACTGTACACTCGCCTCCAGCGCAGCATTGAAACGCGTATCCTGATTCTCAAAATGATGTGCCTTAGGCCACCAAACATGCTCTGCGTTAAATAACGCATCGCGCTGTCGCACCTCCTTTACCACTCGCTTGAGAGCAGCCCAAAGCTCAGGATATTTACGCTCCTTTAACAGCATGTCGGCGTAACTGTAGTAGAATATTCCATTCGCACCACGAGCCAACGCACTATATGTCATATTGCGTAACTCATATTCAGTTGGAGGTCTCAAATTCTCCTCACCTGGAAGCACGCTCTGATGAGCAGACCAATCAAATGACTGAATCACTGCAATTACCGGTCGGCTTGGATCTGTCGCAAGCCGCGCCTTGTGGATATGTTGAGAGAAATTAGACAATGGCAACCATGGCACCGGATAACGATCTACCATAGTAATGTCCGCTATGTTCCCATACCACTGGGACTCATCACCTTTATAAAGGACCAGACTAGTAGGCTTAATGGCTCCGGCACGCTTTAGGGCGCTATGAGCCTCCTTCACACTGTCTGGAGATACCCGTTGCATGTCCGGTTCATCAATGAGATACCAAGACCATAATGCTGGATGTCGATCGAAAAGGGCTATTGTTGATCGGGCCCTCGCACCATCAAATGATTCCCCTGCATAAGATCCAGGTGAAGCCAAAACCTTTAGCCCATTCCTCTGGGCAGCATTCAAATAATCAATCTCTGCAGGCCCGGTCACTAGATTGAACCCAGCTGCAGCAACATTTGAAAGATTTGCAGAACTACCGACTGAATAAATACCAACCGGATATTCCGCTTTGTTGACCACTTGGCAGCCAGATAAGCCAAATGCTATAAACAGAAGACTAATCTGACGGAACACATGCCTAATATCTGAGTCACTAGTCATTTCAAACCACTCAAGGGCAAATCGCCGAACGAATCAACTGCAAAGCGTAAAATCAAATAAATCAAAAAAAACCGCTTGTAAAACCCAGTGCTATTTTGCACGTTGTCCGCCCCTCAGGTGCACTCGTGGTGGAATTGGTAGACACGCAACCTTGAGGTGGTTGTGCCCCTAAAGGCGTGAAGGTTCGAGTCCTTTCGAGTGCACCAATTTTCCGCTATGGCATCGAACGTCCTTGGTGATAATTTACAACACTGCTCACTGAATCCCGTCACAGGTTTCTACCGCAATGGTCTTTGCGATACCTGTGCTGATGACAAGGGCTTACATACAGTATGTGCTGTGATGACCAATGAGTTCTTGAAGTTCAGTGCAGAAGCAGGCAACGACCTATCAACTCCAGTGCCAGAATATCAATTTCCTGGACTAAAGGCTGGTGATCGTTGGTGTTTGTGCCTGAGTCGCTGGATAGAGGCTCTTAATGCAGATATGGCACCGGAAATTGTATTAGAAAGTTGCCACATAAGTGTGACGGAGTTTGTTGATATTGAGGTGTTGAAGAAATACGCCGTTAAGAATAAGTCCTAGCAGCGTGAATGACTCTTAGACCCTTAATTTTACTCATTCCTGTTCAACCGTCTTTGGTCTGTTTGAATCCTTCAGCGCTTAAAGTCGCTTAGGGCAGACTCTAACCTCAACAATCAATCGATAATAGCTTCTCTTACTATTGCTCCAATTTTGTTTGGTAAATCAGATGGCTCTTGAACCATATACACAACTGACAGTTTCTCAGAGGGGGCTGTCCACGAAATAGTACCTGCAGCTCCTCCCCAACTATATGTGCCCGCTATTTGACCATTTCTTGATTTCTTTTGATCCAGAGTGATAGCAGTCGTATAACCATAACCTTGACCAGGGCCTCCCTTCGCTGCTTGGCTAAAAAGAGTACCTACCTGATTGGTTGTCATCATGGCAACGGTTTCAGGTTTGAGTATTTGATGACCAAACAAAGCTCCTCCGTTAACGAGCATCTGTTGAAAATGTAGATAGTCACGTGTCGTACTAAATAATCCACCGGCGTTTGAGACATAAGCACTTAAGTCTTCCCCGATAACTCTACCGTTGCCTTTCGCTTTGTTGTGAAATTTATCGGGCATTCGGTAGAGTTGGTCTTCGGGCACATCCCAGTAGGTATCTTTCATGTTCAGTGGGTCAAGAATCCGTGACTGTATAAATTCATGAAGAGACATCCCTGAGGCTATTTCGATGATTCGCCCCGCCACATGCAATCCGCTCCCAGGACTGTATGCCCAGCGATTCCCTGGTTGAAAGTCGAGAGGCCTGGCTGCCATCCTGGGCACCCAAGTAGCAAGTGTGTCTGTCGGGGAAGCTCTGTCTTTCACGATTCTTGATCCCAATCCTCCTCCGGTTCCTAGTCCGGCAGTGTGAGTCAACAGATCATGAATTGTCAGGGGCCTGTTAACCTTCTCAAGTCGATATTCAGGAACCTCTCTCTTGCTTTTTGGATACCAGCCATTTTTGCTCTTAGCCTTAGTTTTGGATGTGAGCTTTTTGACGGATTTGTTCTTGGTTCTACTCTTAAGTTTAAGATCTTTGTCTATTGACTTCAGCGGAATGGCAACCTGCACTCCTTTGTATTCAGGTATATATTTGGATACTGGATCATCAGGACTAATGAGACCGTCGTCCATAAGGATCATTACTGCCACACCGATCACCGGCTTGGTGGAGGATGCCATAAGGAAAATTGAGTCTTCGGGCATGGGTTTAGGAGTCTTCCCTTCAAGAATTCCATGAGCCTTTAAATAAATCACCTTACTTTGTCGGATAATACCGATGACGGCGCCGTCTATGCGGTCAGCACCTATATATTGTTGTACTAATCCATCTATCTTTTTTAGCACCTCAGATGACATGCCAACTTCTTCCGGATTCCCTTGAGGCAGTTCATGAATCGCAATGTTCGAAGTTTTGTCTACAGAAGATTCTGATTTCGTTTCATCAGCTTTTGCTGCATAGGAGCACCCCACTAACAACACAGCCGCGATTGTGATTAGTATTTGTTTCATTTTGCCTTTAGCTCTCTTGGCTCTGTGTTTGCGACGTAGATTTTCGAGCGAAAAGAAATATCACTGCTGTAAAGAAGGAGAGCATTGAGATGGGCGGGAAGTAAGCAAACTTTGCCCACTTGCCAAGCTCAAACCACTCATCCCACCCCATGAACACCACATGAAGCGCTCCGCAAAAAAGCAACATATTAATAGGCCTTGGAAAAATACTTTTTATCTCACTTAATTTATTCACTCCCTTATGTACAGTTGCCGTATTCCAAACAAGACACATCAGAAACACCAACCCTAGAACACCAAATAGCATTGAAACTTCTCCATTCCATGTCAT
The DNA here is from genome assembly GCA_030747605.1 of Verrucomicrobiota bacterium. Classification (GTDB taxonomy): domain Bacteria; phylum Verrucomicrobiota; class Verrucomicrobiia; order Limisphaerales; family UBA1096; genus UBA1096. Next base: position 5,765 of record JASLKL010000079.1, on the reverse strand, counting down.
ACGCATACCATCTAAACTGTTAAAAAACTTACCCAAATACTCAGGGCGAAGGATAAGCAGAGACATCACCACATGCATGCCAATCAATACTGCACCTATTAAACCTGCCATTCTGCTAATTTCTGACCGACGCAAAACCTTCGACAATCCGATTATAAAAAGGCCCGACCAAGACAAGGCCTTATTCATAATATACAGGGGGATATGCGCTAAGCCTTCAGGGCCAAAGACAACATATCTCAAATTGGCATATCCAAAGCAAAAAGTAATAATCATAGCTACGCTTTTTAATACAAAAGCATGTTCAGTTTGCTGGTTCATCAAAGCTCTAATATTTAACGCTTACTAAATAAATCGGAGAGAACGAATTTACGTATTAAGTTGGCAAGCCGGTGATCATCCCTTTTTGTAGATCCAACAATTGATCGAAGTTGAGACATGTCATCTACAGTCATGATTCGTCTCAATGCATAGGTAGCCAAATGCTCTATAAACGCCTCAGCAAGGAGATCATGATCGGCTAGTAATTTCTTAAACTCAAACGAATTACTAAAAGCTTGTCCATCGGGCATAATGCCCGAAGCATTTACCAAAGGATCCTTCCCGACTCCACCTTGCACTTTTTCAGTCTCACGCCAGCGACCTATTGCATCAAAATTTTCGAAAGCCAAGCCCAAGGGGTCAATTTTGGAATGACAAGAAGCACAATTGGGATTAGTTGCATGGGCCTCAATTTGCGATCTTATTGTTATTTTTGGCTTATCGCCCAATATCGGCTCCAATGGAGCTACATTGGGTGGTGGTGGTGGTGGAGTGTGCGATAAAATAGCCTCAGAAACCCATGCACCACGATGAACCGGTCGATGACGCGTTCCATCGGAAGACAACGAAAGAATAGAAGCATGAGTTAACAATCCTCCCCTATTAATTTCTGGATCAAGCTTTATACGTGTAAGTTGCTTTGGATAAGGCATGGAAATTCCATAATGAATAGCTAATCGCGAATTAAGCACTGTCCAGTTTGAGTCAACCGCTTCGCGCAATGGCAAATTCTTTCTGAATAGTTCTGCAAAGTAGGCTGTACTCTCTTTCACCATACTCTCTTCAAGCCAAGGATCATATTCAGGATAAAGCTTAGGGTCTGGTTGAAACATACCAACTCGATGCAACTGAAGCCACTGCCTAGGAAATGAATCAAGAAAGCGTTCAATCTTCGGGTCGACGATCATTCGGTTGAATTCTTCTTCTAATTTTGAAGAAATATTAAGTTCCCCATTACGAGCAACGGAAAAAAGTTGCTCATCCGGCATGGAACTCCACAGAAAAAAAGAAAGACGACTAGCCAATTCAAAATCATTCAAATGTAATCGTTTATCTTTCGGCGAGCCCTCCACCAAGTTGAAAAAACTGCGAGAAATTAAAATACTAGCAAGTGCTGAGCGGTAAACCGATCGGAATGGCTCATCAGTTTCTCGCTCTGCATTTATATAATTTAAATATGGTTCGATTTCTTCATCTATCACAGGACGACGCCAAGCTCTTTCAGCAAAATACTTTAAACATTTTTTAATTTCGAAGGTATCGTTTTCATTCGAAGGCATCAGACCTTTCCTCTTAGCCAAATCAGCCGCAGTACTTATAGGCCCCTCTATCTCAATCCAATCAATAATAAGTAAAGGCATTACTGGTCGGCCCTTATCATCCACAATCTTAGTTCTGGGGGATGGGTGTGCATCTTTCAAAGATAAAACAGAATTAGTTGCATCAATTAGTTCGTTACGAAAAAGCTTATAAGCACCATTAGCATGCTTTTGCGTTCGGGCGTGATTTCGGATTTCATATCCACCTGCAGGAAATAGACCTTCCAGTTCAATGGTGACTGGCTCGTCTTCTGAAGCAACTAGATCAACTCCATCAAAAGACCTCTTGTGATGCTTATGCCAAATCGACATATGAGGAATACGTCCAGTAAATGCAGACAACCCGCTACCACGAATCCTAAGGCGATAGCGACCGGGATGCTTCAAATCAAAACCCCAGCCCTCTCCCAATTGGAGAAGACGCCGCTTTCCATTCCCAGCTATATTGTGGTTGGTTTTGGTTGAAAAATCAGCATCCGGTAAGGCAAGTTCAATCACGGCTTCAGCCGCCACGAAATAACGTTCGAGATGCGAAGGGGCGACGGATAATAATGCACCAATACGATTAAATCCCCTCCAGCGAGGATCTTCATTTAATGCACCAGGCGCCTCAACATCATATACAACTCCTAGCAGATCATAAATGGTGTGAGCATACTCCTGCCGACTAAGACGATAGTGCTCCATTGAAGCTCGTTGCGCCATACGGACAGCAGCCCCTTCACGAATCTTTTGAGTGAGCTTATCAACAATATTGCCAATTTCCTCTGCTGTAGGCTGAATTTCATCCTCTGGCGGCATTTCACTTGCATTAATACGAAATCTAACTTCGTTCCACTTTTCTGCGATCAAATGATTATTAAAATCACTCGAGAGATTATCTATACGAAACTTACCCTTTTGTTTGGAACTATCGTGACACCTTAAGCAATATTTTTTCAAGAAGTCCTGTGATGTTTTTTCAAATTCCTCCAGAGCACTTGCCATGGTAGGCATCAAACAAAATGCAACGAAAAATATATATAAATTCCAAGAACCTAAAAATGTTCTCACGCAAATTTTTCGATTAGTCATGGCAAACGAAGTTTCGAAGACAATTCAAAGTCTTTGGGACTTGCAATCCATTCATCAGCAGGTAATAAAACATATGTCCATGGCCCCTTCAGTCGAACGATTCGGCCCTGCCTAAATCCTTCCAACATCTGAGGAATTTTGAATTGTATCTGAATTCCACTGCTTCCCAAGGGCGGATTCTCAGCAACCTTCCATTTGATTCTATTCCCGCGAACAGAATATTCCTGATGATAACTCCAAGTCCTCAGAGTTGTTGCCGCGTCAGATATCTTCGGTGTTTTAACTTTCTCAATTTCTTTATAAAGAATCGGGTCCATTCCACCAAATAACGTTACTGTAATCTCACCTCCCCCCGTATCATAGTTTTTCACAGCATCAACCCAACCAGGAAGAAATCTAGAACGGATTAATCTTAAGTGTCTTTGGCGTTGGATTTCTCTACAGGCAGCCAGACTCTCTTCGTCTAACCAAACATCGGTAGTTGCCAAACTATCAAATGGTCCCCATGTCAAATTCACTTGAATATTATGCCCAGTTTTAATTTGGTCTTTACCTACCAATTGACGCTTTCTCCAAACTCGGGTCGACTCATCAATATCGAATAAAACGGGCTTATTGATAGCTCCTTCGATTTCAGGTCCTACAGGCTCTACAGAAAGCTTCAATCGCGGAGCTGGGCCTCCACCATTTTCAAAGCCAAGAACTTTCCAAGAACGGCCTCGGCGAGAATAGAAACTAGCATCGTCTTCAAGCAAAATTGCATGGTTGTAGCGATAATCCGAATTTACCTTGAGATCTTCTTTGGCAATTGGAATGGTATTCTCTTCGCCTTCCAAAGGCAGCAGGAATCTTCCATGCATATGCGTACCAACCGGGATGTCACGCACATCAGCAGGCGCCCCGTGATGCCACACCATCCCGTAGGGAAGCATAGCAAAATAATGACGCTTAGAATGTTGGCTTTTGCGCAAAGCGCCGCGCCGATTTATTGGATCACTCACCACTAAATCACCATCTAAATGAATACCTGCATCTGCCGGAGGAAAAAAGCCAGATTTAGGCACGTGATTCTGCAGGGCCTCCCTAATGTTCTCAGCTGTTAACACATTCCTTGCGGCAAGGCACAAAACTAATAATAAGCCACTATGAGCCAAAAGACGCATTAACAAAATCATGAGAGAACCTCCGATACCACTCCATTGGAGTCTGAAAATGTTTCTTTTTGGACTCCCATTTTATGAGCAATAGTCAGAAGTAAATTGCTAAAGTGGGCTTTAGAATTAATTGGACTATGATACATACTGATACCATCACCATATCCTTTAAAATTTTTAACCTGTTTGTTGTAGTCGACGTGAGTCCCATGCTTGAGCCCCAGCGAAGCCCCGCCGGCAAGCACCAGCGGAAGACTAGTTGTCCCGTGGCTATTGCCATACGAAAGTCCACTCCCATAAAGACAAACAGTTGTATCCAGCAGTGATCCCTCTCCATCCTTGAGCTCCGAGAGCTTATCGAGGAAATAAGCAAATTGCTGGATATTGAATTCGTCACTCCGAGTTAGTTGCTGAAGAATCTCTTTGTCTCCATTGTGATGTGATAGCGAGTGCCGATCTCGACTGATGCCAATCTCTGGAACAGACGGGCCAGTCCCTTCATTTCCGGTATTGAACGTCACTACCCGTGTCATATCAGTCTGGAAAGCTAAGACGATAATATCGTACATTGTCCGTAAATACTCTCCTAGCCTTTCCAACTGAATATTACGATTAAGTTTTGCTGCTACACTCGACTCAATTTGGGGCCTCGGAGTTTCCAGCCATACCTCTGCACGTTCTGTCCGAATCTCCACTTCACGAACTGCCGTCAAGTACTGAGCAAGCCTTCCTCGATCTTCATTTCCTATTTTATTGGAAAGAGATTTTGCATCTTCCATGACTAAATCAAGCATGCTTTGTTTACGTTGCAACCGACGACGCTGCTTATGAACACCGCCCTTAGGTTCAACAAATAAATCTTGAAAAACGACCGCTGGATTTCTTTCAGTAGGAAGAGCGATACCATCAGGACTGACCGACAATGGTTGGCCTTGATTACTCAACTCGAGTGATGGGAACCGAGTCTTTGATGCTGCTAGGCTCGCTATCATCTGATCAACCGAAACAGTATTCTTATCCGTTGGCCCATGCTTTGCTCCAGTGAGCCATGTTTGTGTTGCGCTATGAGCTATACCGAATGCATTAGGATGATAAAGCCCGCTAATCGGTGTAATATTATTCCTATGTTTAGCCAATGGCGCGAGAATACGAGAAAATTCATAATTCTTGCCCGACTGAATCAATTCATATTCATAAGTGTTTACCCCATTTGGCAAGTAAATGAAAATACTACGACTAGGGCTCTTAACTTTCTCTACGGCACTCAACGACCGCATACAATCAAGCATAGGCAATCCAAGGGAAACACCTAAACCTCGCAAAAAATGACGACGTGGAATAAGCCAGCTTTGACTAAGATAATTTGCCATAACAAATTATAACCTTACTTTATAACCAATGTTAAATTTAAAGCCCATCTGGATGCACATAATCATAGGCCTCTGAATTATCCTCATATATTGCTTTGCGAGGAAGAAACATATTAATTAATTCTAATTTGTGAGCAGTTGAAAGAGTTATTAATGCTTTAAAAGCAATGTCTCCTCTAATTCCATTGTCCCGATTTGAGCTGCCATCTCCAGGCGGCAATGGATCAACAACTTTTTTTACGGAAGGCCCCCCGATTCCCATATAAATATTCCCATTGTTACCATTCTTATATAGCGCAAAGTGAATTCCGCTATTATCAATTTCTTTGTAATCGTTAGTGTAAGCTTCAGTCGTATCATTATCTCCTATAATGTCAGGCTCCTCTTGATTAACAAAAGTTTTTTGTGAGCCCAAAGGTTTAAGCCTAAGAAAGGTGTACATATCTGATTCGTAGCCAGGCCAACCATTTTCAACTGACTTCGACTTATCAAACATTGAATTTATATTCTTTTCCATTAAGTACTCA
>JASLKL010000078.1 GCA_030747605.1 Verrucomicrobiota bacterium | reverse complement strand
GGGCTTAAGATATCCATATTTGTGATACAAACTGCATCACACTGGCCAGCCCCATACATTCCAATACAAGGATCGTATTCTGCCTCTTTTAACACTATATCAACACCCCATTTCTCTTCTACAGGACCTAACTCTCCTTTTTTACCATTCAAAATTCCTGTTACATCAGCCACCCCAAACACACTCCACGATGGATATTCACTCCACGCCAAAGAAAACGTCGGAACCTCTTTAGTAGTAGTATTTTCACCACCACCGCAACCGATCAATATGATTAACGCGGCACTAAAAAATGCAACCGCCCAGCTTTTTTTACACACATTATTATTCATATTACAATTAATAAATACCTTAAGTAAAAAAAAGACCCCTAAAAATAGGGGTCAATTAAATTATATTATTACTCAGGCAGAGAGTTCTCCAAACTAGAAGACTCCTCTTGTTTATCTTCTATTGGAGCAGCCTCCACACCTTCAGCTAAACCAAGCAAAGAATCAAACTCATCGGTAGCCGTATTAGTTCTCGCATATTCCAAAAATTCTGCTTCCTGCGCCTTGCCATCAGTACCGGCCATTTCACGTGAAACTCTCGCTTCTGCTCGCATCTCACTTCGAAGCTCTCGCATATCCTGCAATTCTTTCGCCATGCCATCTTGTGAGATACCATTAAGCATGTCTGCCAGATCCGTCTCCTCTTTGGAGGTAATAACGTCCGCAACCGCATCGGCAGCTTCGCTCTTAAGCTTATCTATATCACGGGTTAATTGCTGCAAGTTGACTTTATGATTAGCCAAACTGTCGTCGTATTCAGCAATATCTCCCTCAAGGTCTTTGATATGATCCTGCTTTTCAGTGACAGTTGCGGCAAAGTCATTGTAAGCGGTAAGGCATTTTCTGTACTGTTCACTTGCATGAATTTCCTCCTTTGTTTGACCTTCATTCTGCAACTTAGTTACTGTCTGCTTGGCCATTGCGAGTGCCCCCGCCTTAAGAGTTTCAAGCTTCTTGGTTTCTTCAGTTAAGGCCTTTAGCTTGGCCATTTTTTTCTCTTGCTGGGCTATTAATTTTGCAACGGCCTGCTTGTAAGTATGTATCTGATCAACCTTGCTCTTAATTATGTCATCAAACTTCGCTTTCAAGACATTGGGATTTTTATCCAAGACTCGACGCGATTTATCTATCTGACCAGTAACCAGATAAAGAACGGCCTTACACCATCTCCAAACTGCAGCAAGTGGATTCATTCTGAGGAAGTATTATTAATTTTGCTTAATTTCTTTAAAGAGCCCGTATTTAACAACGAATCTACTCTTTGTTCAACCTTTTTTGCCACTTCAAGGCTTTGATCCAACTCACCTCTGAGCTGTTGTAAACGAGCGTCACCATCACTTTTGTTAGTGATGCCTTGCACCGCTGCAAGAGTCTGACTCATATGCTCCACCGTTCCAACTACTTCACCCACCAATTTCTCCCTCTGTTCTAAAATCGGCTTGCGAGCCATCTCTGAAGCTAGACTGTCCGCCGTCTTCCAAAGTTGAAGCGACTTCTCCAACGAACTAACACACTGTTGAAACAACTCCTCAGCTCGCTTCTGAATCTCATCTATCATTGCCCCATTTAAATCCGGTGCAATTTTGTCTAGCTGACTAAATGCCTGTCGTAGTGACCGCAAATCATGCATTGAGTCTTCGGTTCGAGAATCACCATCCATAGTTAACCTATGATGGAAGTGATCAAGCCGCTTGCGTTTAGCCTGTTTGGCTTCGTCGCGTGATTCTTCAATAATTTTCTTAACCCGCTCATCGCGCCCTAGGATCATTTTAGTTAAAAATATTCCACCCGATCCGAGTACGCCTCCTAAACCAACAAGCATCGCCCCAAAAAAAGCAGACCCTTTGAGACCAAGCGCAAAAAGTGATGCAAACGCAGCCGTTCCCACCATAAATGGGAAAATAACCATCGGACTAGAAAGAATGTCCGCTACTACCCGCTTGGCTATGTTCTTTTCTTCGCTCACATCATTTTACTCTCACAATGCAGGGGAGAACAAGTTCGTCAGAAATAATGAATGAGTCAACGCTACGCTTTTAGTAAAGCGATTGGTTTTTGATTCAGAATGGCACCTGGCCCACCTCAAATCTTACAGATTGGGCAGAACCCGATGTAGAAGCAGACGGAGCCGCCTCAGTGCGCATTCTAGAGAGTGAAACGCCATCCTTTTGAAGGAATTCTCCAACTGACTTAGCACGAATCTCTGCCAGACGCCGATTAGCCTCCGCATCTCCCTCCGACCGAGTCTGCCCAACAATACGTAGATAGAAACTCGGAAAGTTATCTAACATCTTCTTTAGCCTTCGCAATTCATGTTCACTTGACAGAGAAATTGCAGCAGAACCTCGACGAAAACCAATCGACTGAACATTCAGATCTCCTACCGCTCGCAAACTACCCCACTGGCTTTCATTAAGTTTACCTAAATGAGCATTGGTTCGGACACCCTGCAAATCTTTTGTGCCCTGACCCAAGCCAGCAATCAGGCTTGCAGGATGAAAATTGTCTGCCCGCATTTCAGATAAAATATTATCGTAGTATAGAGAAGTATAATTTCCATTGAGAGGATCAGAATCGAGCGACTTTGTTTTCAATAGAATTTCAGTAACATTTCCAATCATGTCTTCCATCGTAAGCAAATCACCAGCAGCAGCTCCTTTTACGAGACCAAAGTGCGCATAATTCTCAAGAGTATTTTTCCACTGGATACCATCCACAATTGCCTTGGATCCATCCTCAGACAAACTCGGGTCATCCGAACGAACCAAGCCTGCAAACCCTTCGGGTTCATTTCTATAATGATGGGCTGCACGGGAATAAGACTCAACAATTGCACGAACCTTTTCAGGATGATCACGTAAATACTCACGTCTTGCCACTAGCACATCGACTATTAGCCCTTTAACTTTAGAGCTATCAAGTAACACTTTCACTCCTTCAATTTTTTTAGCCTGAGAAACATGCGGCTCCCACAAAACATATGCTTGTTTCTTGGCACGGTCCGTATTTTTCATGACCTCGAACACCGCCTCTGAACCATCGGCTTCCACAATCCAATTACTCCCCAATTTTGGCAGTTTAAAGTGAGATTTGACAACACGAGCCAAAAACTCACTGGGCGAACTTGGCGTAAGTACAAAAGCCGCATCTGAAGCATTGAGGTCCTGAACTGTTTTAACACCCTTATCAAATGCCAACACAGCGTCAGCACCAATAGTCTCATCGATTACCATCACAATTGACACCGGGAAACGTCCCAACTTCGCACCGGCTACGAGCAGTGAATCAATCGTGAAAACACCCATCTCAACATCTCCATCCTCTAATGCTTCAAGCCGAGCATCATAGTCAGCCTCATCTTTAATCATCGTCAAGCGCACTCCATCATAACGAAGGTTCTTTTTCATTTCCTCCGAACGAAGCACAGAATAACCACTAAAAAGATCAGCTTGAATTTTTACCTCGTGAGAATAGCTACTATTCGAACCGGTATCCGACTGAAGCTTTTCCTTTTGGGGTTCGGTCCAAAAATAACGAACGGTTACTGCTACAATGGCCAAAATAACCAGCCAAACTAGCAAAACAATACAGCCTTTAAAGCCTTTCCCTTCCGCCATTATTTTTTATTTTTAGAAGCTTTAACTACCGAATATATCCCTAATAAAATTATAATTGGACAACCACACCCCACAAGTAAAAGAGCAAAGTCTTCTGGACCATTTCCATTTGACGAGACAGGCGCCACCGAGCCAGAAGAAGATGAATTTGACTGTGGAATAGGCCTAGCTCGACTCATTACAGTATAGTCTTGTATCGGATCGTTACCAGTGGTTGAAAGAGATTTAAGCATCTCCGAAGCAGTTTGTTTAGGCAGATCCGCAATCAATTCAAATGAGTCTTCATCCGTTTGGCCAGCATCTGCTACAGAAACCTCAGCAAACACTTCTGTAATAGTTTGCCTAAGGGAATCCGGATCGTCTGCGCTTCTGTAAGTATGAACTTTAGTTGCCAGCGTATGCTTGGACCCCATATCCACACCAATTACATCAATAGTTATACCGCGAGAAATGATATCAGGAGTATAGCCCTCAACTAAATTTGCATCATTAGCTTCGCCATCTGTAACAACTAATAATCTGTAAGTTCCATAGCCAAATTGTTTTTTTCGAGCCTCCAATAAAGCGTCAGCACCACGTTTCATGTATGATCCAAGAGGGGTTCCGCCGCCAGAACGAATACTGTCAATTGCCCCATTAAGCCTCTGATCTGAGCGCGGACCAAGTGGATACACCCAGTCACCTCTTGGAAAAACCAAAACACCGACATGCGTCGAATCTGGAACCTGACCTAACACCTGCTTCAAGGCATCTCTAGCTGCTGACATCCGATCCGTACCAGCCATAGGTGTTCCCATTGAGCCAGATGCATCTACTACTACAACCACATTATCCGTGACCTGCACTTCTGCTCGGCTAAACGGCACAAACCAAAGCCCAACAGTTAGAAGCCCTAAAATAAAGTTACTAGTTTTATTTTTATGATTCATTGGCAATTTCTAAAAATATTTTAAAAATCAAAATCGGATTCCTGAGTGACCTCTGCAGAGACTCGAATAACACGGAATTCCACCCGCATATTCTGCTCAGCCTCAGCAACCGAACGAGGCTTGGAAATGAAAGGCTCTGAAATACCAACTCCTTGCGGCTGAATCTGTGATAAATCAACCGAAATGCCTTTACCTTTTGCATAGGCAACGACCGAACTCTTTACGGCTTCGGCTCTTTTCCTCGAAAGATTCAAAGCCGCCTGCATTGTTCGACGCGGATTATAATCATCTACCCCATCAAAAGCCCCCTGAGCAATTGCCTCTAATAAAAGCTCTGTATTATTAAGGCTCAATGCACGACCGTTCAATGAGTAACTATAGTTCCCACGGCTCCCAGAACGCTTTAGCGTACCCTTGGTCAAACCGGCCTTGACTAAATCCACCAAAGTTTTTGTTGGATCCGCATGACCACGAATAGCTACTACTGCGTTACCAAATTTGTCTGCCGTTTCGATAATACGATTAAACTCCGCTGCGTACTGCAAAGCGCTAAACTCAATCTGATTCGGCTTAAAGTTAATAGTGAAGGATACAATCGTTCGGTCATCTAAAAGCCCACCTGAACTCAATTCCTCAATCTCCGAAAGTACAGCTTCAGCCCTAAATCGCTCACCCTGCTCTAAACTGGTTTTCTCCAAATAATTTAAAAAATCTTCGTGCTTATAATTGAGACCAGACGGGAACAATCCCATCTTCTGCTTGGCATAACCGCGAGAGGTCGCTAACTCCAAAGACGACGTCTGAAATGCATCAAACCCATGAAGATTGCCTTCCTTTTCAAAGAAACTGACATTGCCTGGATAACCAGCAAACGTGCAGTCCAATAAAAGACCATGGGCCTCATCTACGTTGGGAACAACATCTTCTGTATAGATTTGAACCGTCTGATTGAGCAGATTTATGTATGATGTGTCTCTGTTCCCAGCATCATAAGCCGCTCGTTTTTCAACTAGCTGCTCAGCCGCCTTGAGATATCCGGCTACAAATTTTCTAACCAAAGCACGGTTAGCATCGTAGTAGTCCTTCCGGCAAACGTAGACATCAGCAATAGATCGAGATAATTCCGCCGTGGAAACCAGTACTTTAGCCCCCTTCACTGTTCCCTCTGCACCAGTCCCTATGCTAGTTAAATCGGTACAAAGCCCAAACATATCTGGTGTTATAGCAAAACAGGCGGATATGGTTGGATCTTTTCGAAAGGCCTCAACTGGAGACTCGGGACCCGTTAGATCATCATAAAACTTTACTCTAATATCATTCCAGCTCAATTGCGCTGTCTTCAGCACATCATCCAACATACCAATATGAGGGCCTCCCTGTTGCACTGCCACAGTTTTCCCCCGTAAGTCGGTCACAGTTCTGATTCCTTCCCGAGCAACCATATGATCTCCTGCTGACCAAGTCATTTGCATGATTACTACTCCCTTAGTACGCGGATCAGAACCAATCACCTCTGAGGCTTGCCCCATCATCCTATATGTACCCCGCAAGAAAGGTGATTTACCAGAACGATAATCTCGAACCTGTTGAATGAAATCATCTCCTGGAACCATATTAAAATTGAGCCCCTGCTTCTGAAAGATACTTCCTGACTTGGTCTTCAACCCTCCATTGGCATGGAAGGTTGCCATATCGCCACCCCAAATAATATAGGGCAGCTGTAAAGATCCACCCGACTTAACCGAACCTACTGCCCCGGGACCAACTAGCTCAGAAAATAACTTCGTCTGTGACAAAACACTCGTCGAAACAAAGACGCCAACTAAAGTTAATGTGTTAATTAATTTCATTACTTAAATTGCCTAGTAGGGACAATCTATCTTATAGCGTTAAATAGATCAATTATAATTTCGTTATTAATTGTAACTTTAAGTATCAGTTAAAGATTGAAACCCGTCTATCATACATCCAAATTTAAGGGCAAACAACAAGTGGATTCCCCTCACAAGCAATACTTAAAACGATCTGCAGGAAAAAGATTAATCCTAACTGCACCGACCCCAAGCCTAATGATGGTCGTTGTTATACCTTGCTACAACGAACCTGATCTTCTAGGGACACTTCAACACTTAACACAATGCGACCAACCAATTAGTAAAATAGAAGTAATTGTTGTCATCAATAGTAGTTTAAGCTGCTCCAAAACGATTCAAGAACAAAATCAAAAATCACTCAACGAAGTATCTGATTGGCTAAACACAGCAACCAAAAACTGGCTAACCATTCATCTATTACATCTCCCAAACTTACCTAAAAGTAATGCGGGAGTTGGCTCGGCTCGTAAGATTGGTATGGATGAAGCGATTCGACGTCTAGCGGATGTCAACCAAGCAGAAAACGGACTGCTTATTTGCTATGACGCGGACTGTCGATGTTCACCTAACTATTTCACTAGTATTGAAACACATTTTTCAAATCAACCTAAAAGCCCTGGAACCAGTATTTATTTTGAACACCCACTTGATAAAAATGAGATGGAAAAATGTGGATTTGGAAAAGTCGGACAGTCTATTAGCCAAAACGAATTCGCAGGAATAGCTGCCTACGAACTCCATCTTCGCTATCATGTTCGCGCACAGAAACACATTAACTTTCCATACGGATTCCAAACAATTGGATCTGCTATGGCAGTACGAGCTTGGGCATATGTAAAACAAGGAGGCATGAACCGGCGACAAGCAGGCGAAGACTTTTATTTCCTTCAGAAGATCAGCTGGCTAGGGAAAGTAACTGAATTGTCTAATGCTATAGTATACCCCTCCCCTCGGATCTCCGATCGAGTGCCATTTGGCACCGGAAAAGCCATTAGCAGTTTTATAAAATCAAAACATCAAACAAGCTATCCTCTTCAAGCCTACCTAGATATTCAGTGGCTTATTGAGCAAGCCGATTCGCTTTGGGAATTTGGTCATTTTCAGGAAACACCTCCAGCACCTTTAGCAACTTTTTTGGAGGAAAAATTCCTCAAAGACATTGTCCCAGAGATACGTCAAAACTCAACCGATCTAGAAAAATTTCGCAAGCGATTCTTGCGATGGTTAAACGCCTTTCGCCTAATGAAATATCTCAACAGGGCAAAAGATGATTTTTACGGTTCAAAGAAAGTAGAATCTGTCGCTCAAGAATTACTCACAGAATTGAGACAACCAAAAAAAAGCGAAAATGTTATTGATCTTTTAAAACAATATCGGCAACTGGACCGCAACTCATTCAAGTCTGTAGAAATTAAAAACTAACAATTCAGCGACCTATTAGCTTCGTAGCCCGTTTCTGCAACCATACAAGGTCCTCATTCCGCATGTTGCTATCAGCATGGTTTCCCCAATGACCTTCATTCGACCGGGAGTGAAGTTCCTTTGTATCTCTACCTAACCATTTGCGCACCTTAGTAGATCCATCCATATACCCCAATGCAGCTGTGCCACTGTGATGGCCAGCAGGAACATGATAAAAATTCTGTTTCATATTAAGCCCAAAAAAAGGCCGACACAAACTCACTGGATGCACTTCGATGAAAGTGAAAATCTCTCCCGGGCCTCGGGCTGAATCTGACATTTTCAAATAGGACTGATAACGAGAATTTGGTTGATTGCGATAGGCTGGCTCACCTCGGCCGCGCGACGTATCCCAACCAACAAAACTATTCAAAGCATAACTTCTCAAGCGTGGCATCTCATTTCGACCGACTTTGATAGTGCTCTTATCAGCCGGACAACGATAAACTCCCTTGGTTTGAATATACTGACCAAATAAAGATAAACGCTTATCAATCAACATCTCAGGTTTACCAGCGTCCTGAGGGCGAGATGAAAAAACACCTCCAACCCATGTCTTACGTACTAATCCATTACCGTTATGAACTACTCGGTCATCATGATCGTCAGCATATAATTGCATCATAATGCCCAACTGTTTAAAATTACTCAGACAAACAGTTTGAGTTGCCTTGGTTTTTGCTTTTGCCAAAGCAGGCAACAACATGCTTGCTAGAATTGCAATTATTGCAATAACCACAAGAAGCTCAATTAAAGTAAATCCTCTAACTTTATTTTTTTTAATCATTTCGAGAACTCCATTCTGTTACTGTTATGATAATGGTTAATTTGATTTAAAACTATCCGCAACGCAATAAGAGGAAGACTTACCTCTTGGCTGAATGTTTGCAACCCGTAAAGCCATAAAATATCAACCCTCTTCGTATCGATTATTTATTTGATTAAGCGCCCATTCAGCATGCTCAGCAATAAGTGATTCTTGATCTTTTTTGGCGCGTTCTAGGGCTGGAATTGCCTTGGCATCGCCAATATTCCCAAGAGCTACACATACGTTTCTTAAAAAACCACGCCGCTTTGTTCTTTTTATTGGTGTATCACGAAATTTTGAGCGGAATCCATCTTCATCTAACGCAAGTAACTCTAATAAATCTGCTTGATCTAGATCATGCCGACGATGTTCAGCCATAAGGCGCCCCTTACCTGCAAAACGATTCCAAGGACAGACAGAAAGGCAATCGTCACAACCATATATATGATTACCAATCATGGAACGAAATTCTAAGGGAATGGAATCCTTCAACTCGATAGTCAAATATGAAATACAGCGACGAGCATCTAATACAAATGGTGAGGTAATCGCTTGAGTGGGACAAATGTCGATACAGTCAGAACATTTACCGCAACGATTGTGTTCTGGTTCATCCGGTTCAATTTTAGCAGTAGTTATGATTTCCGAGATAAAAAACCAGTTGCCAAGTCTACGACTGATCAGGTTGGTATGCTTACCAACAAACCCCAAACCAGCACGTTGAGCAAGATCACGTTCAAGTATCGGGCCAGTATCAACGTACCAAAGAGATTGGACATCATCTCCAGCAATCATCTGCAAGTACTCGGTCAACTGAATAAGTGCTTTACCAATGGAGTCATGGTAATCCGTATAACGAGCATAGCGAGCAATAAGCCCCATGTTAGCAGCCTCATCATTATTTTGCTTATCTTCATAACTAGCCGCTAGCGATATAATGGAACAGGCATTCTCAAGAACCAAATTTGGATCAATACGTTTCTCCGCATTCCTCTTCATCCAGCCCATCGATCCATGCCTCTGATTATCAATCCAATCGAGAAATTGGGGAGCACTATTTGGCGGATTAGCATTAGTAAAACGACAGTCGTCAAAACCTAATTCCAACGCCCGCTGACGAATCGATGCCTTCATCAGACTGCTCGAGCAACAGCCTGACTAAACTGGCTAAGTATAAGCTGAGCTACTTCTTTAGCTGAACGATACTCTGTATTCACTAACATATCAGCCTGACTGTAGGCCGATTTACGTTGCTGCATTAGATCAATAATACGTTGCTTAGGATTCTCTGTTTGAAGTAGAGGACGATGAGATTGATCTTTCACGCGGCGCCATATGGATTCAGATGAAGCCCAAAGACAAAAAACCATGGAATACTGTTTAATAGCATCCATATTAGCCCTCTCCACGAGCAAGCCTCCACCAGTCGCTATTACAGTATTTTTTCGAGTCGCCAAAAGAGCAACCACCTCTCGCTCATATTGACGAAACGTGTCTTCACCATGTTCCTCAAAAATCCGTGGAATACTCATCCCTACATGATCCTCTATAAACTGATCAGTATCTAAAAATTCAAAACCACTAACCTTGGATACAACACGGCCAACCGCCGTTTTACCACATCCCATAAACCCAGTTAGGGCAATGTTTTGGATTTTTCTACCCTCATCCACAGAGCGAAAGTACAACAATCCGAATTATGTTGCCCGACTTTTTAACCGAAACTCGACCCTTACTTCGTTCACAAGTAGAATAAATGCGTGTTTAGGCCGTGCATTGACCTGCATAACGGCAGGGTGAA